>CAIXHE010000155.1 GCA_903919205.1 uncultured Opitutaceae bacterium | reverse complement strand
AGCCTCGACAACACCTACTCGGAGGCCGAGCTGCGCGAGTTCGACGCCCGGCTCTCGAGGCTCCTCGGCCGGGAGGGCCTCTCGTACGTGGTGGAGCCGAAGATCGACGGCCTCGCCGTCAGCCTCACCTACGAGCGGGGCAGGCTCGTGCGCGCCGTGACCCGCGGCAACGGCGTCGAGGGGGATGACGTCACCGCCAACGCGCTCACGATCCGGGGCCTGCCCCGCAACCTGAGGGCCGCCCCCGGGGCACCCGTGCCCGACTTTATCGAGATCCGCGGGGAAATCTTCATGACGCTTGCAGAGTTCCAGCGCATCAACGCGGCGCGCGAGGACGCCGGCGAGGAGCGCTATGCCAACCCGCGCAACCTGGCCGCGGGCACGGTCAAGCTTCTGGACCCTCGCGAGGTGGCCGAGCGCCGGCTGGAGATCGTGCTCTACGGGGTGGGGGCCTGCGAGCCCGCACAGGCCGGGGGCGAGACCCAGTCCGGCTACCACGAGAGGCTGCGGGCCTGGGGGCTGCCCGGGGTCGAGCGCATGTGGCGCGCCCGGGGCATCGATGAAGTCTGGTCGGCCATCGGCGAGCTGGACCGCCTGAGGAGGGATTTCGCGTACGGAACCGATGGGGCGGTCGTGAAGCTGGACTCGCTCGCCCTCCAGCGCGAGGCGGGAAGCACGAGCAAGGCGCCCCGATGGGCCATGGCCTACAAGTTCGCGGCGGAGCGCGCCGAGACCCGGCTGCTCGCCATCTCCGTGCAGGTGGGCCGTACCGGCGTCCTCACCCCGGTCGCGGAGCTGGAGCCCGTGCTGCTCGCGGGCACGACCGTCTCTCGCGCCACGCTCCACAACCGCGACGAGATCGCCCGCAAGGACATCCGCGTCGGCGACACGGTGCGCGTGGAGAAGGCGGGTGAGGTGATCCCGGCGGTCGTGGACGTGAACCTCTCGCGGCGCACGCCGCAGTGCGTGCCCTTCGTCTTCCCGACGCGCTGCCCCTCCTGCGGCACGGCCGTCGTCGAGACCGAGGGGGAGGTGGCCCTGCGCTGCCCGAACTACGCGTGCCCGGTCCAGGTGCGACGCCGCGTGCGCCACTTCGCCTCCAAGGCCTGCGTGGACATCGACGGGCTGGGCGAGGCGATGGTGGACGTCCTGGTCGAGCGGGGCTGGGTGCACGGGATCGCCGACATCTATCGGCTGCGCAGGGAGGACCTGCTCGGGCTCGGCAAGAGCGTGGAGAAGTCGACCGACAACCTCCTGGCAGCGATCGAGTCGAGCAAGCGGGCGGAGCTCTGGCGGTTCATCCACGGCCTTGGGATCGCCCACGTCGGGGCGGCGGCCGCCAAGGACCTGGCCACCCGCTTCGGGAGCCTGGAGGCGTTCTCGGAGTCCCGCTTCGCCGACTACATCGGCGAGTCGAAGGAGAGCCGCATCGCCGGGATCGGGCCCACGATGGCCGAGGCGATCATCGACCACTTCAACCAGCCGGTCCAGCGGACCCTGGTCCAGGAGCTCCTGCGGGCGGGCGTCGCCCCCCTGGCTCCCTCCGCGCGCGCTCCCGCGTCGGGGCCGCTCCTTGGCAAGACGCTCGTCCTGACCGGCACGCTCCCCACGATGACGCGCGAGGAGGCGTCCGCCCTGATCGAGGCGGCGGGCGGGAAGGTCGCCTCCTCGGTCAGCAAGAAGACAAGCTACGTCGTGGCGGGCGAGGAGGCCGGCTCGAAGCTCGAGAGGGCCCGCTCGCTCGGGGTCGCGGTGATCGGCGAGGCCGAGCTGCGCGCGCTGGCGGCTACCTAGCGGGCCGCGGCCGGCGGCACGCTCAGGGCCCCTGGAGAGCCAGGGAGAGCTCCTGCATGAAGGCCTGGGCGTCCGCCGGCGACGGCCGGTAGCCCGGCTTGCTCACGTCCACAAGCCCGGGCCGGCCCTGCAGATCGATGATCCACTTGCCGGTGACCCCGTCCGGGAAGGTGACCGTGCCGGTCGCCATGGCGTGCGGGTTAAGGTTCACCTTGTCGACGGTCACGCTGACGGAGGCGGGGGCGGGCGCGTCCTCGGTCGCGTCGTCGTCGTCCCCCGAGGGGGACAGCCCCAGCTTCTCCTTGGCTTTCTCAAGGATGCCCTTCTTCTCGGGCGGCTTCGCCGCGGGGGCCTTGCTGACATCGCTCGCGTCCGCCTTGGGCTCCGGGTCCTTCAGCGCGAGGTTCAGGTCGTCTACAAGGAAGCGGACGTCCATGTACGTCATCGACAGCTTGAACTGGTCGGCCAGCTTCTTCTGGACGGTGTAGAGGCTGTCGCCCGCGGCGATCCACTGGGCCACGGTGTTCTTTTGCTCGGGTGTGAGACTCATGGTCGGTCAACGTAGGGCGCCCGGGCCGTTCTGACAACTCCCGCCGCGCCCCCTGGGGGTGATCAGCGGGAGAGCTGCGTCCTCAGGAACTCGACGCTTCCGCGCATGGAGGCGTCCTGCTCCATCATGTTCTCCACCGCCTTGCAGGCGTGGATGACGGTTCCGTGGTCGCGGCCGCCGAAGGCGTCGCCGATCTCCTGGAGCGAATGCTTGGTGAGCGTGCGCGCCAGGTACATGGCCGCCTGGCGCGGGATGGCGATGTTGTTCGGCCGGCGCTTGCTCGTCATGTCGCTGTGGCGGATCTGGAAGTGGTCGGCGACCCGCTTCTGGATCGTCTCGATCGTGAGGATGCTCTGGGCCTGCTCGACCAACATGTCGTGCAGCAGGCGCTCGGTCGTCGCCAGGTCGAGGGGCTTGTTGCTGAGCGCGCTGTAGCTCGCGACCTTGATCATCGCCCCCTCGAGGCGGCGGATGTTCTTCGTGATGTTCTGGGCGATGAACGTGATGATGGGCTCCGGCAGGCCGCACTTCAGGTTGGCCGCCTTGGTGCGGAGGATGGCGATGCGCGTCTCGAGGTCGGGCGCCTGGATGTCGGCCGGCAGTCCCCACTCGAAGCGGGAAACGAGGCGGGCCTCCAGCTTCTGGATCTCGCTGGCCCGGCGGTCGCTTGAAAGCACGATCTGCTTACCGGACTCGAAGAGGTCGTTGAAGGTGTGGAAGAACTCCTCCTGGATCCGCTCCTTGCCCGCCAGGAACTGGACGTCGTCGAGCAGCATGACGTCCACGTGGCGGTAGCGCTGGCGGAACTTGACCATCCCGTTCTCCTGCAGGGCCTGGATGAAGTCGTTCGTGAACTTCTCGGTCGAGAGGTAGGCGACCCGTGCATCGGGGTTGTTGCGCAGGATCGCGTGGCCGATCGCGTGCATCAGGTGGGTCTTGCCGAGCCCCGTGTCCCCGTAGATGAACAGCGGATTGTAGGCCTGGGCGGGGGCTTGGGCGACCGCCAGGGCGGCCGCGTGGGCCATCTGGTTGTTGGCGCCCACGACGAAGGTCTCGAACGTGTTGCGGGCGTTGAGCGTGCCGGGCGCCGGGCCGCGCTCGTCGCGGCCGGTGCGCTTCACGGCGGATCCGCGGGGGCGGGAGGCGGCCGGCGCCTGCTCGCTCGAGCGGTGGGGGCCCGCCGCCTTGGGGGCCCCGTCCATCTTCTGGAGGTTCACGCTGACGGCGCGTCCCGCCGTCAACCGCAGTCGCTGGGTGATCAGATCCAGGTAGTTATCGTGGATCCAGATGGCCGCGAAGTCGTTGGGCACCCCGAGCGTGATCGAGTCCTCCGAGGTCTCGAGGCACGCTACGGGCTCGAACCACATCTGGAACACGTCCTCGGGGAAAAGGGATTTGAAGTCGCACTTAACCGTTTCCCACAGGTTAAGTGGCAGGGACAAAGGAGGCATGGGCTAGGCTGAAGTCAGGTCTTATTCACATTGGCCCGCTGAGGGAACTCTGACACGTCAGTCTGGGCCGCTCAGGGGGCTATCCGCTGCGATGAAAGTGGTGCCAGGGTCATGGGGGTATCGGGGCTGAGGCATTGAACCTCTAAAAAGTTGATGACCAAGGAGATGTGTGGGAGATCGCAGTAGGGTCCTCCGGGGGCGGCTGTCGTGGCGTGACAAAGAACATCCAGCGGGCTTATTCGCTTGGGTAAGAGCGCAGTAACTGTGAACGGGAAAACCATTTCAAGGTCAACTTTCTGACAAGTTGTTCACAGGGGGGGTGGGCATAACTTTTTTCGCTTTTTTCGTTGCTTCCAGACAACAAATTTAGGCGCCGAAAACGGACACCTTTCCTTACGTAATTTCCGCAACGTTACATCTCCCGCAATCAGGCTTTCAAAGCCGAATTGCAGGTTACAGCAGTGTTACGCGGCAGTCACGGTGCGGGGATTTTTTCGATACATTCCGCGCGATTCCGTCACACGCCCGCGGGCTCGGGCTCGGTCCATTTCCGGTGCTCCTTTATAAGCGCGATCAATCGCGCGTCGGCGTCCGCCTGGGGGATGTTGTACTGCACGCACTGCTTGCCGACGTAGAGGTTGATCTTGCCCGGCGCCCCTCCGACGTAGCCGAAGTCCGCGTCGGCCATCTCCCCGGGCCCGTTCACGATGCAGCCCATGATCGCGATCTTCACGCCCTTCAGGTGGGCGGTCTGCGCGCGGATGCGCTGCGTCGTCGTCTGCAGGTCGAAGAGGGTGCGGCCGCAGCTCGGGCACGCGACGAACTCGGCCTTGGAGATCCGCGCGCCCGCCCCCTGGAGCACGTTGTAGGAGAGGCGCACTGAGCGGGAAGGGTCGCTCTCGGTTTCGATGCTCACCAGGTCGCCGATGCCATCGCAGAGCAGGCTGCCCGTCAGGAAGCTCGCCTCGATCAGCTTCGAGAGGAAGCTGTTGTCCCCTCGAACCGCGCTCGCGTGGGTGTTGCGGATCCAGATGGGCGCGGGGAGCCCCGCGCCGCGCAGCACCTCGGCGATGCGGCGGTAGGCGCCCACCGGGTGGTCCCCGTCGGTCCGGCCGGAGAAGGTCGCGATCACGCGCCCGGCGCCCGCCTCGGCGAGCACCGCCGCAAGGCGCCCGAAGTCCGATGGGGTGGCGTCGACCGCGAGGAATTGGCCGGTGCGCCGGGCGAGGCCGGCCCACTCGGTCAGGGCGGCGCTCTCGTCGCCCGCGAACCGGCGCAGCAGGACGACCGGGCCGCGGGAGGAGGCGAGCAGGGGCTCCGCGTCGGCGGGCGTGAGCCCGGGCGCGAGCTCGAGCACGAGGAAGCTGGCCGCGGTGTCCAGGCCCGCGATCCCAGCCGATAGCGCGCGGAGGTCGGACGGGCTCGAGACGGGCACGAGGATTCCCTCCGCGGGCGTGTCCTTCATCCGGGGCGAGGCGAGCTCGCGCAGGGCGCCTGCGGCTTGCTCGGCCCCGGAGAGCCTCACCACGACCCGCGGGGGCTGGTCGGCGCCGCACGGGGCCGCGCCCAGCTCCAGAGGGGCCGCCTGCCGGCGCTCGAAGCGGTACGGGTCGACCGAGTCCGGCGGCTCGGCGACCGCGGGCGCCGGGCCCCAGAGGCTCATGGCCTTGTCCGCGATCGCGCGGGCCACGGGGATCTCATAGACGCTGTCCTCGGTCAGCGACACGCGGATCGTGTCGCCGAGCCCGTCCATCAGCAGCGAGCCGATCCCGATCGAGCCCTTGATGCGGCCGTCCTCGCCGTCTCCGGCCTCGGTGACGCCCAGGTGGAGCGGGTAGTGCATGTCCTCGCGGTCCATGCGCTCCACGAGCAGCCGGTAGGCCTCGATCATGACCTTCGGGTTCGAGGACTTCATCGAGAGGATGATGTCCTTGTAGCCGTGGGACTCGGCGATCCTCAGGAACTCGAGGGCGCTCTCGACCATGCCGAGGGGCGTGTCGCCGTATCGGTTCATGATGCGGTCGCTCAGCGACCCGTGATTGGTGCCGATGCGCATGGCGCGCCCGAGCTCGCGGGAGCGCACGACGAGCGGCGTGAAGGCCTCGTAGAGGCGCTGCAGCTCCCGCTCGTAGTCGGCGTCCGAGTAGTCGCGCACGGCGAAGCGCTTCTTGTCGGCGTAGTTGCCGGGGTTCACCCGGACCTTCTCCACGTGCTCGACCGCCTCCATCGCGGCCTGGGGCAGGAAGTGGATGTCGGCGACGATCGGCACTGAGCCCCATCCGGCCGAGGTCAGGGCCGCCCGGATGTCGCGCAGGCACCGCGCCGCCTGGACGTTCGGGGCGGTGACGCGCACGATCTCGCAGCCGACCTCCGCCAGCGCGATCGACTGGCGCACCGTCGCGGCCACGTCCTGGGTGTCGCTCGTCGTCATCGACTGGATACGCACCGGGTTCGAGCCCCCGACGCGCACGCTGCCGACGGCCACCTCCCTCGTGGGGCGTCGAACGGTCCGGAACCGCGAGGCGCAGTAGGGCATGGCGCCTGGCTCAGTGCTTGGCCGCCGCGGGAACCGGCGCCTGGGCATGGCTCTCCCGCACGTCCCGGCTCCAGCGCCGAACGTCGAAGATACTGATGTAAAGCACCATGCAGACGAGGAGGACCATGAACACGCTCTGCGCAGCCATCACGAAGTTGACCGGAAGTGCGCGCCCGCGCAGGCGCCCGATCGTGGCGAAGAGCATCTGGCCCCCGTCGAGCACGGGCACGGGCAGCAGGTTCAGGATGGCGAGGTTCACATTGATCAGGATCGTGATCCTGAGCACGGTTCGCAGGCCGGCCTCGGCCGCCGCGTGGAAGATGTGCACGATGCCGACGGGCCCGGAGACCTTGGAGAGGCCGATGTCGGAGTGGGGGTTGAGGAGGCCCCAGACGGTCCGCAGCGTCATGACGACCGGCTGCGCGACCTGCTCAAAGGGGGAGGGGTGGGTCATGTGGTAGCCCACCGAGAACTCGACGTCGCCGTCCTGGAGGGCCTGGCTGCGCGCGGGCACCACCAAGCCCAGCCGCGAGCCGTTCCTCGAGACACCGAGCTGGCAGGGTTTCGAGGGGTCGAGGTCGAGCTCCTCGGCCAGCCCGTTCACGTTCATGATCGGCTGGCCGTTCACGCTCAGCACCCGGTCGCCGGGCAGCAGGCCCGCCGCGCCCATGGCCGACTTGGCGTCCACCGCGTGGACCAGCAGCTCGTAGCCGGGCTGGATTCCGATCCGGCGCCACTTCTCCTCGCCCGCCAGGCGGGGGTGGAGGGTCACCGTCAGGGGCTTGCCGGCGCGCTCGAGCACGAAGACGCTGACCGGGTTGCCCGCGGCGTCGCGCCCCGTCCCGGTGACCAGGGTGTCGTTGAGTTCGCTCCAGTTGGACACCGCGTGGCCGTCGATCGACTTGACCACGTCGCCCACCTGAAGGCCCGCCTGCGAAGCGGGGCTCGGCACCCGGGTGCCGTCTGCCAGGTCGATCGTGCGGCTCACGTAGCCGATCTGCGTGCTCTCCGACTCGACGTTCTCCGGCTGCCCCACCTTCCAGATGATGCAGGCGAGCGAGAACGCGAAGAGGACGTTGAAGGCGGCACCCGCCGCGAAGACCAGCATCTTGGTGGCATAGCTGACCGGGGGCAGCTGCGCGGCGCCTACCTGGCTGTCGCCCTCCAGCGGACCCAGGTCCGCGATCTGGGGGAGGAGCACGTAGCCCCCGAGGGGAATCCACGCGACCTGGTAGCGGGTGCCGTCCCCGGCCTTCCATGAGAAGATCGGCGGCCCGAAGCCGATCGAGAAGACCTCGACGTGGACCCCCCGGGCCCGGGCCGCCAGGTAGTGGCCCAGTTCATGGACGAAGATGGATCCCCCGAAGAACAGGACGATCAGGAAGACCGACCAGGCATTCTGGGCCAGGCTATGGATTAGGTCGATAGGCACAAAGGTAAGTAACAGCGGATAAACTACTTGAATCGAGCAACGTCCTCGAGGGCTGTCCGGCGCACCTCGCTGTCCACCTCAAGGACAGCGCTGAGCCCCGGCGGTTCAAAGTTGGCGTTGCGAGCCAAACTCTGAGCCACGACGGCATGAATCGCAAGAAATGGTATGCGCCCCCCCAGGAAGGCCCCGACGGCCACCTCATTCGCGGCGTTGAACACCGCGGGCGCCACCCCGGCCGCCTCCATCGCCTCCCGTGCGAGGCGCAGCATCGGGAACCGGGCCTCGTCCACCGGCCGGAAGTCGAGGTTCACCGTGCGCGTGAAGTCCACCGGGGGTTCCACGCCGGGGGCGCGGCCGGGGTAGAGGAGGGCGTGCTGGATCGGGAAGGTCATCGACGACGGGGCCAGCTGCGCCAGCATCGAGCCGTCGGTGAACTCGACCAGGCAGTGGACCAGGCTCTGGGTGTGGATGACGGCGGCGCACTGGCTGGGCCGCAGGTCGAAGAGCCACTGCGCCTCCATCAGCTCCAGGCCCTTGTTCGCCAGCGTGGCGCTGTCGACCGTGATCTTGGGGCCCATCGACCAGTTGGGGTGCTTGAGGGCGTCGGAGGGGGTCGCGTGGGCCAGGCGCTCGAGCGGCCAGTCGCGGAACGCTCCGCCGCTCGCCGTCAGGATCACGCGGCTGAGCGCCGCCCCGGGATGCCCCTCGATGCACTGGAAGACCGCGTTGTGCTCGCTGTCGATCGGCAGGATCCGCGTGCCGCTGCGGCGGGCGGCCTCCATGACGAATCGCCCCGCAAGGACGAGGATCTCCTTAGAGGCGAGCGCCAGATCCTTGCCCGAGGCGATGGCCGCCAGCGCGGGCTCGAGGCCCGCCGTCCCGACGACCGCGACCAGCACGACGTCCGCGCCGGGCATCGAGGCGAGCTCCGTCAGCCCGGCCAGACCCGGCAGGATGCGCGTGCCCGCGGGGAAGTGGCCGGAGGCCGTCGCCTCGGCGGCCGCAGCCGGGTCGCACAGGGCGACCGAGCGCACCGCGTGCTCGCGCGCGATCTCCGAGAGCCTGCGCCAGTTCGAGCCTGCGGCGATGCCGACCAGCTCGAGGCGGTCGCGGTGGCGCGCAATCACCCGGAGCGCGCTGCCCCCAATCGAGCCGGTGGCGCCGAGGAGCACGACGCGCCTTCGGGCGCCGGCGGCTGCGGGAGGGTGCGCGGGGGCGTCCACGGCGGGGCCTACCCAAGGCCAAGCAGGAAGAAGGCGACCGGGGCGGTCAGGATCAGGCTGTCGCTCAGGTCAAAGATCCCGCCGATCCCCGGGACGCCGCCGCCGGAGTCCTTGATCGCCGCCCGGCGCTTCAGCACCGACTCGATCAGGTCGGAGACGATGGCAACCACGGCCAGGGGAGCGGCGACCAGGGCCGCGTGCAGCGGGGTGAGGGAGGCCGGCAGAAGCCCCCTTCCGAGCCAGGCGACGCCGGCCCCGACGCCCATCGACACGACGACGCCTCCCACCGCTCCCTCCCAGGTCTTCTTGGGGCTCGTCTTGGGCGCCATGGGGTGGCGGCCCAGGGCAAGGCCGGTGAGGAGCGCCCCCACGTCGCAGAACTTGGAGACCGCCACGACCCAGAGGCAGAGGATGAGCCGCCCGTCGGGCGCGAGCGGCTCGCCCGGGACCGGCGTCACGATGCGCACGAGGTAGCCGAGCAGCAGCGACACGTAGACCAGCCCGAACAGCGTGGAGCCGAGCGCATCCACCCGGCGGTCCGGCTCCCGGCCGGCCAGGATGCAGCACGAGAAGACGACGGTGGCCAGGGCGAGCAGCGGGTAGGCCGGCAGGCCGTAGCGCACCTCGACCCACGGAGCGGCCGTGATCAGCCCCCCGAAGAGGAGGCCGAGCGCGACGAAGGGCTCGCTGCCGGTCCCGGCCATCAGCCGGTAGAACTCCCGGAGCGTCAGCACCGAGATGGCGACGATCAGCGCCACGGCCCCCAGGGTCCGGAAGAACCACAGCACGGCGAGCAGGAGGACCCAGAGGACGAGGGTGCTTGCAATTCGTTTGGCCACGTGGGTCGTCGGGGGCGCGCTACGGGGTCGCGGCGGCCGGCTTGAGCTGCTCGCTCGTCTGGCCGTAGCGGCGCTCGCGCCGCGCATAGTCGGCGATCGCGGAGGACAGGTCGGCCTTCGAGAAATCCGGCCAGAGCACCGGCGTGAACACGAACTCCGCGTAGGCCGCCTGAAGGAGGAGGAAGTTGCTGATGCGGGTCTCCCCGGAGGTGCGGATCACGAGGTCGGGGTCGGGCATGCCCGCCGTGTACAGGTGGCGCTCGAACGACTCCCACGAACGGTCGTCCGGGGTCGCCTTGCCCGAGGCGACGGCGGCTGCGTAGGCGTGCGCCGCGTCGACGATCTCGTTGCGGGAGCCGTAGTTAAGCGCGAGTACAAGCGTGTAGTCCGCGAAGTCCTTGGTCTTCTCCACGGTGGCGGCGAGCAGGCGCTGGACGCCCGCCGGCAGCCCCTCGATCCGTCCGATCGTCCGGAGGCGCACCCGGTCGCGCACGAAGGTCTCGAGCTCCTTGCGCAGGTAGAGCTCGAGGAGCCCCATCAGCGCCCCGACCTCGTCCTGGGGGCGGTTCCAGTTCTCGGCCGAGAAGGCGTAGAGGGTGAGCATGCGCACCCCGAGGTCTCGCGCGGCGTAGGTGACCGTGCGCACGGTCTCCACGCCCCTGCGGTGGCCCTCGATCCGGGGCAGGCCCCGCTGCTTCGCCCAGCGCCCGTTGCCATCCATGATGATGGCGACGTGGTGGGGTACGGGGGCCCGGTCGGCGGGCGGTGGGCTGGCTTGGGACATGCGCTCGAGACAGGGTAGGTTCCCGCCGGCGGATTTGACAAGGGGGAAGGGCGGCAAGAATCTTCGGCTTTGATGAAAGTGGCATTCATAAGCGGCACGAGCATCGTCAATTCCAAGCTGTTTTCCTCCTGGGAGAGCCGCTCGATCGAGACCGCCTACGGGTCCGTCACCTACAAGGCGCGCGGCGACCACGTGCTCATCAACCGCCACGGCTACGGGACCCCGCTGCCGCCCCATTCCATCAACTACCGCGCCAACATCCGGGCCCTGGCGGACCTGGGCTTCAGGGACATCGTCTCCGTGAACTCGGTCGGGTCGCTCAAGCCGGACCTCCCCCCCGGCTCGATCGTCTCCTGCTCGGACTACGTCGGGCTCCAGCAGGGGCCGGCCACCTACTTCGACACGGAGCTGAAGGGGGGCGCGGCGGGCATCGCCAACAACCTGATCGCGCTGATCGTCGGCTCGCTCGCCCCGGAGTTCGTGATCCCGACCGGAAAGGTCTACGTGCAGATGCGCGGGCCGCGGTTCGAGACCAAGGCCGAGATCCGGGTCGTTCGCCACTGGGGCGACGTGGTCGGCATGACCGCGGCGCACGAGGCCGACCTCTGCAGCGAGGCGGGCCTGCAGTACAACAGCCTGGCCGTGATCGACAACTACGCGAACGGGCTCGAGGGCACGGAGATCGACTTCGAGCGCTTCCGCGACCTGGTGAAGCACAACCAGGAGCGCGTGAACCGGCTGTTCACCCGCATGCTGGAGATCCTCGCATAAGCGACCCACCCATGAGCGAATTCCTACAGGCGGAGCGCGTCGCAGAGGCCAAGGCCGCCCTGGGGCGCCTGCGCACGAACATGAGCCGAGCGATCCTCGGCAAGGAGGATGTGATCGAGCAGCTGCTCGTCTGCCTCGCGGCGGGCGGCCACCTGCTGATCGAGGACCTGCCCGGGGTGGGCAAGACCACCCTGTCGTACGCGCTCGCACGCTCCACGGACTGCGCGTTCTCGAGGATCCAGTTCACGAGCGACCTGCTGCCGTCGGATGTCACGGGGGTCGCCATCTACGACGAGGCGCGCAAGGAGTTCGTGTTCAAGCCGGGCCCGGTGTTCGCCAACATCGTCCTCGCCGACGAGATCAACCGCGCCCCCCCGAAGACCCAGTCGGCGCTCCTCGAGGTCATGGACCGCGCCCGGGTCACGGTCGACGGTGAGTCGCACGCCGTCGGAACCCCGTTCATGGTCTTCGCGACCCAGAACCCCGTCGACTACGAGGGGACGTTCCCGCTCCCCGAGAGCCAGATGGACCGCTTCCTCATGCGCCTGCGCATGGGCTACCCCCAGCACGCCGACGAGATCGAGATCCTGCGCACCGCGCGCAGCGGCTACGACGCGCTCTCGCTCAGCCCCGTCGTGACGCGCGCCGAGGTCTCGGCCATCCAGGCGCTCGTCCCCCAGGTCTTCGTGGAGGACAGCATCCTCGAGTTCATCCTGAGCATCGTGGCCGCGACGCGCACCGAGACCGAGTTCCGGGCCGGTGCGAGCGTCCGCGGCGGCCTCGCGCTGCGAACGGCGGCGCAGGCCCGGGCGCTCGTGAACGGACGCGACTTCGTCCTGCCCGACGACGTGACGGAGCTCGTGCCGAGCGTGCTCGCCCACCGCCTCGCGCTCGCCCGGCAGAGCGGCGACGCGCTCGAGGAGCGCAGGAGCGTGGGCGCCCACCTGAAGCGCATCCTGGCAGCGCTGCCTCCCCCCGCGTGAGCGCGGCCGAGAAAGCCCGAAGCCACTTCTGGCGCGAAGCCCTCTGGGGACTGATCTGGCCCCGGCGCCGCGAGCGCATCGAGCCGACGCTCTCGGGGCTCGTCCTCGTGGGCCTGTGCTTCGGCGTCGGCACGGCCGCCTACAACTCGGCGAGCAACATCCTCTTCATCGCGCTCTCGCTGCTCCTCGCCTGCCTCATCCTGAGCGGGGTGCTCGCCTGGTGGAACCTGCGCGGCGTCAGCTGGGACATGGACGTCCAGCCGCCGCTTCGGGCCGGGCAGGCTGCCGAGGTGGGCCTCGCTCTGCGCAACGCGAAGCGCTTCCTGCCCACCTACGCGCTGTGGTTCGACTTCGCCGCGACGCCGCGGGACCGCGGGGAGGTGGCCCGGCCCGAGTCGACGATCACCGGCAAGGGCATCGACGTGTGGGCCGCCCTCAGGCGCGTGGAGGAGAGCACGCAGTCGGGCACGGTGCACCTGCGCACGCGCCTCGACCCCTCGGGGTCCGCGCGCCTGTCGTGGATGTTCACGCCGCCGCGCCGGGGACTCCTGCGGATCGAGCTGCGGGCCGTGGGCTCGCTCTACCCCTTCGGCTTCCTTCGGAAGTCCTCGAGCACGAGCCAGCTCCGCGAGATCCCCGTCTGGCCCGCGCCGGTCGAGTACCGCCGGTTCGCCGGCGGCCCGGCCCTGCGGCCGACCGGCGACCTCCGGCAGGCGCGCTCGGGCACCGAGGGCGACATGATCGCGCTGCGGGCCTACGATCCCGGCGACTCCCACCGCCTGATCCACTGGAAGGCGAGCGCCAAGACCGGACGGCTCCTCGTGCGCCAGTTCTCCGCGCAGAACTCCGAGGCGTGCTCGATCTGGCTGCGCACCGACGCGGACGTCTGGACGCGCCCCGAGCAGTTCGAGCTGCTGATGAGCTTCGCGGCCACGCTGGCGCAAGACCTATTCCACGCGGGCCGCCTTCAGTCGGCGGCGCTCGACGCGGGGCCGCCGCTTGTCATCCGCCGGGTCTCCGACCTCGAGTCCTTCCTCGACCGCCTCGCCGAGGCCGCGCCCTACGCGCCGCCCGCGGGGGCGCCCGCGGCGGGCTCGCCCGCCCCGCGCTCGAGGGCCAATCTGCTCACGTTCGAGCCCGACGGGCCGAGGGGCGTCGCCGCCTACGTCAATGGAGTCAAGACCGCCGCAACTTAGCCTGGACGAGCTGCACCTGCTGCGCTGGCTGACGGGGGGCTCCCTCATGCTCCTCGCGATAGCGACCGTGTTCTACCTGGACATCGACGCCGGCGTGATGGCGATCCTGGCGGCCGCCGGCGTGGCCGCGGGCCTCGTGTGGCCGACCCTGCCGGCGCGCGTGCCGGTGTGGGCGCACCGCCTGGCCTTCCCCGCGATCGCGGCGTTCTTTGCGATCGACCTGTGGCACAGCGGCCAGCTGCTGCCGGCGATCGTGCGCCTGGACCTGCTGCTGATGCTCTACCTCGGCCTCAGCCACCGCGCCCGCCGCGACGACCTGCAGCTGGTGGTTCTCGGGCTCTTCCTGATCGTGGTCGCCGGCGTGCTCACCGTCTCGCTGCTCTTCGCCCTGCAGATTCTGGTCTTCACCGCCTGCGCGCTGGGTCTGCTGATGGTGGTGACGATCATCTCGTCCACGGAGGGCGGGAACTCGCCCAAGCTCGCCGTCAGGGGGGTGGTGCCGCCGTGGGCCGCGCGGGCCGACTGGCGCCACCTCTTCGTCAGGCTGCGCGAGGTCTCGGACTGGAGGCTCCTCGCATCGGCGGTGCTTCTGTTCCTCGGCGTGGTCGCCGTCTCGGGCCTGCTCTTCATGGCGATCCCGCGCTTCCAGCTGGAAAACAGCCTCTTCCTCGAGCGCTTCGTGACCAAGAAGGCGATGACGGGCTTCAGCGACTCGATCAAGTTTGGCGACATCACCGAGATCAGCCAGGATGACGGGGTCGCCTTCGACGCGGACCTGTCGGACCCGACCCGGGCCCCCTTGCTGCCCTACTGGAGGATGGTCGTGCTCGACGAGTACCACGACGGCGGCTTCAAGATGTCCGCCTACCTCAAGGGGAAGGCGGGGCTGGGAGGGGAGCGCACGGCGGCGAACATCCTCACCGGGGGCCACGGCACGTTCGGGGCCCCTACCTGGACCATCTACCTCGAGGCCGGCGTCAGCCGGTACCTGCCCCTCCTCGGCCCCTTCGACGCCCTGCGCTTCCGCGAGGCCCAGAACTTCCGGTTCTCGTACGACCTCGGCATGGTGTCGCTGCGCGACGAGCCGGCCGCGATGACCGCCTACCGGGTCGACGCGATGGCCCCGGACACGCCCCTCATGAAGGACCGGGCGTTCTCCCTGTTGAGGAGAAACCCCGCCCGCGTGAGGCCCGACAAGCTCCAGACGCAGCTCGAGGTGTCGTCCGCCGACGCGGCAGCACTGCGCGCCATGGCGGCCGAGGCGGCGCCCCGCGCGGGCGCGGGCGCCTCGGCCTTCGTCGAGCAGGCTGACGCCTGGCTAAGGCGGCGCCACGCCTACTCGCTCGCCCCGCGGATTCCCCCCGGCGCGGGAGACCCGCTGGTGCGCTGGATGGCGTCGCGCGAGTCGGGCCACTGCGAGCTCTTCGCGGGGGCGCTCGTGCTGCTCGCCCGGACCTCGGGCTACTCGGCGCACGTGGTGACGGGCTTCAGGGGGGGCACCTGGAACGCCTACTCGGGCAACTACACCATCCGCAACTCCGACGCCCACGCCTGGGCGGAGATCTGGGACGAGACGGCCCAGGCCTGGCGGCGCGTGGACCCGCTCGCGGGCCCGGGCGCGTCGGCGGTCACCCAGGACACGTCGGGCGCCGGGTTTGCGGGCGTGACCGACCGCAGCTGGTCGGCGCGCATCAACAGCATCCGCGTGTTCTGGTACCGCAGGATCGTCAATTTCGACCAGCAGTCGCAGGTCGAGACGTTCAAGGCGGCCAAGGCGGCGACCGAGAACTCGGGCCGCTGGCTCCAGAACCTGTTCGCCCAGGTGGGGCTCGGTGTCCGCTCGCTCTTCTCCGGGCCGTGGAACACGGCCCGCCTGCTGCGGGTGGTGGCCGTCGCGGCCGCGCTTGTGGCCGTGGGGTGGCTCGCCCTGGCCCTGCGAAGGGTGCTTCCCGGGCGCCGCGGCGCCCGGCGGTTCGACCCCGTGCGGCGGGAGGCCGGGCGCTGGCTCGCGCGGGTGGAGGGCCCGAAGGACCTCGTGGGCGACCTGCAGCGCCTGCGCTACGGACCCGCGGCCACATGGCCGCGCCCCCGGGAGGTCTTCAGCCGGGCCCGGCAGGCGTCGTCTGTGCGGCGCCGGCGCCCCGCTTCTTCGCGAAGTACTTCTTGAGGATGGCCGAGGCGACCGGCGCCGATTCGCGGCCGCCGCCGTACGCCTCGCCGGCGGTCGTTCCCTCGATCGCCACCGCCATCGCGATCTCGGGGTTCTCGAGCGGGGCGAAGCAGATGAACCAGGCCTCGTTGTACTTCTCCCCGTTGCGGGTGATCTGGGCCGTCCCGGTCTTGCCCGCGATGCGCACCCCGGGCACGCGCATCGCCTCGACGGTGGTGAGGATCGCCGCCGTGCCCTCGGTGGTGCAGCCCTCCATGCCCTTCAGGATCGCCGCCCTCTGGTAGGCGGTGAGGCCGGTGCGCTCGGACTCCTGGGTCCGGTGCTTCGCGTCGTGGATCAGGGTGGGGTGGGTCGACACCTCGTCGCGCGCGAACGAGGCGGCGAAGCACGCCATCACCATGGGGGTCACCTGCACGTCGCCCTGGCCGATGGACATGTTGGCCGTGTCGCCGGGCGTCCATGCCTCGTCCCGGGCCTTCTTCTTCCAGGCGGGGTCGGGGATCAGCATGCGGTGCGTCTCGCCGGGAAGGTCGATGCCGGTCGGCCGGTCGAGGTGGAAGCGTCGCGCCTGGTCCGCCATCACGTCGGCCGAGGTCCGCAGGCCCACCGTGTAGAAGTAGATGTCGCAGCTCTCGGCGATCGCGGCGGGCAGCGCGACCAGCCCGTGGTGTCCTTCGCCGTTGTCGCACGTGAAGCGGCGGTTGCCGACCATCATCGCGCCCTCGCAGTCCACGGGGGTCTCCTCGGGGGTGATCGAGCCGCTTCGCAGGGCGGCCGTCGACACGACGATCTTGAAGGTCGAGCCGGGGGAGTAGACGCCGCTGATCGCGGTGTTGGCCCAGGCCTTGCGGGCCTCGATGTCCGCGGCCGCGGCCACGCTCAGCCTGGGGGAGAAGACATTCAGGTCGTACGCGGGCTCGCTCGCCATCGCGAGCACCTCTCCGGTGTGGACGTCCATGACCACGGCCGCGCCGATCCGGTCCTCGCCGATCGCCTCCTCGGCGGCCTGCTGCAGGTCGATGTCCAGGCTCGTCGTGATGCTTTTCCCCTGCACGGGGAGGCGGTGCTCGATCGGCGGGTTCACCTTGTAGCCGGCGGGGTCCACGCGCAGGATCGTGTACCCCGCCTCGCCCTGCAGGATCGAGTCGAACTGCTTCTCGATCCCGTCGCGTCCGATCGTGCCCTTCATCTTCAGAGTCGTCAGGCCCTCCCCAGGGAATTCCTCGTCGTCGGCGCCCTCGTTGACCCCGACGTAGCCGAGGGCGTGGGCCGCGGCCGCCCCGTACGGGTAGTATCGTGTGTTCGACGTGTAGACCTGCACGGGCGAGTTGACCGGCAGGTGCTCGATCAGTCGGGCGAACTCCTCGGGCTTCAGGTCGTCGATCAGGGTGTAGGGCAGCAGCAGCTGCCGCTCCAGGTGTCGCTGCAGGCCCCCGCCGTCCACCTTGCCCGTCCGGCCCAGGAACTCGTTGATCTGGTCCATGTAGCGCTGGACGACGCTCACGTGCGCGATGCGCTCGATCTGCCCGCTCGTGGGCATGTCCTGGAGGCTCGCGTTGCGGTAATTGTTGCGGATGCGGATGTACTCCTTGCGGAACTCCGGCCGGAGCTCGTCCAGGTAGAGCACCACCGCGAACCGGGGGCGGTTGCCGACCAGCAGGCGGCCCTCGCGGTCGTAGATGTTGCCGCGGGGCCCCGGCACGATCACGCGGCGCTCGTTCTGCTGACGCTCCTGCTCGTGGTGGAGTGCGCCCTTGATCAGCTGCTGGTAGACGAGGCCGCCCGCGAGCACGAGCAGCATGAGGGCGACGATCCCGTAGAAGACCACGATCCTGGGGTCGAATCCCGCCTTGGACTCGACCAGGCTGCCTGATCCCTCGCTCGGCGTCTCCATGGCTAGAGGGAGCGCTCCGTGGGCGCGCGGGCGAGCTCGAGGGTGCTCGCCTGCAGTGCGAAGAACCAGGGGGCGACGAGCACGATCGCCCCCTCGGAGATCAGGAGGTCGGACAGCAGCCTCGGCCAGGCGGCCGCGACCGCGGGCAGCACGCGGATCCGCGCGAAGGACAGCGCGGCGAACAGGCCGATGTTGACGAGCAGAGCCACCGCCACGCGCACGCCGGTCTCCTCGCGCTGCAGGCGCTCGCGGAAATGGTAGACGAGGGAGTGGGCGACGGCGAAGAGGGCCGCGTGGGTGCCGAATCCCACCGGGGCGAGCGCGTCGCACAGGAGGCCCGCCAACACCGCCACGGCGAGTCCCTGGCGGAACGTCGCCATCAGGGAGGCGTAGGCGAGGAACAGGCCGCCGGCGAAGATCCACACGTGGGCGCCCGACAGGGCGCTGTTCACCTCGGCTACGAGCGCGCGCAGCAGGTAGACGGACAGGAAGAGTACGACGGCTCCGCGCATCGGGTATCGCCCCTCAGCTGGACGGGTCCAGCGGCACGAGCACGGTCACCTCGGTGAGCTCGCCGAGCCTCGGGTCGAGCTCCACCTCGCCGCGCTTGAAGAGCCCGTCCTCGCTGGACTCGACGTGGGTGATGCGCCCGATCGTGAGTCCCGGCGGGTAGACCCCGCCCAGCCCCGAGGTCGCGAGACGCTTCGGCACCGAGGCGCTTGCATACACGTCGAGCGGAACGAACTCGATCGCGCCCCTCGGGGCGCCGAACACCTGGTTCAGGGCCCCCTGGAAGCTGATCGGGCGCGTGTCGCCGTCGACGACCGCCGCGATGCGCAGGCCCGGGTCGCTCGTCAGCTGCACGACCGACGTGTAGGCATGGACCTCGGACACGCGGCCGACGACCCCCCCGCTGTAGACGACCGGCGCCCCCACAGGGATACCGTAGTCCGAGCCCTTGCGGATGATCATTCGCTGCCACCAGCCCGAGAAGTCCCTCTGGGCGACGCGCGCGTGCTCGAAGCGGAAGTGCTCGAGGGGCGGCATCTTGAGCAGCGCCTGCAGGCGCTCCACCTCGGCCTGGAGCTCCCCGTTCTGCTGGACCGAGAGCGCGTACGAGGCGTCCAGGCGCGCCAGGTCGCGGCCGGCCTCGATCAGCTCGTCCTTCGAGTGGAGCCTAAGCGCCCAGAAGCGCTGCAGGTCGTTCGCGTAGGAGCCGGCCGCCGAGATCGGCGCCGTCATCTCGAAGAAGCTCGCCCGGGAGAGGGACTTGAGCGCCACCGGGGCGGCGAGCCACAGGGCGACACCCAGGGCCAGCGCAGCGAAGGGTCGGGCTTGGTCTAATCGCTGGGATCGCCCAATCCTCACGCGTTCTGCATGAGCCAGGAGAGGTCGTTCAGGACCGCCCCCGTCCCGTTGGCAACCGCCGAGAGGGGATCGTCGGCCACGGTGACCGGCAGGCCCGTCTTGTCGCTCAGAAGCCGGTCGATGCCGCGGATCAGCGAGCCGCCGCCCGCCATCACGAAGCCGCGGTCCACGAGGTCGGCCGAGAGCTCGGGAGGGCAGCGCTCGAGCGTCGTGCGCACGGCGTCGACGATCGCCGCGATCGTGTCGGCCAGGGCCTCGCGCACCTCCTGGGAGGTGATGTGGATCGTCTTCGGCAGGCCGGCCACCGAGTCGCGGCCCTTGACCTCCATCGAGAGCTCCTCGTCCAGCGTGTAGGCCGACCCGATGCGCATCTTGATCTCCTCCGCCGTGCGCTCGCCGATCAGGAGGTTGTAGGCGCGCTTCATGTAGTTGATGATTGCGGCGTCCAGTTCGTCGCCCGCGACCCGGATAGACTTCGAGAAGACGATGCCGTTGAGCGAGATGATGGCGATCTCGGTCGTGCCGCCGCCGATGTCGACGATCATGTTGGCCGCCGGCTCGTCGATCGGCAGGCCGACGCCGATGGCCGCAGCCATCGGCTCGGGGATCGTGATCACCTTGCGCGCCCCGGCGTGGGTCGCGCTGTCCATCACGGCCCGCTTCTCGACCGCCGTGATGCCCGAGGGGATCGCGATCACGACGCGCGGCGGCGCGCGGAAGCTCTGGCTCGCCTTCTGGATGAAGTATCGGAGCATAGCCTCCGTGACGTCGAAGTCGGCGATCACGCCGTCCTTCATGGGCCGGATGGCCGTGATGTTGCCCGGGGTCCTCCCCAGCATCCGCTTGGCCTCGTCGCCCACGGCGCGCACCTTGCGGGTGGTGGTGTCGAGCGCCACCACCGAGGGTTCGCGCAGGACGATTCCCTTGTCCTTTACGTAAACGAGAGTGTTGGCGGTGCCGAGATCGATTCCGATGTCGTTGGAGAAGTAACCGAAGAGGTTGGCCATGATCTCGTGGTGCGTGGGGGGCGTCGGTGGCGTTGCCGCCGACGGAATCGAATGGGCTGCGCAGAAAGCTGTCAACGAGGGAAATACGCGGGTTTGGGTTGACGCTGCACCGCGGCCGAAGCGATTTTGCACCCGGGCTCGCCATGCACGGAATCCTGTTCATCCAAGACCTGGCGGTGATCCTCCTTGTCGCCGGCGTCGTGGGGTGGATCTGCCAGAGGCTCGGCCTGTCGGTGGTGGTGGGCTTCCTGGCCGCCGGCATCCTGGTCGGCCCCAGCATCCCGTACCTCTCGCTGGTCTCGGACGTCGGACGGATCGAGACGCTCGCCCAGGTCGGGCTCGTCTTCCTCATGTTCGCGATCGGCCTGCGCCTGAGCGTGCGCAAGCTGCGCCGGCTGGGGCTGCCGCTCCTGGCGGCCGCCTTCGCCGGCGCCGCCGCGATGTACTACCTCTCGCGGCTCCTCGCCGCCGCCCTCCAGTGGAGCGCCACCGACGGCCTCTTCCTCGCGGGCATGCTCATGGTCTCCTCGTCGGTGATCATCGGCAAGGTCCTGCACGAGACCGGCCTCAACCATGAGCGGGCCGGCCAGTTGGCGCTCGGCGTCTCGGTGCTCGAGGACGTGGTCGCGGTCGTCATGCTGGCGTTCCTTGAGTCCGTGGTCCAGCTGGGGGGCGCCAGCGCCCACCGGGTGAGCGAGGCCGGCTCGGCGCTGCTCACCCTCGGCGCCTTCGTCGCCATGGTGGGCATCGCCGGGCTGATCCTGGTGCCCTGGCTCCTGAAGCGCATGAGCATCTCCATGGATGAGGAGCTGCAGACGCTCGGCCTTGCGGCGCTCCTCTTCGGGCTCGCCATCCTCGCCCAGAAGGCGGGCTACTCGCTCGCGCTCGGGGCCTTCCTGCTCGGCATCATCGTCGCCGAGACCCCGCACCGCCACCAGGTCGAGCGTACCTTCGAGGGCATGCGCGACGTCTTCAGCGCGGTGTTCTTCGTGGCGATCGGCATGGAGATCAACGTCCACGAGCTCGTCTCGACGGCCGGCCTCGTCTGCACCGTGGCGGCCTTCACACTCGTGGCGCGGCCCGCGGCGGTGACGCTCGGCTTGGGACTGATCGGCGTCCCGGCCCGCGAGGCCCTGCGCGCGGGGCTCGTCATGTCCCCGATCGGGGAGTTCTCGTACGTGATCGTCCAGCTGGGGGTCGGCGCCGCCGTCGTGCCGTCGCGGTTCTACCCGCTCGTGGTCGGCGTCTCGCTGCTGACGACCCTCGCCACCCCGCTCCTCGCCCGGCGCTCGGAGGCGATCGCCTCGGCCGTGCTCGGCCGCCAGCCCGTGTGGCTGTCCGACTGGCTGACCGCCTACCAGGAGTGGCTGGACCGCCTCATGCGGCAGCGCAAGCGAAGCGCCCTCTGGCAGCTTAGCCGCAAGCGCCTCGCTCAGATCGGGATAGAGATGCTCTTCGTCAGCGGAATCCTCGTGTTCTCCCAGGAGCTCTACCAGGCGCTGGAGACCTGGCTCGGCCAGGACTGGATGTTCCCGAACGGCGCGCGCGTGGCCTTCCTCTGCCTCATGGCGCTGGTGGTGCTCGTGCCCCTGGTGGCGATCTGGCGCAACTGCTCGGCCCTGGCGCTGCTCTTCTCGCAGGTCTCCACCTCCGGGCAGCCCCGGGGGCGGCAGTTGGCGCCGGTGATCGAGACGGTGATCAAGGTGATCGTCGGGGGCCTGCTCACGCTCTGGATCACGTCCATGATACCGGGGGACACGGCGCGCTGGCTGCTGCTCTCGAGCGTGCTCCTGGCCGCGGCCGCGGTGGCCCTCATGCGCCGAAGGCTCATCTACTGGCACGCGGTCCTCGAGGTGGAGCTCAACAACACGATCGAGACCTCTGCGAACAAGATGACCTCGACGACGGCCCCGTGGCTGGGTCGCCACCCGGACTGGGACCTCCACATGATCGACTGCACGCTGCCCGACCTCGCCGACTGCCAGGGTCGCACCATCGCCGAGCTCGACCTGCGCGCCCGCTTCGGGTGCAGCGTGGTGGGTATCGAGCGGCAGGGCTTCATGATCGCGCTGCCCCAGCCGGAGGCGGTCCTCTACCCGAGGGACAAGGTGCTGCTCATGGGGACCATGGAACAGGTGCGCGCGGGAAGGGAGTTCCTCGGGGCCGTCTCGGGAAGCCCCGGGGCGGACTCCCTGTTTGAGGAGGTCCGCATGGAGGCGCTCGTCGTGCCTGAGGGCAGCCGGGTGTCGAACAAGACGCTTGGGGCGGTGTCGCCCTCCAGGGAGCACGGCGTTCAGGTGGCCGGCATACACCGCGGGGGCATCCGCATCCTCAACCCCGGGGCGCAGGAGGCCCTGAAGGGGGGCGACGAGCTGCTCGTGCTTGGCACACCCCAGCAGATCCGGGAGTTCCGCGGGTGGCTGACGCAGAGCGCCGATCCGACCTGCTAGCCCGGCAGCGGGCCTAGTTCGTCCCGTGGGTCCCGCCGGAGTCGGGCTTCTTCAGCTCGTCCTTGGCCGGGGACGCGGGCTCCTCGTCCTTGGAGGCCTTCTTGAACTCCTTCACGGACTGGCCCAGGCCCTTCGCGAGCTGCGGGAGCTTCGTGCCGCCGAAAAGCAGCAACACGACGAGCAGGATGAGCATCCACTCACCGCCGCCCGTGGGAATCAGCCCTGCGATCTGGACGTGCATGTCGGTCATCTCTGAAACGTATCTCGATAAGCCAGCGAGGCAAGTGCGTTTCGGCCGCTCAGGAGCGGGCGGGGCGCAATACCGCAGCCACCTTGAGCAGGTTCTGGGCGTTGTCGATCTGCTCGGCGTCGAAGAAGCCGTGGAGCTGCCGGATGCGGGTCGGGTGGCGCATCTTGCGAAGCGCCTTGGCCTCGATCTGGCGGATGCGCTCGCGCGTCACCTTGAACTGCTTGCCCACTTCCTCGAGCGTGCGGCTGTAGCCGTCCACGAGGCCGAAGCGCAGCGAGAGCACCCGGCGCTCGCGCTCGGTGAGCGTGTCGAGGACGTCGATGATCTTCTCGCGGAGGAGCGAGTACGCGGTCATGTCGTAGGGGTTCTCGGCCGACTTGTCCTCGATGAAGTCGCCGAAGGACGTGTCGTCGCCGTCGCCGACCGGCGACTGCAGCGAGATCGGCTGCTGCGCCATCTTCATGATCTGCTGGACGCGGTCGACCGGAAGGTTCATCTCGTCGGCCACCTCGTCGGGGGTAGGCTCGTGGCCGTATTCCTGCAGGAGCTGCTTCTGCACCTGCATGACCTTGTTCAGGGTCTCGATCATGTGCACCGGGATGCGGATCGTGCGGGCCTGGTCGGCGATCGAGCGCGTGATCGCCTGGCGGATCCACCACGTCGCGTAGGTCGAGAACTTGTAGCCGCGGCGGTACTCGAACTTCTCGACCGCCTTCATGAGGCCCATGT
>CAIXHE010000154.1 GCA_903919205.1 uncultured Opitutaceae bacterium | reverse complement strand
GTCGGGGCAGGGGCCCGCGCCGTTCCGCACCCGGTGCGACGGGGTGCTGGTCGATGCCCCCTGCAGCGGCGTCGGCACCTGGCAGCGCAATCCCCACGCGCGCTGGACGACCCAGCCGCTCGATGTCGCGGAACTGGCGTCGGTCCAGCAGGGCCTCCTGTCGCGGGCCGCGCCCAGCGTCAAGGTGGGCGGCCGCCTCGTCTACGCGGTCTGCACCCTCACGCGGAGCGAGACGACCGCGGTCGCGGACGCGTTCGACGCCGGGCAGCCAGACTTCGAGCCATGCCCCCTGCCGGTGTCCGCGGCGAAGGCCACCCGCCTGACCGTCCAGCCCCAGGATCTCGACGCCAACGGCATGTTCCTGGCGTCCTGGAGGCGGGTGCGTTAGTTTCTTTGCGGCAGTAGATTGTGTCATGGGCGCCGCTTCGCCCTTGCGGGGTGGGGCCTTTGGCGGATCGTGTGCCTCCATGAAGTTCCTCCTCGCCCGCATCGCCTGGGTGGCCCTGCTGGTCGCTCTCGCAGTCCCCCTCGGCGCCAGCCCGGAGTACCCCGCCTCGGGGCCGGACATCTTCGACACCCAGGCGGACGGCAGCGCCCAGATCGCGGACGCCCTCAAGCGCGCTTCGGCGGAGCACAAGCGCGTGATCCTCGATTTTGGCGCCAATTGGTGCATCTGGTGCCGGAGGCTCCACGCCACGTTCGAGTCCAATCCGGAGGTCTCGCGGGCGCTCGGGCGCGGGTTCATCGTGGTGATGGTCGACGTGAACACCCGCCATGGCGTGAAGCGTAACGCCGAGGTGAACGAGCGCTATGGCAACCCGATCCAGCACGGCGTGCCCGTATTGGTGGTGCTGGACGCGGACGGCAGGCAGCTCGCCACCAAGGACACGGGCGAGCTCGAGGACGGGCCCGGACACAGTCCCGCCAAGATCCTGGCCTTCCTCGCTCGCTGGGCGCCCTCCAGCCCCTAGGCTTGCCCGGCGGCGCCGCCGCGGGCAGCCTTGAACCCCATGCTCGACCTTTTCACCGACCGGCAATGGCTCTGGGGAGCCTCGGCCTTCTACGTGGTAGGACTGCTCCTTGGCGGGGTGTCCCTGGCGCGCGGCCGCCGCACGCCGGGGGCGGCGGTCTACGCCGCGATCTTGGCCGGCTACCTCCTGCAGTGGATCGGGCTCGGGATCCGCGGGCATGCCACCGGGGGCTGCCCGCTCGGCAACCGCTTCGAAATCTTCCAGTTCACGGCCTGGTCCGCCACCACCCTGTACCTCGTGGTGGGCGTGCAGTTCCGCTCCAGCGTGCTGGGCTTCTTCACCTCGTGCCTGGGCGCGGCGATGACGCTCCTGTCGCTCTCCCTACCCTCCTGGGATGCCGTGCGCCGCACCCACATCTTCGGCGGCAACCCATGGATCGAGCTGCACGCCGCGCTCGCGATCTTCAGCTACGGCGTCTTCGGCCTGCTGGCGCTCACCTCCGCCCTCTTCCTGCTGCGGCACTTCTCGCTCAAGTCCAAACGCCTGGACGGCTGGTTCTCGTTCCTGCCGCCGATCATGGACCTCGACCAGATCGAGCTGCGCCTGCTCGGGACGGGCGTCACGCTCCTCACCCTCGCGCTCGCGTTCGGGTCGGTCTACTGGACCCGGGACACGGCCACCGTGGATCACGCCAAGCTCGCCGCCACCATCGCGGTCTGGGGCGTGGCCGCGGCCGCCTTCGCCCTGCGGGTCGCCGGCCGCCTGCTGGCGAGGCGGTTCGCCTGGGCGTGCCTGTTCTTGTTCACGGCGGCGCTGCTGTCGCTCGGGGCCGTGG
>CAIXHE010000153.1 GCA_903919205.1 uncultured Opitutaceae bacterium | reverse complement strand
GCTCGCCGGCGCCCCCGCTCGCGATCACAGGGACCGGAACGGCGTCGCTCACCTGGCGGGTCAGCTCGACGTCGTAGCCGGCCTTGGTGCCGTCGCGGTCCATGCTGGTGAGCAGGATCTCGCCCGCCCCGAGCTCCACCACCTTGCGAGCCCAGGCGACGGCGTCGAGCCCGGTGGCGTTGCGGCCGCCGTGCGAAAAGACCTGCCAGGCGGCCTGCGGCCCGGGCCGCCGCTTGGCGTCGATCGCCACCACGATGCACTGGGAGCCGAAGCGGTCGGAGGCCTCGAGGATGAGCCCGGGCTCGGAGATCGCCGAGGTGTTGAGGGAGACCTTGTCGGCGCCCGAGCGCAGCATCGCCTCGATGTCGCCGGTCGAGCGAAGGCCCCCGCCGACCGTGAGCGGCATGAAGCAGCGCTCGGCCGTCGCAGCGACCACGTCGTGCATGATGCGCCGGCCGTCGCTCGACGCCGTGATGTCGAGGAAGACCAGCTCGTCGGCGCCCTGCAGGTCGTAGGCGGCCGCGCACTCCACGGGATCGCCCGCGTCGCGCAGCTCCTCGAACTTGACGCCCTTCACCACCCGCCCGGCGGTGACGTCGAGACAGGGGATGATGCGGCGCGAGAGCATCAACCCTCTTCCCGCACCACGTCCGGCTCGAAGTTGACCGCCAGGCGGTACACGTGGCCCGGCCGCATGATCAGCGGGTGGTCGCGCACCAGGTACTGCAGGTAGTGGATCTTGCCGAAGTTCGTGCGGTAGGTGGGATCGGCGCTCACGACCTCGGTCTCCTGCCAGCTGGCCTGGAAGTCGTCCTTGACGACGCTGCAGCGGTGCCCGAGGGGCCCGAGCACGGGGGAGCCGGGCACCCGGTACCTTGAGTGGGGAGCGGCGACGACCAGCACGTAGCGGAACTTGTCGAGGGTCACCTGCTGCTTCACGGTGTACGCGAACTCGCACGCGACGTTCTTGCCGGAGAAGGTCCACTGGACCTTCACGCTGCCCAGGTTCTTGACGATCTCCTCCTTCAGGTTGATCAGCTCCGGCTGCTCGTAGCGGAAGTAGAAGCTGTTGCGCATGCCGAGTCCCGTGACGCAGTTCTTCCCGTAGAAGGCGGGGAGCGTCACGTTGTCGCCGAACGTGAGCTCGGGCAGCATGACCGGCAGGTAGACGTTGTTCGGCCAGTCGAAGACGCCGGGCGAGTGGGGGAAGGGCAGCGCGTCGCTCGAGAGGTGGCCGCCGCAGCTGATGAGCGGCACCGAGAGGTGCAGGCCCGACTCCGCGTCGCGGTACATGAAGAGGCCCTGCTCCTTGCGGTTCGCCTTGTCGAAGATGACGAAGCGCCCCGAGGTCTTGTTGGGCTCGGAGAACGGCGCCCCCGGTGGCACCGACACGGTCTTCGCCAGGCGCGACCACTGGCAGAGGTAGCGGGCGGCGTCGAAGTTCGCCATGCGGGTCGTGTGCGACTTGTAGGCGGTGCGCTCGTCGTCGCGCAGGTCGAGGAAGCCGTGCTCCTGGTCCAGGTAGGTCTGGTAGAAGAACATGAAGAGCCGGCGCATGATGTCCAGGTAGCGCTGGCGCTGGTCGTCGGGGATCCAGCCGTCGCGCAGGCCCTGCAGGATGAGGCTGACGCAGTGCATCTGGCCGTAGGCGCCCGCGGCGCGCCCGAAGGCCCAGCCGAGCCCGTCCGCGCGGACGAGGTCGGGCATCATGCGGATGTACTTCTCGGCGTAGGTGCGCAGGGTCGGCAGCTTGCGGTCGCGCACGCCGCTGTTGGCGTGAAGCTGCAGCGCCGAGCGGGTGAACACGAGGGCCATGACCCCGTAGAGGTTGAAGTTTCCGCCCAGGCCCGAGGTCGAGTCGTCGAAGAACCCGGCCGAGCTCGTCTGGGAGATGCGCTCGCACATGCGCTCGACCAGGCGCGAGGTCTCGTCCTTCTTGGACAGCCCGAGGCTGAAGCGAGCGACCGCCTTCGCGATGTTGAAGGCCTGCCAGTGGTTGTCGTAGTCGCTGCGGTGGAGCAGCTGCTTGTCGATCCTCTGCTGGGTCTCCTCGACTAGGCGCTCCCAGACCGGGTTGCGGTCCTTGGAGGGCCCGAAGCAGAGGAGCCCGAGGGCGGCGTAGGCCAGGCCGTTCTCGGCCGGCGGCTCGGTGAACATCTGGGCCGTGACGCAGCGCGCCGCCAGGTCCACGATGTCGTAGCCCTTCAGCGTCGTCTCTCCTGTGCCTCGGTAGTACTCACCCAGGGCGAAGGCCACGTGGCCCGGCTCGTCCGGACGGGATTCCTCCCCGGGAGCGGGGAGTACGGTGCCGTCGGGTTGGATGGAGTCTAGGTTGTGGCCCAGGATCGATCGGGCCATATCGAGGCATTGCTCGGAGAAACTGTGCATGCTGGGTTGTCGGAGGGAAGTGGGAGCGGGGGGGTCAGCATGCGGAACCGTGGGGCGGTCCCGCAAGGGTGAAGTTCCGCGGGTTTAGCGGGCGATCAGCTTCAGGAACTCGTCGTTGGTCTTCGTCTTGGAGAGGCGCGTGATCATGGTCTCCGTCGACTCCTCGATCTTCTGCTGGACGAGCGCCCGGCGGAAGAAGTGGATGCCCTCGAGCTTCTTGGCGTCGATCAGCAGCTCCTCCTTGCGCGTGCCGGAGGCCGCGATGTTGATCGCGGGCCAGAGGCGCATCTCGGCGCACTTGCGGTCGAGGACGAGCTCCATGTTGCCGGTGCCCTTGAACTCCTGGAAGATGACGTCGTCCATGCGGCTGCCGGTCTCGACGAGCACGGAGGCGATGATCGTCAGGGACCCGGCCTCCTCGGTGTTGCGGGCGGCCGCGAAGAGCTGGCGGGGCCGCTCGAGGGCCCGCACGTCGAGGCCGCCCGAGCCGGTGCGGCCCGAGTTGCGCTGCGTGTTGTGCGCTCGGGCGAGGCGCGTGATCGAGTCGACGAAGAGGACGACGTGCTTGCCGGCCTCGACCAGGCGCTTGGCCCGCTCGATGCAGAGGTCGGCGATGCGGATGTGGTTCTCGATCTGCTCGTCGTTGGACGAGGCCCAGATTTCGGCCGGAACGCTGCGGCGGAAGTCGGTGACCTCCTCAGGCCGCTCGTCGACCAGCAGGATCATCACGTGGCACTCGGGGTTGTTCTCGAGGATGCCGAGCGCCATGTCGCGCAGCAGGATCGTCTTGCCGGTGCGCGGCGGCGCCACGATCAGCCCGCGGGTTCCCTTGCCGATCGGGCAGAAGAGGTCCACCGCGCGGGTCGTCATGCGGCCGTCCTTCATCTCGAGCTTCAGGTGCTTGTCGGGGGAGACCGTCGTCAGGGTCGCGAAGTCGAGGGCCCCGCGGCGCTCCTCGAGGGCCATGCCGTCGACCGTCTCGATGAAGCGCATCTTCGGGTTGGGGAATCGGCCCTCGGGCGGGAACGCCGTGCCGCCGATCAGCGAGCCGGCCTTCAGCTTGAAGCGGCGGATCAGCTCCTTCGGAACGAAGGTGTCGGTGGGGCGGCGCTTGCCGCTCTTCGACATGTCGAGCAGCTGGCCGTTGCCGCCCTTGGCGACGTCGATGTCGAGGACGCCCTCGACCCGGATCGTGTTGTCGACGGGGGCCGGCTGGGGCGCGGGCTGGGCGGGGGCGGCTGTGGGGGTTGCCGCGGGCTCCACGGGGGTGCTAGCGGTCTGTTCCGCCGGGGCGGAAAGGGTTTTCTTTTCCATACAAAGTTTTTTCGGTACGCGCCTGCGCTTGACGCTTAAAACTCAACGGGGGATAAGGTGCGCGTCTTTCGAGCGTTCCTAACCCCAAATCAGCCACATCGTGACCGAACAGACGATTACCTCAATTTCCCGGGAAACCCGGGTTGTCAGGCCTTCGGCCGAGTTCAAAGCCCAAGCCAATCTTGGGAGCGAAGCCCAATACAAAAGGCTCTATGCCGAGTCTGTCAACACTCCCGATAAATTCTGGGGGCGCCAGGCCAAGGAGCTGCTCTCGTGGCGCAAGCCGTTCCGCCGCGTGCTCAATTGGAAGTTGCCGCACGCCAAGTGGTTCGAAGACGGCAAGCTGAACGTCTCCGAGAACTGCCTCGACCGCCACCTCTCCTCGGGCCGCGCCAACAAGGCCGCGATCCTCTTCGAGGGCGAGCCGGGCGACGTGCGCACGATCACCTACCGGCAGCTCCACCAGGAGGTCTGCCGGATGGCGAACGCCCTCCAGGAGCTCGGGCTCGGGAGCGGGGAGCGCGTGGCCATCTACATGCCGATGGTGCCGGAGGCCGCGATCGCGATGCTCGCGTGCGCGCGCCTCGGGGCCATCCACACCGTCATCTTCGGGGGCTTCTCGAGCGAGGCCATCAAGGACCGGGTGAACGACTGCCAGGCGAAGATCGTGATCACGGCCGACGGCGGCTGGCGCCGCGGCAAGGTGGTCGAGCTGAAGGCGAACGTCGACCGCGCCCTCGAGGGCACGCCCACGGTGGAGCGCGTGATCGTGCTCAGGCGCACGGGCCAGCCGGTCTCGATGACCGAGGGCCGCGACCGCTGGTGGCACGAGCTCGTGTCGGGCAAGTCCACCTCCCACAAGGCCGCAGCGTTCCCAAGCGAGCACCCGCTCTTCATCCTCTACACGAGCGGCTCGACCGGCAAGCCGAAGGGCGTCCTGCACACGAGCGCGGGCTACCTCCTCGGCACGACGCTCACGATGAAGTACATCTTCGACCTGAAGGAGGACGACGTGTACTTCTGCACCGCCGACGTCGGCTGGATCACGGGCCACAGCTACGTGGTCTACGGGCCGCTCTCGGCCGGGGCCACGGTCCTCATGTACGAGGGGGCGCCCAACCACCCGGAGCCCGACCGCTTCTGGAGGCTGATCGACCGCCACCACGCGACCATCTTCTACACGGCGCCGACGGCGATCCGCGCCTTCATGCGCTGGGGCGACGACTACGTCACGC
>CAIXHE010000152.1 GCA_903919205.1 uncultured Opitutaceae bacterium | reverse complement strand
GGGCGTGTTCCTCGCCCAGACCTGGATCCCGGCCCTCACGGACAACGATGACGGCGAGCACGTCGACCCGTACTACTCGTACGACCTCGTGGTCAGCTACACGTTCTCCTCGAGCGACCCGGCCATCCTCTCGTCCCTCAAGGGCCTGAAGCTGAGCCTCGGCGTGAACGACCTGCTGAACCGCCAGCCGTCGAATGACTACGACGTGTTCTCCACGGACAACGCCGACATCTCGACGTACAGCCCGCTCGGTCGCACGATCTACGGCCAGGTGCAGTACAAGTTCTAAGCAAGCCATCGGAGGCGCCCCTGGCCTCCCTGTTATGTGAGAAGGCGGCCCCGGGAGGGGCCGCCTTCTCTGTTTTCAGCCGAAGACGGGCTCCACGAAGCCTGTGTCACGGGACCAGTCTAGCTCGGGAAATCCCGAGGCGGGGGCCGCCTTTCCGACGACCCTGCGGGCGGCCGCCGTCCAGCCGCGGGGCCGCAGGCGGCGCACGCCGTCGGTCAATTCGAGGTGGGTGAGGGTCACGCTCCCGAGGCCGCGCACGGCGATCCGCAGGGCCTGCCCGGGGCCGCCGACCGGCACCCGCAGCTCGCGCCGCACGCGGGCCCGGGGTCGCGCGGCGTCCGCCCTGAACTCCACCGTGGTGCGGCCGCGCAGGTCGATCCACGCGTGGTCGAGACCCCGGCGCTCGACCACCACCCTCTGGAGGGCCGGCTCCTGGAGCACGATGTCCACCTGGAGCTCCCAGGCACCGCTGACCGGCGACGCCGTGGAGACCCTCGACGGGTGCGCGAGGCAGCCCCTGATCCAGCGCTCGAGGAGCCCGAGCCTGCGGGCGTCGCCGAGGACCATGCGCTCGTTGGGGCCGGTCCGGGACGCGGCGCGCGTGAGCGCCCAGAGCGCCCGTGCCGCCCTGCGACCGCTGGAGACCACCCGGTGGAAGGCGACGGTGTCCTCGAGCAGCCGCCCGAGGCCCTCCCGCAGCTCCGGGTCGCCGGGGCCGCCCCGCGCGAGCCTGCGCCGCAGGGCCCGCACGCGGGCCGCGCACGAGCGTACGAAGACGTCCCGCTCGGCGAGATAGAGCCTGAAGCGCAGGCTTGCCCGCAGGGCCCGGGGCAGGGAGGGGCCGCGGGCGAGCAGCCGGGTGAAGAACGCGCGCTCGGCGTCGTAGCGGGAGAGCCCCCGGCGCAGGTCGGCGCCGTCCCAGTGCTCGTTCACCTCCCAGCGGGCGTAGCCTGCGAAGGCCCGGATGTCGCAGGCGAGCGCGGCCCGCGCCCGCTCGCGCGCGTGAGCGCGCCCGTAGAGGCGGCGGAAGCCGTGCTCGAGCATCCCCTGCAGGTCGTCGACCTCGGGCGCCTGCCAGAGGCTCGAGGCCGACGCGTCCACGAGGGTCGCCATCTCGGCGGACATGCGCAGGGGCTCCCACGAGGTCACGAGCATCCCGCCCGCGCCCACGTCGGCGCATCGGCGCCACCAGGAGCGGATGTTGGCCAGCCGCTCCCCGAAGACGGGCAGCGGTTCGTGGCGGAAGGAGCCGTTCATGGGGCAGCCCCAGTACTCGACCCCCCGGGCGCGCAGCGGAGCGGCCAGGTCGTACTCGGCGAAATTGTGGAGCTCCATGCGCGGCCTCCTGCCGAAGGGATAGTAGTACCAGTCGTAGGCGATCGATCCCGGCGGCAGCAGGTCGACGGCCGCCGGGAGGAGGGCCAGCATGTCCGCCCAGTAGCCCAGCCGCAGGCCGCGGGTCTGCGCAAGCCCGCCCAGCCGCCGCACATAGCGCCCGAAATGCGCGGCGAGCCCGATCTCGGCGACCTCGGCCGCCGATAGCGGGTGCCTGCCGAGGTGGAAGGACTCGTCGAGGCCGACGTGGACCTTGCCCGCCGTGCAGAACGCCGCCACGTCTCCCAGGAGCGCCTCGGCGACCTCGAGCGTGCGCGGGTGGACGGGGCATATCTGGCCCCGCTCGAGCGGCGAGCCGTCCGGCGCCCGCAGCTCGTTCAGGTCGCGCAGCCCGGGCACCTTGATCAGGTACTGGGTGTGCCCGAGCAGGTTCACGATGGGCACGACCCCGATGCCGTGGCGCGCCGCCCGCTCGACCAGGCGCCCGAGCTGGCGCTGGCTGTAGGCGTCCCCGCGGGCCACCCCGGGCAGGCTCGGGAATTCGACGGCGTCCTCCAGGTGCAGGTAGAGCTCGGTGTAGCCCCACGCGGCGTAGCGGGGCAGCTGCGCCAGGAGCCAGTCGAGGCGCTCGACCTGGCGGCCCAGGTCCCACTGGAAGGCGCGGATCACCGCAGGCGCTCCTTTGCCCACGCCACGGCCCCGGCCTCGTCCGAGAACGCCCCGTCGAGCTGGGCCTCGAACGCCGCGTCGAGGACGGGCTTGAAGCCCGGGCCGGGCGTGCGGCCCAGGGCCAGCAGGTGGCGGCCGAGGAGGAGCGGCCGCGGCGCCGCGGCCTCGAGCGCGAGGGCCGAGGCGCGCCCCCGCAGGGCCGCGACCAGGGCCTCGGTGTCGGCGTGGGGCAGGGGGGGGCGCCCGCGGGCGTCGGCCGTCATGACGAGCGCCAGGTCGTCGATCGTCGCGGGGGCGATCCGGCGGGCGAGGCGGCGCACCTGGGTGTCTGAGAATCCCCCGGGGCCCCCGTGGTGGTGGGCGAGGTGGTTCTCGACCAGCGAGCGCACGGGCGGGGCGAGCTCGAGCGGCGCCCCGATCCGGGCGAGGAAAGCGCCGGAAAGCGGGCCGCCGGCGGCCTCGTGGCCCGGGCTCACCCAGCGCATCGTCCCGCGGCGCTCGGCCCAGGCGGTGGTCGAGGGCTTGCCGAAGTCGTGGGCGAGGACGGAGAGGGACAGCAAGCGGCGCCGGGCGGCCGGCGCCTCCCGCCACTCGGGAAGGCTGGCGAGCGCGTCCAGGCAGTGGCCCGTGTGGGTGAGGGCGTCGCCCTCGGGGTGCCAGGCGGGGTCCTGCTGCGTGCCGCGGAGCGCCGCGACCTCCGGGAAGTGCGCGATCCAGCCGGTCGCCTCGAGGGCGTCCAGGCCGCGGGAGGGCCGGGTGGAGAGCCGCGCCCACTTGTCCCATTCGCCCCAGACGCGCTCGAGCGGGAGCTCCGCGTAGGCGTCCGAGATCGACCGGCAGAGGGCGGCCGTCTCGGGGGCCACCGTGAAGTCGAAGCGGGCGGCGAGCTGGAAGGCGCGCAGCACGCGCAGCGGGTCCTCCGGGAACGCTGCGCTCGTGTGGCGCAGCACGCGGGCCGCGAGGTCGGAGCGGCCGCCGAACGGGTCGAAGAGCTCGCCCGTGAACGGGTCGAGGGCGATCGCGTTCACGGTGAAGTCCCGGCGGGCGGCCGCGTCGGCGTCGCTCAAGGTCGGCTCGGGCACGACCTCGAAGCCGCGGTGGCCGCTGCCGGTCTTCGACTCGCGGCGGGGCAGGCTGAAGTCGTACTCGGCGCCGGCCGCCCCGCGCACCTTGATGACGCCGAAGCTGCGGCCGACCACGTCGGTGGCGCCGAAGGGCGAGAGGATCCGGCGCAGGTCCTCGAAGCCGAGGCCCCCCACCTCGATGTCGAAGTCCCCGGGGGAGAGCCCGAGGAGCCAGTCGCGCACGCCGCCGCCCACCAGGCGGGGGCGCCCCCGGCGGCGAACCGCCTCCAGCATCGCCCGAAGGTCTTCGGGAAGGACGGGGCCTCCGTTCATGCGGGGCTTCGGGCTAGCCCGCGAGGGCGGCTGCGGCGGCGAAGGCCCAGCCCGCGATCAGGGCCACGCCCCCGAAGGGGGTTGCGAAGCCGCTCCAGCGCGGGCCGCCAAGGGCGAGCACGTAGAGGGAGCCGGAAAACAGGACCGTGCCGGCGATCCAGAGCCGTGCGGCCCAGGCGGCCCGGGAGGCCGCCGGCCCCGGCCCCTGCCGCAGCCAGCCGGCGAGCGCCAGGAGGGCGACCGCATGCACAAGCTGATAATGGACCGCGGTTTCCCAGACACCCTGCATGCCGCGGGCCGCGAGCATGCCCTGGAGGGCGTGCGCCCCGGAGGCGCCCGTAGCCACCCCGGTGGCGCCGAGGACGCCTGCACAGACGCCGGCGATGCGTGGATTCATGGGGCGCATCGTTGTGAAATCCGCGCGGGAACCAAGAATCAAAACAGGGGTTGACAGCCCTGTTTGGAATCAATGGTCTAACCCTCTTTTCCCATGAAGACGTATCTAGCCAAGAAGGAGACAGTCCAACCCAAATGGTATCTCGTTGATGCCGAGGGACAGGTGCTGGGTCGCCTTGCCGTGAAGCTCGCGAACATCATCCGCGGCCGCAACAAGGCCACGTACACCTCGCACGTCGACACCGGCGACTACGTCGTCGTGATCAACGCCGAGAAGGTCGTCCTGACGGGCAAGAAGGAGGAGCAGAACACCTACATGGCCTTCTCCGGCTTCGTCGGCGGCGAGCGCTACCGCAGCGTCCCCCAGATGCGCGCCCACCGTCCGGAGTTCGTCCTCATGCACGCCGTGAAGGGCATGCTCCCGAAGAACCGCCTGGCGGCCAAGATGCTGACCAAGCTGCGGGTCTTCAAGGGCACCGCGCACCCGCATGAGGCCAACAACCCCGTGAAGATCTCCGTCTGAACATGACCACTCCCGCCAACATCTTCACCGGCACCGGCCGCCGCAAGACCTCCACCGCCCGCGTGCGGATCACCGAGGGCAGCGGAAAGCTCCTCGTCAACGGCCGCGACTTCGAGAGCTACTTCTCGCACGACAACTTCGCCAAGCAGGCCTACGCCCCCCTCCTCACCGTCAGCCTCCGCGAGAAGATCGACGTGACGGCCAACGTGGCGGGCGGCGGCGTCGCCGGCCAGGCCGGTGCGGTCGCCCACGGCATCGCCCGCGCCCTCCAGAAGATGAACGCCGAGCTCCGGCCCGCCCTGAAGAAGGCCGGCCACATCCGCCGCGACCCCAGGGAGAAGGAGCGCAAGAAGGCCGGACAACCCGGCGCCCGCAAGCGCTTCCAGTTCTCCAAGCGCTGACCGGTCCCCGCAGGGACCGCCCCCTCGAGGCCGCCTCCCCACGGGAGCGCGGCCTTTTTCTTGCTGGATTTCGGGGGCCGTCGGGCGGATTGTTCCCCTCCCATGAAAGTAGGCATCGTAGGCGCGTCGGGTTACGCGGGCGAGACGCTCGTCAAGCTGCTGCTGGGCCACCCCGGGGTGGAACTGGCGGCGGTCACCTCGCGCGCTCACGCGGGCAAGCGGCTCTCGCAGGTGATCCCGTCGGTGCGCGGCATCGACCGGGGCCTCGCGTTCGTCGGCTCCGACCCCGCCGCCCTCGCCGCGACCGACATCCCGCTCTTCTTCCTGGCGCTCCCGCACGGGGCCGCCGCGGAGTTCGCGCGGGCGCTCGCCGGCGCGGGCAAGCGCGTCATCGACCTGAGCGCCGACTTCCGGATCTCGGACCTGGCCACCTACGAGCGGTACTACGGCAAGCACGCGGCGCCCGAGCTGCTGCCCTTCGCCCGGTACGTGATGCCCGAGTTGACCGACCCCGAGTGGAAGGCCTCCGCGCGGATCGTCGCCTCGCCCGGGTGCTACCCGACCAGCATCCTGATCCCGCTCGTGCCGCTGCTGCGGGACGGCCTCGTCACCCGCGAGCACATCGTCGTCAACAGCCTGAGCGGCGTCAGCGGCGCCGGCCGCAAGGTCGACGAGGCCTACCTCTACGTCGAGCGCACGGAGAGCGCCAAGGCGTACGGGCTCGTGAAGCACCGCCACCTGGCCGAGGTCGAGGAGCAGCTCGCCCTGCACACGGGCCAGAAGACCGTGATCCAGTTCAACCCGCACCTGGCGCCGATGCGCTACGGGATCGCCACCACGATCACCGTGCCCGCGGCCCCGGGCGCGACGCTCGAGGGCGTGTACGCCTCGTGGGCCCGGACCTACGGCTCGGCCCCGTTCATCCAGGTCCTCCCCTCGGGCGAGACGCCGGACACGGCGCACGTCGTCGGCTCGAACCGCGTCGACATGTCCGCGGTCCACGACCCGAGGACGGGCAACTTCGTCATCACGTCGGCCGAGGACAACCTGGTGAAGGGCACGGCGGGCCAGGCCGTGCAGACCATGAACCTCTGGTACGGGTTGCCCGAGACCCAGGGGCTCCTCTAGCTCCGGTAGTCGGCGTTCTCGCTCACGTACTCGTGCGTCAGGTCGGCGCCGAGCACGACCGCGCCCGCGCCGCCGAGGCCGAGCTCCACCTCGATCTCGACGCAGCGCTCGTGCGGCGGGAAGTCGACCGGCGCCTTGAAGACGCCGTCGATGGGGGGCGCGCTCTGGTAGAGCTCGGCGTCGCGCATGTGGGCGGCGAGCGCCGCCTCCTTCGCGGGGTCGAGCCGGAACTCGCCCCTAGAGAAGATCTCGATGCCGCCCAGGCGCACCTGCAGGCGCGAGAGGTCGACCGGCTCGGCCTGGGTGCCGACAAACTTCCCGATCGCCTGCACGAGGCGCCCGACGTTCGGGTCGTTGCCCGCCACCGCGCACTTGAAGAGCGGGGCGTTCACGATCGCCTTGCCGAGGGCGCGCGCGCTGCGGAAGTCGCCCGCGCCGAGCACGCTGACGCGGATCACGTGGCGCACGCCCTCGCCGTTGCGCACCACGTCCTCGGCCAGGTCGCGGCACACGCCCCCGAGCGCGCGCGCGAACGCCCCCGTGTCGGGGCAGGGCACCCGGCCCGAGGAGACGAGCGCCACGGTGTCGGAGGTGCTCGTGTCGCTGTCGATGCTGATGGCGTTGAAGGTCGTCTCGACGGCGGCCGAGAGGAGCGCGCGCAGCTCGCCGCGCGGCACGTCGAGGTCGGTCAGGAGGTAGACCAGCATCGTGGCCATGTTGGGCTCGATCATGCCGGCGCCCTTGGCGATGCCGACGATCGAGCCCTCCCCGACCGTGGCCCGGCGGACCTTGGGGTAGAGGTCGGTCGTCACGATCCCCTCGGCCGCGGGCATGACCGAGCCCGCGGCGAGCGAGGCGACGGCGTCCGGCAGCGCGGCCGCCATGGCGTCGACCGGCAGGCCCCAGCCGATGACGCCGGTCGAGCTCGGGAGCACCTGGGTCGGGGGCACGCCGAGGAGGCGGGCCGCCTCGGCGCACACGCGCTCCGCGTCGCCGACGCCGCCCGGGGCGCACACGTTCGAGATCTTGTTGTTGATGACGATCGCGGAGAGCTCGGGCTCGCCCAGGCGGCTGCGCCCGACGACCACTGGTGCGCCGGGGAAGGCGTTCCTCGTGAAGACCGCCGCGAAGCCCGCGGAGGGCCGGTCGAGCGCGATCAGCGTCAGCGTCATCTTCGCGGGCTTCGGCGCCTCGCGCGGCGTGAACGAGAACCTCGAGGACCCCACCCGGAAGCCGGCGGGCAGGGCAGACTGCGAGGCGAGCCATGCGCGGTGGGCCGCGCGGTCCGTGAAGGAGAGGTGCGTGCTGGACACGGAACGAGAACTGTGGGCGCGGGGCGATGGAGTGAAGCCCGAATTTTTTCGGGGCCCGGCGCAAATTGTTGTGGAAATACCGGACGCGGGTGCTGTAAGCATCTCGTGACATCGTCAAACCCCGTGAATCCTCCCTCCCTCTCCTCCCATCATCCGCTTCGAGCGCGGGGCCTGTGAGCACTGAAACGAACGTGGCCGAGGTGACGGCGAAGGCGAGGGTTCTGCTCGAGGCGCTTCCCTACATCCAGGACTTCCGGGGCTCGACCTTCGTCGTCAAGTACGGCGGGAGCTTCATGGACGACCCCGACCCGGCGGCGCGCACGCGGGTGGCCCACGACATCGCGTTCCTGGCGGGCGTCGGCATCAACGTCGTCGTCGTGCACGGCGGCGGCAAGGCGATCACCCGGGCGATGGAGGGCTCCGGGCTCAAGGCGACCTTCGTGAAGGGCCTGCGGGTCACCGACGAGGCCACGATAGCGATCGTCAAGCGCACGCTCGACGAGGTCGTGAACCGCGACGTGTGCGAGGCGATCTCCGGGGCGCGGGCGAGGCCCAAGGGCCTGCCGGGCGACACGGTGCTCGTCTGCCAGAAGCTCGAGGTGGACGAGGAGGGGGCCCCGATCGACCTCGGCTACGTCGGCGACGTGACCGAGGTGAAGGTGAAGCTGATCAAGAAGGAGATCGCCGACGGCTTCGTCCCCGTCATCTCCCCGGTCGCCGAGGGCTACGACGGCAAGCCCTACAACGTGAACGCCGACGTGGTCGCCGGCAAGGTGGCGAGCGCCCTGCGGGCCCGCAGGCTCTTCTACATGAGCGACGTGCCCGGGCTCCTCGCGTCGCCGCCCGACCCGGCCTCGATCATCTCGACCCTCAAGATCAGCCAGGTGGACGAGCTGAAGCGGCGCGGGGTGATCGACAAGGGCATGCGCCCGAAGGTGGCCAGCGCGGTCAGGGCCCTGCAGGAGGGCGTCCAGCGGGTGCACTTCATCGACGGGAGGCTCGCGCACAGCCTGCTCCTCGAGATCTTCACCGACCGGGGAATCGGAACCGAGATCGTCCATGGATAACGTGCTCCCGCTCACCCGCTCGAGCGCGGCGGAGCTCTACGACGCGCACGTGCTCCGCAACTACCCGCGGGCGCCGATCACGCTCGTGCGCGGCAGCGGCTCGCGCGTCTGGGACGACCAGGGGAAGGCCTACCTCGACTTCAGCTCCGGGATCGCGGTCACCTCGATCGGCCACTGCCACCCGCACTGGGTCGCCGCGGTCCAGCGCCAGGCGGCCGAGCTCAACCACACGAGCAACCTCTTCCGGCACCCGAACCAGGGCGAGCTCGCCCGCAGGATCGTCGGCTACGCGGGCCCGGGCCGGGTGTTCTTCTGCAACAGCGGCGCGGAGGCGGACGAGGCGATGATCAAGCTCTCGCGGCTGCACGGCGTGCGCAAGAGCGGGGTCGAGGGCAAGTGCTTCAGGGTGGTGGCCGCGAAGAAGGGCTTCCACGGCAGGATGTTCGGCGGCATGAGCGCCACGCCGCGCGAGACCGTGCAGAAGGGCTTCCGGCCGCTCCTGCCCGGGTTCTCGTTCGGGGACCTGAACGACCTGGCGAGCTTCGCGGCGCTGGTTGACGAGGACACGTCCTCCATCCTGGTCGAGAGTGTGCAGGGCGACGGCGGGGTGAACCCGTGCACGAGCGAGTTCCTGGTGGGCCTTCGGCGCCTGTGCGACGAGCGCAACCTGCTGCTCCTCGTCGACGAGGTCCAGTGCGGCGCGGGCCGCACGGGCGCCTTCTACGCCTTCGAGCACGCGGGCATCCGTCCCGACGCGATCGCCATGGCCAAGGGCCTCGGGGGGGGCTTTCCGATCGGCGCCCTGTGGGTCGACGATCGCTCGGCGGACCTCTTCAAGCCCGGGATGCACGGGTCGACCTTCGGCGGCACGCCGCTCGCCTGCGCGGCGGCCCTGGCGACGCTCGACGTCATCGAGGGGGAGGGCCTCCTCGCCCACGTGACCCGCGAGAGCGGGCCGTGGCTCGCCGAGTTGCGGGCGATGGCGGCGGAGTTCCCGGACAAGGTCCTCGAGGTGCGCGGCAAGGGCTTCCTCGTTGGCGTCCAGATGGCAAGCGACTCGGGCCCCACGTCGTCGGCGCTTCTCGAGCGGGGGCTCCTGACGGCGCAGGCCGGCGTGAACGTGATCCGGCTGCTCCCCCCGCTCAACGCCTCCCGCGAGGAGCTCTCGAGGTCGGTGGCGATCTTCCGGGACACGCTGCGGGCCTGAGCCCGGCCCGGCAGGGCTCCTTGTTTAAGTCGCTGTAAAGCAACATTCAGGGACGGTTTTTGCGCCTGTCTAGGCCCACTTTCCGCTCGTCGCACGGGCGCCCACCCGCTAGGTGTGTACGCTTCCCTCGATGAAGCACTTCCTAAAGGAGACCGACCTGCAGCCCCAGGAACTGGGGGAAGTGTTCTCGCTCGCCCGTGAATTCAAGCGCAAGCGCGGCCGCCACGCGCCCCCGGTGCTCTCGGGCCAGACGTGGGCGCTCATCTTCGCCAAGTCGAGCACCCGCACCCGGGTGTCGTTTGAGGTGGGCATCAATGAGCTCGGCGGCCATCCGCTTTTCCTGAACAGGGGCGACCTCCAGCTCGGCCGGGGCGAGTCGATCGAGGACACGGCCCGGGTGCTCTCTCGCTTCGTCCACGGCATCGTGATCCGCACCTTCGACCACGCCGACGTCGAGCGGCTGGCGGCGGCCTCGGGCGTGCCGGTCGTGAACGGGCTCACCGACTTCCTCCACCCCTGCCAGGTCTACGCCGACGCCTTCACGGCGGCCGAGCGCTGGGCGGGCCCGGACGGCGACCTGGTGGCCGCGCTGCGCGGCCGCAAGATCGCCTTCCTCGGCGACACGAGCTTCAACATGGCGAACTCCTGGATCCTCGGCGCCAGCCTCTTCGGCATGAGGATCTCGCTCGCGGGGCCCCGGGGCTTCGAGCCGGGGGCGCGCATCCGCGAGCAGCTGAGGTCCGAGGGCCGGACCGTGGACTTCGAATTCACCGAGGACCCGCTGGAGGCGGTCCGCGGCGCGGACGTCGTCTACACGGACGTCTGGGCGAGCATGGGCCAGGAGGAGCAGGCCGAGGCCCGGATTGCGAGGATGCGCCCGTACACCGTCACGGCCGGCCTCTTCGCCGCGGCGAGGCCCGACGCGCTCTTCATGCACTGCCTGCCGGCCCACCCGGGCGAGGAGGTCGAGCAGGCGGTCCTCGACAACCCCCGCTCCATCATCTTCGACGAGGCGGAGAACCGCCTGCACGTGCAGAAGGCGATCCTCTCGGTGCTCGCCGCCTCGAGGGGGGTCTGACGCCCCCCACGGGTCCGCTCAGGGTGCCCCCGGGTCCCGGACGAGCACGCAGCGCATCCCGAAGTTGACGGCCCGGGTCTCGGGAGGGTCGAAGTCGGCCCGACGCGCGAGCCGCAGGTCCCGCCGCGAGGAGTTGTAGAAGGAGCCGCCGCGCAGCACCCGGGTGCGGTGCTCGGGGCTCGACCAGTCCTCGCACCACTGCCAGACGTTGCCGGCCATGTCATAGAGCCCGAGGCGGTTCGGCGGGAAGCTGCCGACAGGCGCGGTGCGCGCGAAGCCGTCCCGGTAGCCGGCAATCACGGCGGCGTCGGCCGGCCAGGAGCCGTCGCGCGCCTCCTCCCCCGCGAAGTTGCCGGAGCCGGCGGGCGGGGGCCACGCGGCTCCCCAGGCAAAGAGGTCGGCGCCGTGCGCGTCCTTCTCGGCGGGCGTCGCCCCCGGCTCGGGGGCGAGCCCCGCGGCGGCGCTCCATTCGGCGTCGGTCGGCAGGCGGTAGTGCTGCCCCCCCGAGAGGCGGTGCAAGCCCCGCTCGTGCTCGGTCAGCCAGGCGCAGAAGGCGCGCGCATCCGCCCAGTTGATCCCGCAGACGGGGTTCAGCGGTCCCTGCGGGAACCCCGGCGACTTCCACGAGGCCCCCGTCTTGGCCCACCCGGAGCGGGTGAGGGTGGCGAACTCGGCGGTCGCGTCGTAGTGGGTCGCCTCGACGAAGGCCTGGAAGTCCCGGACCCGCGTGTCCCAGACGCTGAACCAGACGCCCGTGCCGGGAACCGGCACGAAGCGCATGCCGAGGCTGTTCTCGAGGGCGGGCGGCGGGGTCTCGGCCCGGCCGGGCGAGGCCGCCAGCGCGAGCCCGGCGGCCATGGAAAGGAGGCGAAGGAGGCGGGATTCGGGTAGCGAGCGGACGGCGGGGATCATGGGCATGGCAGTCGGATTCCCTGCAGGATTCGTGCGAGGTGCGGTCCCGGCCCCGGTTTCCCCGCGCTAGAACAGCGGGGCGTTGTTGGCCGGATCGGCTAGCAGGGCCTCGAACCGCGGGTCGCCGTGAAGGATCGAGAAAGCCCCGTCTTTGCGCAGCTCATAGACGTTCGCCGGGGCAAAGGGCGTGCGCAGGCAATGGGCGAGTTCCTCGAGGGCATGGTCCTTGTCGCCCGCCCGGGCATAGACCATGGCCAGGACGAACCTGGAGACCGGGGCGTCGACGGCATCCTGGGATTCCGGAAGCAGGTCCACGGCCTTCCGGGCCAGGCGGATGCCCTCCTTGGGGTCGCCGATGCAGGCCTCATAGCCGGCGAGGTAGAGCATCATGAAGATGTTGCGGGGCTGCTTGGCGAGGTCGGCCCGCAGCTGGTTCGGGAAGTCGCCGGCCGCGGCGCGGGCGCCCTCCTTGTCGCCAACGTTCAGGTGGACGTTCATGCGCCAGAAGGCCTGCACGTAATGCGCCGCGCCGTCCTCCTCGAAGAAGGGCTGGATCTTGCAAAGGCGCACCACCTCGGCCCAGTCCCCCTTGGCAGCCGCCCAATCCTTGCGGATCTCGATCCCCCGCGGCGAGATCGCCTGCTCGGGCGTCAGGCCCGCGATGAACCGGTCACCCTCCGCGGTGGAACCCCGGATGCGGTACGGGGTGGCGGCGAGCGCGTAGGCCTCCTCGAGGCGCTCGGGCAGCATCTCGACCCGGCGGCGCTGGATGGCGAGGAACTCCTCGTAGCGGCGCCCCGCGAACAGCACCTCGGCCAGATTGCGCGAATAGGCGGCGTTGCCGGGGTCGAGCTGGGTGGCCTTCCGAAGAAGCGGAAGCGCCTCCGAAAAATGCCCCTCGCGGCGCAGGATGAGGCCGAGCGAGGACGCGACCGAGGGATCGTTCGGCTGGAGCTTCCTCAGGCGCTCGTACTGGGCGGTGGCTCCGGCAAAGTCGCGGTGGCCGTAGTAGAGGTAGGCGCCCAGCGCGTCGATGACGGCCGGGTCGTCCGGGGCGAGCCGCAGGGCGGTGTCGATCGCCTCCTTGGCTTTGGCCTGGCGCGCCTCCGATTGGTCATACCCCCAGAAGGAGAAAAGCGCCTCCTCGCGCGCCAGTTGCCCCCATGCGGCCGCGAAGGCGGGATCGAGCTCAACGGCGCGCCGCGACAGGGCCTCCTCCTTCGTCAGGTCGGCCAGGGTCACGCCCCCGTGGTTGTCGGTGTCGCGCGAGCGCAGGTAGAGGTCGTAGGCCTCGGTGTTCTCGGTCGGGCGGTGCGCGATCAGGGCCTTCTCCTCGGGCGAGAGCGCGGTCTTGAGCGCGCCGGCGATCTCCTTCGAGAGCTCGGCCTGGATGGCGAAGATGTCCGAGAGGTCGCGGTCGTAGGCCTGGGCCCACACGTGCTCGTCGGTGGCGGCGTGGATCAATTGTCCGGTCACGCGCACCTTGTTGCCCGCGCGTCGCACGCTGCCCTCCAGGATGTAAGCGACCCCGAGCTCGCGGGCGATCTGGCGCATGGACTTGGTGGTCGTCCGGTACGGCATCACCGACGTGCGCGAGACGACCCGGAAGTCATGGATCAGGGCGAGGTTGGTCAGGATGTCCTCATGGATGCCGTCCGCGAAGAACCCGCTGTCCTTGTCGTCGCTCATGTTCGTGAACGGGAGCACGGCGATCGACTTGTCATTGACGACCGCGGCGGGAGCGGTCGCGGGGGCCGCCGGGGCGACCGGCGCGTTGGCCGGCTTGCGGGTGATCAGGAAGCCGGCGACGATCGCGGCACAGACCGGGACCACGATCAGAAGCGTGCGGGCGAGGGTCGCGCGGGGCTTGGCGCCCGTGGCGGGCTCCGTCCTGACGTGGGGCCGGCCGGGCTCGGCGACGCCCCTCCTGGGACGGTCCAGGAGCTGGCGCACCTGCTCCACGAACTGCGTGCTCGGCACGCCGCGCGGCATCCGCGTCCACTGCACCTTCAGGAATTCCTCGGGCACGCTGGCCTCGTTCTCGCGCGTGTCGTCGATCACCACGGGCAGCAGGTAGGGCACGCCGGAGGCCATGTCCTGCATGCGTTCGACCGCGATCTTCCACTCCCTGCGGAAGTAGCCCTCGCCCCGCGCCTGCGTCGTGGCGGAAATCATCGGGATGCAGAGGGCGCAGGTGCGGATCTGCGAGCGGATCTTCTGGTCCCAGGCGTCGCCGCCCCGCAGCTCGTTCTGGTCGAACCACACCTCGACGCCGAAGGCCCGCAGGGCGTCGGCGATGCGCCGCGCGGCCTCGGCGTCCTCGCGCGCGTAGCTCAGGAAGACCGCCTTGGGGCTGCTGGAGGGATCCGGCATGAGTCTGGGGTGTAAATGTCTCTTAAGCAGGACCTTTGCCAGAACATTTGCGCGGCGCCGGAAGGCAGGCCCGTCGCCGGTGAACCGGTTCGCCGATTTTCTGCGGGTTTGTGACCCGGAATGGCCCGAAATCCGCTAGGTAGCCTACCGACTGGTGTATTAGGACTCATGAATTTGCTTTCATTGAGTCCGCCCGGTGCCCTGGAGGGTAAACCAGGGCACCGGGTTCAGATACCGGGTGCTTGTTTGCCGGGAGATCCCTTCCAGAACGTCGCTCGCTCGCGGCGTTGAGCGTGCGATCCCGTCGGATATCCCCGCCAAGGCCAGAGTCAAGGGGAGAGACCTCGAGCCTTGATCCGCGCGGTCAGGGCCCGGACGGCGTCCCCGCGCTGACCCGGTTGCAGGCGTTGGTGGAACGCAGGGGCTAAAGCTTGCCGATGTCCTCGGGGTGCTTCGGCCAGAATTCCTGGTGAATGACGATACCCTCGGGCTCCATCAGGGGGCCGAGTACCTTGACGGTCGGCGCGATCCGGGCCAGGATCTCGTGGCTGGTCAGGGGATGGGTG
>CAIXHE010000151.1 GCA_903919205.1 uncultured Opitutaceae bacterium | reverse complement strand
CGCTCGGCCACCTCGCGAGGGTCCAGAAGCTTGACCGTGCCCGCGGCCAGGTTGCGCGGGTTGGCATAGCGCTCCTCGCCGGCGTCCTCGCGCGCCGCGTTGATGCGCTGGAACTCTGCCAGCGTCATGAAGATTTCCCCCCGGATCTCGATAAAGTCGGGCACGGGTGCGCCGGGGGCGGCCCTCAGGTTGCGGGGCAGGCCCCGGATCGTGAGCGCGTTCGCGGTGACGTCATCCCCCTCGACGCCGTTGCCGCGGGTCACGGCGCGCACGAGCCTGCCCCCCTCGTAGGTGAGGCTGACCGCCAGGCCGTCGATCTTCGGCTCCACCACGTACGAGAGGCCCTCCCGGCCGAGGAGCCTCGAGAGCCGGGCGTCGAACTCGCGCAGCTCGGCCTCCGAGTAGGTGTTGTCGAGGCTCTGCATCGGCTGGCGGTGACGGTACGTCGCGAATCCCTCCGAGCGGTCGTCGCCCACCGCCTGGGTCGGCGACGCGTCGCCGGCCGCCCGGGCGGCCTCCGGGTGGGCACCCTCCAGGTCGGCCAGCTCGCGCTTCAGCTGGTCGTAGTCAAAGTCCGAGATGGTCGGGCTCGCCCTCTGGTGGTAACGCTCGTCGTGCAGCGCCACCTCGGCACGGAGGGCGGCGATTCGCTTCTGGGCTTCGGGCGGAGTCATCTGGGTGGGCGGCGGGCGCGCGGGCGCCGGACCAAAATCACCCGATCCGGTCCCTCGACGCAACGCCCTTCGTCGCCCAAGCGGCCTACGCCGCGGGCGGGGGCCCGCCGGGGTCCGGCGGGGGCCCGGCGGGCTCAGCGGAGCCCCTCCCCCGCCGCCGCACCGCCTCGCGCAGCAGGAACTCGATCTGGCCGTTCACGCTGCGCAGCTCGTCCGCGGACCAGCGCTCGATCTCCTTCCAGAGCAGGGGATCGACCCTCAGGAGGAATGCCTTGCGCTCGTCAGCCATTACCTCGCCCGGAATCGCGGCCCGCGAGCGGCAGCGCCGCCGCGCTTCGGGCCGAGTGGATGAAGAACTCGGGGTCGGCCGGCGAGACCACCACCGTGCGGTCGCGCCACCGGAGCGCGACGGCCAGCTCGGGATCGGTCAGGAAGGCCTCAAAGCGGCCCATCCTGCGGCTCCAGAAGCGCCCCCGGATGGACCCGAGCCCCCCGTTGCCCATGATTCGCAGGGCCCCCTTCAGCACCGTGGGATCGCGCGTAACCTCCGTCAGCGAGGCCAGGGGGTAGCGCTTGCTGCCGAGCACGAGCACGTTGTCCTCGATGCGGAAGCTGGCCGTGCGGGCGCGCTCGATCAGGAAGGTGGGCACCACGATCAGGATTCCCAGGAACGGGGCGCATATCGTGAGGATCCGTACGGCGGGATCCACGCGGCCCCGCAGCCCGTGCGTCACCGCCACGATGCCGAAGATAGCCGCCACCGTGACGGCGGTCATGACCGTCGCCGCGGCCCAGATGACGCGGCGACCGAGCGGGGCCGAGGAGAACTGGGCGTTGACGGGAACCATGGCGGCGCCCTCAGGTGTAGAGCGTGCCGGCGTTCAGGACCGGCTGCGCCTGCGACTCGCCGCAGAGGACGACCAGGAGGTTGGAGACCATCGCGGCCTTGCGCTCCTCATCCAGCTTGACGACGCCCTTCTCGGAGAGCTCCCGAAGGGCCATGTCGACCATGCCGACGGCGCCGTACACGATCTTCTGGCGGGCCGCGATCACGGCCTCGGCCTGCTGGCGGCGCAGCATGGCCTGGGCGATTTCAGGCGCATAGGCGAGGTGGGTGAGCCGGGCCTCCTCGATGCCGATGCCGGCGCGGGCGAGGCGCTCCTGGAGCTCCTTCGCGAGGGCCGCTGCCACCTCGGTGCCGCCCCCGCGAAGCGTGAGCTCGTTCGGTTCGCCGTCGTCATAGAGGTAGCTGCTGGCGATGTGCCGCACGCAGGACTCGCTTTGGATGCGGATGAAGTTCTCGTAGCTGTCGACATCGAACAGGGCCTGGGCCGTGTCCTGGACCCTCCACACGATCACGACCGCGATCTCGATCGGGTTTCCCCGCTTGTCGTTCACCTTGAGCTTGTCGCCATTGAGGTTGCGGGCGCGCAGCGAGATCTTGACCTTCCGGTAGAACGGGTTGGCCCAGAGAAAGCCGTTCTGGCGCACCGTACCCTGGTAGGCGCCGAAGAGCGTCAACACGGCGGACTCGTTGGGCTGCAGCACGAAGAAGCCGCCAAGGCTGAGGACGGTGGCGAACCCGAGCAGGAGGCCCACCGGTATCAGGGGAATCACCTCTCGGCCGATCCCAAGCGCGAGGGTGGCGAGCGCGAGGAGGCCGAGGACAAAGACGACGACCAGGAACAGCCAGCCGCTGATCGCGGCTGCCGGTTGCTCACGATGGGAGGTGAGCGTGGGAGGAGTGTGGTAGATCATGGAGGGAATGGGTGGACAGCTATTGAAGTGATATCATTTCGGTATCTCGTCAATCTACCTTCGACCTGATCCTTCTAGGTTGCTATCATCCGGACTCTTAGCCCCTAAGATTCCCCTCCGCCCCGAAGGTACCCGGGCCTAGACACAAAAAAAGGTGGGGGTCTTTCGACCCCCACCTCTTGAAGTTAGCGGACTCCAGGGACGTGCGCTCCCGGATCAGAACTGGAACTGGAGCTGGCTGCGGACGCCGTTCGTCTGGGCCGTCGCGGCGGCTCCCGCGAGGGTCTTGTTCGAGTCGGCGTGGATGTAGCCCGCCTGGAGCTTCACGTCGTTGCCCTTGATGTACCAGTTTCCGCCGAAGTACCACTCGTCGGAGGTCTCCATCGTGCCGCCGCTCGGGGCCGAACGGACGACATCCGAGAGCGCCACGCCGCGACCGTCGGAATTGACCGTGCTGTACTGCACCACGGCCTCCCACTGGGGGGTGATCTTGTAGGAGGGTTGCACCCAGAAGCCGTGGGGCTTGGCGTTCACGTGGTTCGCGATGCCGGAGTCGTCGTTCGCCTGCTCAAACTCGGCGACCACGCTCAGGTTGTTAAGGGAGAGGTCGACATACCCGCCGTTCAGCGAGATGTTACGGCCGGTGCCGATCGTGGCCCCGGGGCCGCCCTGATCGGGGTCGAACCCGTACTCGTAGCCAAACTTGTACTTGATCGTGACGGCGTTCTCCGTGTACGAGCCGCCGTAGCCGCCCGTTCCGTAGTAGGCGACCTTGTTGGTCGCGGCGCCGCCCGTCGAACCCACGCCACCGCTCGTGTTGACGAGGATCGCGGTGTTCGTGCTGTCTCCGCTGTACTCGTTGCGCTCGGGATTGGTCACGGCGATGTTATAGAAAAATCCGGACTCGCTCCCGTGGAGAAAGACGCCCGTGCGGTAGCTGGCGGCGCCCAGGCGGCGGCCGTTGTTGGCTTCGTCGATGTACCGCGTGATTTCGGAACGTTCGATCGCCTTGAGGTCGCCGCTGCCGATGGCGCTTTCCTCGTAGCCGAACGGAGCCTTCGCCAGGCCCACGTCCAGGATCGCCCGATCGCTCTGCTTCCACGTGAGCACGGCCTTGTCGAAGGAGTCGTTCGAGAGATCATAGACGACGGTGGAGCTCAGGCCGTCACCAAACTGGGCGTTCACGCCGAACAGCATGCGGCGAAGCAGGAAGTGCTCCGTGTAAACCGGATTGTGGGCGACCCCGCTGATCTGCGTGTCGAGACCCACGTACTGGGTCTGGAAACGGGAGGAGAAGGTCAGCTTCTGGAGGAACTTGTCTCCGTTGCCTTGGACGCCGGCCGCGGACTGCTCCTTGGCGATTTCGGCCGTGATGTCCTTGGCTTCCTGGTCGCTGAGGACGCCCTTCTTGATGAGGGCGTTGATCAGCGCCTGGTTGCTGTCGGACGACTGGGCGACGGCCATGCCGGTCATGGCGAGGCCGATGCCGAGCATCGCGGTCAGTTTGGATTTTGAGTTGGGCATGTCTATGTTTGGGTTTGTAGGTCTCTAACTAAGGTTTTTCGATCTAGAGTGAATTGGTAGGGATAGATCAAGCCCAAGATCGAATGAGCCTGTCATATAGGCCGTTTCGTGACCTAAATGTAACAGATTGAAACATTTCTCCGAGCGAGACGGGGGGATTCGTCACTTTGCGGCCAGCGTCCCACCCGAAGCCGGCGTTTGGGGGTTGGGGCTGAAGAGGAGCACCGGGCCATTGCACTGGGACATCAGGATCGCGTGACGGCCCGGCCCCCGCGAGATCGGCACGGCCGACCTCACGTCCCCGAATGCCACGAAGCCGCTCTTCCAAGACGGAACGGGGGTCAGGCCCCCCTTGCCGTCTCCCTTCAGCAGGAGGCTCACCCCTCCGTCGAAGCGACCCGTCGAGGGTTCCGGACCGTAGTTGTTGCCCGTCACGAAGACGTCCAGCTTACCGTCCCCGTCCAGGTCCTCTACCACGATCCCGTTGATCGGTGACACCTGGGCCAGGCTTGGCAGGGGGCTGAACTCGAACGACCCGTCTGCCTTCTGGAAGAAGATGCCGCTAGCGAGCTCCGTGGCGGCATAGCGCTTCGCGCCAGCCAGGTGCTGCGCCGGGAAGATGTCGGCGAGCGTGGCGTGCGCATAGGCCTCGAAGGAGGGAAATTTCTTCGGGATCCATGGATAGACGTAGGCCAGCTTGCTGCGGCCGCGCAGGGGGTAGAGCTTGCCGTGGTCGTACTGGGCCTCGACCAGCTCGTCGCGGCCGCTGCCGTCCAGGTCCCCCGCCAGCAGGACGGTGGGCTCGGCGAGGCTGGCGTGGTACTTGGTGTTCAGCCCGACGTTGCCCGCGATGATGTCGAGGCGGCCGTCCCCGCGGAGATCGGCGACGGCGAGGGAGCTCCACCAGCCGGTGCGCTCGGCAAGCCCCGCCTTCTTCGTCCAGTTTTCGAACCCATGGCCGGTGTTGTGGAAGTAGACGATCGGTCCCCACTCCGTCGCCAGGACGAGGTCCGGGCGCCCGTCATGATCCAGATCGGCCCATACGGCGGCCGTGACCATCCCGATGGTGCGCAGCCCAGGCGCCAGCTCATCGGTCACGTCGACGAATTTGCCGCCCACGTTGCGGTAGAGGAAGCTGCGGGGAGCCGCCGGCCAGTGCCCCGGCACGATCCTGCCTCCGACAAAGAGCCCCTGCCTGCCCGTTCCCTCGAAGTCCGCCGCAGCGGCCACGCACGTGGCCTCGCCCTGGGCCGGCACGGTGCCCTCGGGGGCAAGCGTGAAGCGACCGTGCCCGTCGTTCAGGTAGAGACGGCCGGTGAGCGCAGCGTCTCCGCGGTCGTGGCCGACGCCCCCGCTCGTCACATACAGGTCAGCGTGCCCGGCGCCCGTCGCGTCGAAGAAGATCGCCCCTACCTCGTCCCGGTCCTTGTCCGAGGACCAGGGCTGGTCGGCGGCCGGCTTGAACGATCCGTCGGCTTGGCCGAGGTAAAGGACGCCTGCCTTGCCGTTCACACCGCTCACGAAAACGTCGGCCACGCCGTCGCCGTCGACGTCGGCCACCGCGAGTGCGGGTCCGAACATGCCCTGGCGCCTCGGCAGCAGCCGCTGGCGGCTGAACTCGTCCGAAGGGGGGGCCACGTCGACGTAGTCGATCCCGCGCGCCTTGGCGTTCTCGACAAAGAGGGCCTGCGGATTCGCGGGGTGGCTGAACCTGGCCGGGGGCCGGTGGACCGTCTCGCCCGGGGCGAGCGCCGGCTGCTCGATGGTCAGCAGCTTGTCGACGGGGAGGTCCTCGAGCACCTGGACCTGGCCATTGGGCCAGCGGATGGTCAGCTTGGCGATGGAGGTGTCCGGACCCAGGCCGAAGTGGACGGTGGCCGGCTCGCTCGAGACCACGCCGCGCTCGGTGTAGATCTGGCGCACCTGGATCCCGGAGGCGGTCTCGATGCGCAGCTCGGCGCCGATCGCGTCCCGGTTCGGGGCGCGGCCGGCCAGCTTGAAGAGCACCCGATGCCCCGAGACGGCGTGGTTGCGCAGGAGGGTCGGCGGCCCGTCGAAGTTGTTGTAGATGATGTCGAGGTTGCCGTCGCCGCCCAGGTCCACGATCGCGCAGCCGAAGGACACGCCCAGCTCGTCCAGGCCCCACTCCGCGCTCACGTCCCGGAACCTGAGGTCGCCCAGGTTCCGGAACGCGAGGGTGCGCTCCGCGCGGGGCGGGGAGTTCTTCCAGACCGCGGCGCGGGCGTTCAGGTTCGGGGCGATGTTCTGCTTGTCGACCAGGTCGGGGTTGGTGAAGTTGCGGATCATGCCGCCGGTGAAGAAGAGGTCCTCGCGGCCGGAGTTGTCCAAGTCGGCCATGCGAACCGCCCATGTCCACCCGGTCGCATCGACGCCGATCAGGTGGGCGATCTCCTGGTAGCGGTCGGTCCCGGTGTTCAGGTAGGCGGCGTTCCACATGTACTGCGGGATCAGCTCGGGGACCCGCTCCATCTCCCAGAGCCCGCGGCCCATCTCCTCCAGGCCCGTCATGAATCCCGCGCGCGTGCGGTCACGCATGTCGGTCACCATGAAGTCGATCAGCCCGTCGTTGTTCAGGTCGCCCGAGTCGGCGCCCATCGAGAAGTACGTCACGTGGGGAAGGCGCTCGTCGACCGCGTCGGTAAAGGTGCCGTCCCCGTTGTTGATGTAGAAGCGGTCGGGGGTCTCGAAGTCGTTGGCCACGTATAGGTCCGGCCAGCCGTCCTGGTTGGCGTCGAACCAGATGGCCGTGTGGCCCTGCGTCAGGCCCCAGATCCCCGCCTGCTTGGAGACGTCGGTGAAGGTGCCGTTGCCGTTGTTGTGGAACAGGTAGTTCCTGCGGCCCTGGGGCGTCTTCGCGAAGTCGAGGACGTTCGTGAGGAGGAAGCAGTCGAGGAAGCCGTCGCCGTCGTAGTCCGCGAAGGTCGCCTCGACGCTCGCATCCTTGATGTCGAGCCCGTACTCGTGCGCGCGCTCCGTGAAGGTGCCGTCGCCGTTGTTGATGAAGAGCAGGTTGGGTGCGTCGAAGCGGCAGACATAGAGGTCGGGATAGCCGTCCTGGTTGATGTCGACCACGGTGGCGCTGGTCACGCTGCCGGGCCCGTTCTGCGTGCAGTCGACGCCGGCCGCCGCGGCTACGTTCACGAACTTGAACGGGGAGGTCTGGCGGTAGAGGGCGCAGGGCCCGTTGCGCGACACGACGAAGATGTCCACGAGCCCCTTGCGCTCGAAGTCGGCCACGGCGATCCCGGTCTCGACGGCGCCGAGCGTCAGCTCGCGGAAGCGGTCGCCCCACATGCGCGGGTCGTTGTACAGGTTGCTCTGCGAGACCCCGGTGTCCTTCGGGTCCAGCTTCTCGAACAGCTTCGCGCCGGGCGCCGCCGGGACGCGCGTCCTGAGCGGGGTGGCGATGTAGGCAGGCTCCGCGCAGCACAAGGCCGCACAGGAGAGGAACAACAGGGCTGTACGGGCGGCGCAGGGCATGTGGGCGGGGAACGGGGGGACGTTAGTTGGCGACGGGCACGAGCGCGTTCGCATAGACGTAGTCGGCAATCTTCATGCCTACCTTCTGGGCCTCGAGGTTGTCGGACATCGTGTGAATGCCGCCCCAGACCCGGCTCATGCCCACCTCTGCCTGGGCTTCGGAGAGCTTCTTGAATGAGTGGACGACGCCGGGCAGCCCATCCGAGTTCACCGAGAACGGGATGTCATCCGTGCCGAAGTAGAGGGCGAGAATCCTGGCTGCGGCGGCCGAGAAGGTGCTGTGACCCGAGGTGTACGAAGGGAACGGCGGCGACGACATGTTGGGGATGAAATCCGGGTGGAGCTCCACCTGGGCATTCAGTTTCGGATCCAGCTCGCGCAGCGCGGTCTCGGGCCTCCAGTAGTTGTAGTAGTACTTGGTCTCCCAGCAGGAGATGCCGGCGTCCGCCTCGGCGAGGTTGAGGAGCGCGAAGAGGCGGGCCGCCTCCGGCACCGTCAGGTTGCGCCGGCGCGCGATGTCCTGGGCGATCACGTTCCAATGTCCCGGGGGCGTCGCGGTGCCGAGGTCATCCGACCAGAAGGGGGTGCACAGGGTCTGGTAGTCCGTTCGTTCCGCCCCGTCGCGGACGCCATGCTTGGCCACGAACGCAAGCTCCTCGGCGTACTCCTTGGAGCCCAGCGTCTCGGGCGGAGGCGCCCGGAACTGGTCCTGCGAGGTCATGACAAAGGGGGTCACCTTGCCCCAGAACGGCAGCAGCGGGGGCCGGAAAGTCGGCGGCGTCTCCCGCCACTTGCCCTGGTCCGTGCTCGTGTACTTGCCGGGGATCGGCTTGTTGTACCCGCTGGTCGCGCGCTTGGCCAGGATCGCCTCCGCGACCTTCTTTCCCCAAGCGATCCCGTCCGACTTGGAGGGTCCGTCGGGGATCGGTGCCAGCGCCGCATCGTAGGCGATCTTCAGCGTGCGCGGGTTTGTCCAGGTCCAGAGCTCGCTCATCACGGTGTAGGCCGCGCTGGCGATCGCGGCGTCGGTGTTCGCGCCCGCGGGCGCAGGGTCATTGACAAGCCAGCCCTTGTGGTGCCGGTCGATCCCGTTCACCGCGTCGTAGATCGCCACATGGAAGGTCGCCAGGTAGAGCGCGGCCTGGGGCGGCGCGTTGCGGGCGAGGCGCGTGGCGTCGAGTGCCTGCTCGTTCCAGTCGAGCACGGCATTGCCGGCCCGCATGGCGCAGGGCATGAAAAGGACGAGCAGGGCGGCCGCGAGGGCCGGGGGACGCAGGGTCATGGTAAGGGGAGTCACAGGGGGGGTTGCAGATCCGCAGGGGTGCGGGACGGGGCGCTGACCGGCACCAAGGACGGCGCGTCGGGCCGACCGTTTAAAGGCGTTTGTGGCGGAAAAGCTCCAAACAGGGGCGAACCGCAGCCGCAAAGGGGTGAGAAACCCCTGCGATCCCGACCCTAGCGCGGCTCGGTGATCACGAGGCGGCGGTTGACCCCGGGCGGCCTGACCTCCTGGAGCACCCCGCTCGGCCAGCGCACCACGATCCGCCGCACCCGGTCGTCGTCGCCCAGGCCGAACGTCAGCGTGGACTCGGACTGCGCCATGAATCCCATGGCGGGCTCCATGGTCTGCACCAGCACGCCGCGGGGCGTGTGGACCTCCACTCGGGCGCCCCCGGCGTCGCGCTGGCAGTGGGTGCCCACGAGGTCGATCCGCAGCCATGCGTGGCGGGGGCGCTGCTCGTTGCGCAGCAGGCGGGGAGGACCCCCGTTCTGGGCAATCACGATGTCGAGGTTGCCCTGGCCCGTCGTGTCGGCGACGGCCACCCCCCGTGCCACCATGGGGCCATCAAGCGCCGTCCGCGCCCGGGGCCGGATCCACCCGCGCCCGTCGTTCCATGAGATGGAGGGTGAAGCCGCGTAGCCGCGGCCCCCCTCGAAATGGGCCAGCTTGGGCTCGGCCAAGCCGTTGCCCGAGACGATGTCCATGCGGCCGTCTAGGTCGTAGTCAAGCAGGGCCACGCCCAGCCGGTAGCGCAGGCTGCAGGGCGCCCCGGCCGGGTCCGGGATCGGCCCCATCGCAAGGCCCGCAGACCGCAGCACGCCCAGGCGGTCGAACCCCTGCCCCGGCAGCTCGAGCGCAAGCGCCCCGCTCCCCACCAGGCCCGCCGAGGCGCCCTCGCGGTGCCGCTGCGCCGGGGGCTTCCACTCGCGGAACGTGCCGTCGCCCTGGTTAAGGAACAGGACGTCCTCGCCCGACTGGTACGCGAAGAGCAGGTCGAGGCGGCCGTCGCCGTTCGCATCGACTGCGGTCACCGCGACCGGCTGCGCGCGGGGGTAGCCCGTCTGTCGGTCGATCAGGTTCAGGCCGCACGACGCCGAGGCGTCCGCAAACCGGCCGTTGCCCAGGTTGCGGTACACGGTCGGAAACGCGCTCACGAAGCCCGCCGGGGCCGCGTAGGAAGGCCCGGCGCTTTCCGCGACGAAGGCGCTCGCCAGGTCCGCCTGCCGGGACCACCGCGCGTAGTTGCACACGACCAGGTCGAGGCGACCGCTCCCGAAGATGTCGATCCAGACGGCGCCGGTGCTCCACACGTGGTCGTCCCCGCGCACGCCGGCCTCCCCGGTCACGTCCGCGAACCGGCCGTTGCCCAGATTGTGGAACAGGCGGTTGCCACCGATTCCCGTCACGAAGAGGTCGGGATAGCCGTCCCCGTCATAGTCGCCGGCGGCGACCGCCATCCCGAGGGGGCCCGTGTCGAGGCCCGAGTCCCGCGTCACGTCGGTGAAATGCCCATGGCCGTCGTTGTGGTAGAGCGCGCACGGGCGGGCGGCCCCCAGGGGGGACCACGGCCAGGACATCCCCCCGACAAAGAAGAGGTCGGGATGGCCGTCGGCGTCGTAGTCTAGAAACGCGACCGCCCCGGGCAGCGTGGTGGGGGCCTCCGCGTCCCCGACCGAGCCGTTGTCGTGCACAAACGCGATGCCCGCGGAGCGGGTCGCATCGCGAAAGGCGGGAGGCGGGGCCGATGCCGAGCGCGCGGGCAGCGGGAAGAGGCGCGAGAAGAGGATCCCCATCAGCGTCGCCGCCACGGCCAGAGGCACGAGCACCGGGACAAGCGGCGAGATCGCCCCGCGAGGGAGCGGCTGACCCGCCTTCGGGTTTGCGGGTTCCGGCATGCTACGGCGCGGCAGGCCGGAACCGGCTAAGGATGACCAGGGACGCGTCCACGCTGTGCTATTGAACTTCGCAGGGGCCGAAGTAAAAACCTTTCCACCGATGAACCCCCGATCCATGGCGCCCACCCTCCTGCGCGGCCTCGGGCTCGTGGGGATGTGGACCCTGATCGGGCTCGCCTTCGCGAGCCAGCTCTACCTGTCCGACAACCAGCTGGGCCGCTCGATCACCTGGACCGAGGCGATCGGGGCCCCCCTCGAGGACTGGTACGTGTACGGTCTTCTCTCCATCCCGGTCATCTGGCTGTCGCGGCTCTACCCGCCGGAGGGCGCCTCGAAGCTCGCGACCGCCGGCATCCACCTGCTGGCCGCCCTCGGCTTCTCGCTCGCCTGGGTGGCCCTGCGCACGCTGGTCGAGCAGGTCGGCAGCCGGCTCTCGGGCGACCCGCTGTCGTTCGACGAGGTGTTCGGTCCGCTGCTCGCGCGCACCTTCCCGTTCAACCTGCTGATCTACGGGATGATCCTGACCGTCAGCCACGCGCTCGACTACTACCGCAAGTACCACGAGCGCACCGTGCAGGCCCTCGAGCTCGAGAAGCACCTGACCGAGGCGCGCCTGCAGGCGCTCCTCCACCAGCTCAAGCCCCACTTCCTCTTCAACACGCTCAACGGCATCGCGTCCCTCATGCACTCCGACGTCGACGCAGCGGACCGCATGCTCGTGCGGCTGAGCGAGCTGCTGCGCATCACGATGTCCCACACGGGGGCCCCGCGCACCACGCTGCGCGAGGAGGTCGCCTTCCTCGAGCGCTACCTCGACATCGAGAAGATCCGCTTCCGCAAGCGGCTCGAGGTCACGCTCGCGATCGCCCCCGAGGCCCTGGACGCGCAGATCCCGAGCCTGATCCTGCAGCCCATGGTCGAGAACGCCGTCAAGCACGGCATCGAGCCCCACGCGCGCACGGGCCGCATCGAGCTCGGCGCCTCGGTGGAGGCGGGCCGCCTGCTGCTGACGGTCGCCGACAACGGCTCGGGGATTCCGGAGGGCGGCCCCGCGAGGCAGGGCATCGGCGTCGCCAACACCCGGACTCGGCTCCGGGAGCTCTACGGGGACGAGCAGAAGTTCGAACTGGTCAACAGGCCCGAGGGCGGCCTCTGTGTGCGTGTGACGCTGCCCTTCACAACCCTGAAGTCATGAGCGCCCTGCGCATCCTGGTCGCCGACGACGAGCCGCTCGCCCGGGAGAGGCTGCTCGCGCTGCTTCCGAAGGACCTGTCGCTAGAGGTGATCGGCGAGTACGGCACCGGCACCGAGGCCGTGGAGGCGATCCGGCGCGACAAGCCCGACATCGTCTTCCTCGACATGCAGATGCCCGGCTGCGGCGGGATCGAGGTCGTCGCCGGCCTCGAGCCGCAGGAGAGGCCCGCCGTCGTCTTCGTGACGGCGCACGACAAGTTCGCGGTCGAGGCCTTCGGCGTGCGCGCCGTCGACTACGTGCTCAAGCCCTTCGACCGGGAGCGCCTCGGCCAGGCGCTCGAGCGCGCCGCCGAGTTCGTGCAGGCCCGCCGGGCGAACGACCTGGGCTCGCGCATTGAGGGCCTGATCGCCGGCGCCGCGACGCCGTCAAGGCGCCCGGAGCGCCTCGCGGTGAAGGCCGACGGCCGCTACGTGTTCCTCAAGCTGGAGGAGATCGCCTGGGTGGAGGCGGCCGACAACTACGTCGTCATCCACACGACGGCCGGCGAGCGCTACATGCCCCGCGACACCCTGTCCTCGATCGAGGAGCGGCTGGGGTCCGAGGACTTCACGCGGGTCAGCCGGTCGGTGCTCGTGAGGCTCGACCAGGTGAAGGAGCTTCAGCCCTCCGCGCAGGGCGACTACTCGATCCTGCTGCGCAGCGGCGTGCGCGTGCCGCTCAGCCGAAACCTGCGCGGCCGCTTCGAGAAGTTCCTGATGGGCGGCTAAGCGCGCCCCGCCCCGAGCCGTGCCCGAATCCTCGCCCAGCCCCGCCGACCCTGGGCCGACGGGCCGACGCCCGCCCCCGCTCCGCTGGATCGCGAGCGCGGCCGCGGCGGTGCTGCTGCTGGGCGCCATGGCGATCGCGGGCACCCGGCTCGCAGCGCGCCTCTCGCCGGCCTACGACGAGCCGGGGCACCTGAGCGCAGGCCTCAGCTCCTGGAACCACGGCGACTTCAGGCCGTCGACCGGCAACCTCTTCTTCACCCAGCGCTGGGCCGCCTGGCCGCTGGCCGCGCGGGGCGTGCAGCCGCTGCCTGACGACGAGCAGGCGGAGCTCGGGTGGAACCCCCTCCTCACCGGGGAGGTGCTGCTCTACACGGGCGGCATCGACCCCCGGACCCTGCTGGCCCCGGCACGCGAGATGACCCTGCTGCTCTGCCTTCTTGGCGGCGTGCTTGCATGGACCTGGGCGGCGCGCTGCGGGGGGCCCTGGGCGGGCGCGCTGGCGGCGCTCCTCTACGCTACGTCGCCGGTGCTGCTCGCCAACGGCACCCTGGTGACCGCCGATACGGGCGCGGCGCTCTGGTATGCGGCGGCGCTCGGCTGCTACGGGTGGATGCTGCAGAGGCCCTCGGCCTGCGCCGCCGCGCTCTGCGGCTTCTGCGCGGGCATGATGGCCCTCTCCAAGTTCTCGGTCGTGGCCTGGGTCCTCGCCGCTCTGCTCCTCCTCGGCTGGCGCCTGTGGCGGCGCCCGCACTCGGTTCGTCCGTGGGCCCTCGTCGGCCTGCACGCCCTGGCGCTCGCGGTCGCCTGGGCGACCCTCTGGTCCTTCTTCGGCTGGCAGTTCCGCCCGGGCGGCCACGTCTACATCCAGAAGGTGCCGGCGACCTGGATCGGACACGCGGTGGGACTGCTCCGGGACTTCCACCTGCTGCCCGAGCCCTACCTGCGCGAGGTGATCACGCTCGAGATGGTGCTCGCCCCGCGCCCGGGCTATTTCCTCGGGGCCTTCCACAGCGGCGGCTCGTGGGCGTTCTTCCCGGTGGCGTTCGCCGTGAAGAGCACGGTGGCCATGCTGCTGGCGGTGGCCGCCTGCCTCTGGGCCCGCAGGGCCAAGGACGCCCCCGAGACCCCCGCACCGGGACTCGAGGCCGTGGCGGCGGGCGCGCTCGCCTACGCGGCCGTGGCCGTCGCCGCGCCGCTGAACATCGGGGTCAGGCACATCCTGCCGCTCTTTGTCCTAGCCGCGATCGCCGGGGGCGTGGCCCTGGCGCGCCTGGCGGCGAAGGGGGGCTCGGCACGGGGCTTCGTCGCCGCGGTGGCCGCCCTCGGGCTCTTCGAGGGCGTGTCCGGGAGCCAGCGTCCGCTCGCCTGGTTCAACGCGCTGGCGGGCGGTCCCCTCAACGGTTACCGCCTCCTGCTCGACTCGTCTCTCGAATGGGGCGGCGACCTTCCGGAGCTGATCGGCTGGGAGCGCGCCCTGCGGCAGGCCGACCCCGTGACGCCCGTGTACGTGTCGCTGCTCGGACCCCCGGGCCAGGAGCACTTCGGGCTCGCCGCCTCGGACCTCGGCACCGCCTTCGAGCGCGGCCAGGTGCGCGCGGGCTACTTCGTCTTCAGCGCCACCCGACTGGTCGGCGGTCCGGTGGGCCTTTATGGCCAGTGGGGGGACTCGCTGCGGGACGCCTGGGACGCCACCGGGGCCACGCGCTGGCGCGGGCCGCTCCCGCGCAAGCTGGCGTGGCTTGGCGTCGCACGGCTCGCGGCCAGCTGCCGCCTGCTCGAGCCCACCGAGCGGATCGGGCCGGTCTACTTCGTCTACCACCTGGACGACCACGCGCTCGCGCAGGCCCTCAGGGATCCGAGCGCCCTGTCCCCGCGGCCCGCCGGGGCACCCCCGCCCGTGCCGGGGCCGGCGGGTCCCTAGGCACGCCTGCCGGCACACCCCGCCTACTTCTTGTTGATGATCTCCGCGATCAGGCCGAAGAAGAAGACCTGGAACGACATGAAGAACAGGACGAGCGTCAGGCCCCCGAAGTGGTCGTTGAGCGCCAGGTCCCGGTAGCCGCGCGCGATGGCCGCCAGGCCGACCACGAAGCTAAGGGGCAGGAAAAGCCGCAGCGGGCGGAAGTACAGGGAGAGCCTGAGGAGCTGGTAGCCGAAGCGGATCGGGTCCTTGATCGGGTGAATGCTCGAGCGCCCCACCCTCGTGAAATAGTCGATGTCGACGAAGAGCACCTCGTAGCCGCTCGTCAGCCCCACCATCGTGAGCGTGGAGCTGAACGAGAAGCGGTCCGGATATATCCGCTTGTGGCCGTCGTAGATGTCACGGCTGAATATTCGCATGCCGGAGTTGAGGTCCGGGATCGCGCGGTCCGACAGGTAGCTCGCGAGCCACGTGAGGCACCGCTTGGGGATGCGCCTGAGGGCGCTGATGTCCTTCCAGCGGCGGGCGCCCACCACCATCTGGTACTCGGCCGTCAGCGGCAGCATTTCCGCGAACTTCTCGGCCGGGTAGGTCCCGTCCGCATCGATGATGCCGATCCAACGGTAGCGGGCGTGCCGAAGTCCGGTGGCGAGGGCCGCGCCGTAGCCGCGGTTCACCTTGTGCCGGACGACGGACGCGCCCCCGAGGCTCGAGGCGTCGTAGGAAAAGCGCGAGGACGCGTCGTCGACGACGACCACCTCGTGGGCCCACCCCGCCGCCGCGGCCGTGTCGGTCACGCGCTTGACGGTGCCGAGCAGGACCTCCGGGCTCTCGTTGTAGCAGGGGATGACGAACGTCACGCCACGGCTTTCATTGCCGCCGACCGGGGATTCTGGTTCACTGCGGTCCATGTGCTCGATCCATCGACGTACGCGAGAGCAAATCCCGTGAGCCGTCAAACGCATCCTCAGAGGGCCCGCCGTCGCTCGCGCCCCGCGACCGGATGACCGCGAAGGATCCAGCCCAAGGGAGCGCGCGGCGGGGCGGCGCGTGGGTCTCCTACCTGGCGGACCCTCCCCTCCTCCACCTCGTCCTGCTGCTCCTCGCGGCCTTCCTCCTCACCCGCCTTCCCTTCTTCTGGTACTACGGCACGGTGCGCCTGTCGCAGGACTCGGGCAGCTACCTGGACGTCGTGAAGGAACTGCAGGCCCACCACTGGCCGCGGTTCGTGTTCCGCACGCCGGGCTACCCGCTCTTCATCTGGATGGCTTCGCTCCTCTCGGAGCGCTGGATCGTCCTCATCTACATCCAGAACGTGCTCACCTTCGCCGCGAGCGTCGCGCTCGTTTCCGCGGTGCGGGGCTTCAGGCCCCGCCTCGCGCTGCCGGCGGCCGTGGCGCTCTGCGGCTACGCGGGAAGCTCTCAGGTGCTGCTCTACGACGTCTCGCTGCTGAGCGACAGCCTGTACGCGTCGGTGCTCGTGTTCACCGTGGCGGCGCTCGTCTCGGCGCTCGGCCGCGGGGGCGGCTGGCGCCTCGCCGGTGCGTCGGCGTGGATGGCGCTCGCGATCCTCGTGCGCCCGGCGGCGATGTACCTGGTCGTGATCTACGGCGTCGTCCTCGCCTACCTCGCCTGGAACCGCGCGCCCGCGCGGGGACTCCTCGCGTTCGCCGTTCCCCTGCCGGCTGCGCTGCTGGCGCTCTGCACCTACAACGCGCTCACGCTCTCGCAGTTCGTGATCACCCCCTTCGGCGAGGCCAACATCGCAGGGGCCACGGCCCTGTTCTGGGAGCAGGACCCTTCGCTGCCCCCGGAGGTCAACCGCGCGCTCGAGGGCCTGGGCGCGTCCTACGCGAAGGTGGGAATCACCCCCGAGAACCTTCGCCTCGTGCGTACCTCCTGGGACCCGGACGCGCTCTTTGACGTCTACATCATGGCGTACAATCGGCTGGTATGGAGCGCCGGCTGGGGCTCCGGCACGCGGTTCGGCTCCGGCAGCTACATGGGCAGCCGCCGCTACATCAAGCAGGTGTCGATGCTCGCCATCCGCAAGCACCCGACCCTCTACGCAAGGTGGGTGTGGGCGAACATGGTCGTCTTCTTCCGGGGCGTGGGGTACACCTTCGACGTCGAGTCGGCGCTCGCGTACCGCGGGGCCGGCCCGGCCGCGACCCGGACCTTCGACTCCGGGGCCGCGCATGCCGAGGGTCCTGGCGGCGGCGCCCGCGAGGGCGAGCCGCTCATGGAGCGTACGGTCGAGTCAGCCCAGCGCGGGTGGCAGGCCGTCCACGGCTTCGTGTTCCAGCGCGTCGTCTGGAGCTGGGCCTGCGGGGCGATGCTCCTCGCGAGCGCGGTCCAGCTGGCCCGGCACCGGGGCCGACACCTGGGGGCCCTGATCCTGCTCGTCCTCACGCTGATGCCGCTCGGGGCGGGTCTCGTGGTGTGCCTGGTCGAGACGGCGCTCGACCGCTACAGCTACGCCACCCAGTTCATCTACTACCTCGCGGTGGCCCTCGCCCCCCTTCTCTGGGTAAAGGCCGCCCCGCGGCAAACCTGACCATGTGCGGCATCGCGGGCTTCATCGGGCGGGGATCGGACGCTGACCTGCGGCGGATGACGGAGACCCTCGCCCACCGGGGTCCCGACGACGCGGGCTTCTGGGCGGACCCCGCCCGCGGGATCCACCTGGGGCACCGCCGCCTCTCGATCCTCGACCTGGCGGGGGGCCACCAGCCGATGCTCTCCTCGGACGGCGAGCTCGTGATCGTGTTCAACGGCGAGATCTACAACTTCTCCGAGCTGCGGAGGGAGCTCGTCGCGCTCGGGCACCGCTTCCACACCGACCATTCGGACACGGAGGTGCTCCTCGAGGGCTACCGGGCCTGGGGCGCCGGCCTGCCCGCGCGCTGCAACGGGATGTGGGCCTTCGTGATCTACGACCGGGTGCGCCAGCGCCTGTTCGGCTCGCGGGACCGCTTCGGCAAGAAGCCGTTTTTCTATGCGAGCACGGGCGACGCCTTTGTCTTCGGCTCCGAGCTGTCGGCGGTGCGCGCCCACCCCGCGGTCGGGGCGGCGCTCGACCGCGGCGCGCTGAGGAAGTACTTCGCGTACGGCTACATCCCGGCGCCCCACACGGTGCTCGAGGGCGTGCGCAAGCTGCCCGGCGGCTGCTCGTTCACGCTCGACGCCTCGAATCCGTCGGGCGGGCCCGCGATCGAGACGTACTGGGACCTCGTGCTCGAGCCTTTCCGGGGGTCCGAGATCCCGGCGGACCCCGAGGGCGCGTGGGGAGAGGAGATCCGCTCCCGCCTCGAGGCCGCCGTGCGGCGGCGGCTGGTGGCCGACGTCCCGGTGGGCGTGTTCCTGAGCGGCGGCATCGACTCGTCCGCGGTGGCAGCCCTGGCGTCGAGGCACCTGCCGCGGGGCTCGCTGAAGACCTTCTGCATCGGCTTCGAGGAGCCTAGCTTCGACGAGTCCCCCTACGCCCGGCGTGTCGCCGATTACATCGGCGCCGAGCACCGCACCGAGACCCTGTCCATGGGAAAAGCGGTCTCGCTGATTCCCGAGATCCTGTCCCGGCTGGACGAGCCGATGGGCGACAGCTCCATCATCCCCACGTACCTTCTCAGCCGCTTCACCCGCCGGCACGTGACGGTGGCCCTGGGGGGCGACGGCGGCGACGAGCTCTTCGCGGGGTACGACCCGTTCGTGGCCCTCCGCAAGGCCGAGGCCTACCAACGGTGGGTGCCGCGCCCTGTGCACCGGGCGGTGGCGCTGGCGGCCTCCCGGCTGCCGGTCTCGCACGGCAAGATGAGCCTCGACTTCCGCCTGAAGCGCACCCTGCGGGGCCTGGGATACCCGCCCCGCCTTTGGCTGCCTGTCTGGATGGCACCCCTCGGGCAGCAGGAGCTCTCGGACCTGTTCCGGGAGCCCGTGGACCCCGAGGAGGTCTACAGCGAGGCGATCACTGCATGGGAGGGCTGCGCGCAGACCGACAGCGTCGACCGGACACTCCAGTTCTTCACGAAGCTCTACCTCCAGGACGACGTGCTCGTGAAGGTGGACCGCGCGACCATGATGCACGGTCTCGAGGCGCGCGCACCGTTCCTCGACGTCGACCTGGTCGACTTCGTGCGGCGGATCCCCTGGCAGTGGAAGTACCGCGGGGGCCAGACCAAGTACCTGCTGAAGTCGGCCCTGGCCCCGGTGCTGCCCCAGGACATCCTCCACCGCCGGAAGCGGGGCTTCGGGGTGCCGATCGGCGCGTGGTTCAAGGAGGGCACGCTCGGACTGGACGCCGCACCCGCCCTGCCCTTCGCGGACAACGCCTTCGTGCAGCGCAAGCTCGCGGAGCACCGCGCCGGTGGCAGTGACGAGCGGGCGTTCCTCTGGAACGCCCGGGTGCTCCAGGAGTGGACGAAGGCCTCCCCTTCTCCGCCCGGGGCCTAGGTCCGCGATCAGCGCGCCGCCGCGGGCTTGTGTCCCCGGCGCCGACCGCCTATCGAGGGCCTCGCCTCGAATGATCCGACATCCCCTCGCCCGCCGTTCCACCCTCGCCGCCCTGGCGCTGGGCCTCCTGTCGGCGGGCGCGTCGGTCGCGGCCGACGGCCCCTACGTCACGACCGTGGCCACCGCCACGTGGCAGGACAACATCACCGACGCCCCCTCGGGCGACGGCGTGTTGGGCGCGTTCACGCTCGGCTCCACGACGGACGTCTCGTGGCTAGCGTCCCTCGGTTTCTCGACGCTCCTCACCTACGGGGTGGAATCCACGCTCGAGATCTGCCCGCGCTTCAGCGGGCTCGACAGCTTCAGCTGGGGCCCGCGCATCTCCTGGAGGCACAAGTTGGGCGTCGGGCCCTACGCGCCCTTCGTCACCGTGGGGCTCGAGGGCAGTGCCGTCGCCTTCAGCGACCACGAGCGAAGCCGGATCGAGGGCGTCTTCACGGCCGGCGGCGGCCAGCGCCTCAATGATGCCGTCCAGCTGCTGGTCGATGCGCGCGCGGGCACGTACAACGCGAACGACCTCGTCTACGGCGGCAACTACGTCGGGGCAAACGCCACCCTCAACTGGGACGTGAGCGGCACCTGGAGGATCAAGCTGCTCGGGGGCTGGCGCAGCGGCGACGGCGTCTCCAACTACGCGGCGCAGTTCGTGGGGGGCGCGTGGACGCCGATCGACCCCGGCATCCTGAACAGCCCGGGCTGGTGGCATTACGTCAACACCTACAACCAGCCGTTCACGGCCTTTCGCCTGGGGATCCGCACCCTCTCCTCGGGAATCGGCGTCTGCCCCGCGATCGGCCGGCACACCTCGCTCGCGCTCCAGTTCGTGCGCCTGGACTCCAAGGGCTACGACCGCTACGCCGACGACGTCGCCAGCGCCAGCATCGTGCACCGCTTCTGAACCCTCCCCCATGCGACGCCTGATTGCGATCCTCACCCTCGCCTGCCTCTGCCGGTCAGCCCCGGCAGCCGGCATCGTGCGCGTCGTCACCAGGGACCCCGCCGGAACACCGGTGGCCGACGCGGTGGCGTCACTTACGCTCGTGGGGAGCCCAGAGGCGCTCACGGTTCCGAAGGAACCCGTCGCGATCGTGCAGCGCGACCAGGAGTTCTCGCCGTACGTGACCGCCGTGGTGGTCGGCACGCGGGTCGTGTTTCCCAACCGCGACACGGTCCAGCACCACGTCTACTCGGTGTCGGCCGCCAAGAAGTTCGAGATCCCGCTCTACATCGGCGACGCCGCAGAGACCATCGTCTTCGACCGGCCGGGCGTCGTCACGCTCGGGTGCAACATCCACGACTGGATGGTCGCCTACGTCGTCGTCCTCTCGACGCCGCACTTCGCGAAGACCGACTCCGGGGGCTCGGCCGACCTCACCTCGCTGCCGCCGGGACGCTACCGCCTCGAGGTCTGGCACCCGCGGCTCTCGGCCAAGGTGGACCGCGAGCTCACGGTCGCCGAGCACGACGACACGACCCAGGTGATCTCCGTCACGCTCCGGCCCGACCGGCGCATCCGCAGGGCCCCCGACGCGGGCGGGGCCGACTACCGGTAAGGCGGCCCCTTGGAACCCCCCGCCTTCAGGCTGCTGCAGTTCCGCCGCGTCGGCACCCGCCTGCTCCTGCTGCTCGTCGGCCTGGTGGCGCTCGCCCAGTGCGCCGACTACGTGCTCGTCGTGCGCGCGAACCTCCGCAACGCCGTCGACCGCATCTACGAGAGCCTCGATCAGGGCGCCCAGCTGTTCTTCCGCCGGGTCGAGGCGCGCCTGGGAGACCTGTCGGCCAGGGCCGACGTCATGACGGGCGACTACGCCCTTCGGCAGCTGTTCCTGGCCGACAAGATGGACCCGGCCACGGTCCAGTCGGCCTTGCGCACCTACAGCGGGCGCCTGTCCGTGCCCTTCATGGTGCTCATGACCCCGGAGGGGACCCGGATCGCGGACACCGGCGGAGCGCTGCCCGAGGCGGCCCTGGCGCCCTTCCAAGGCCTCGTAAAGGCCGGCGCGGCCGCGGACGTGCCCGAGGCCCGGGGCTTCGCGCGACTTCCGGCCGCGGGCCCAGAGGGGAAGCTGTATGCCCTCCTCGTCGTGCCGATCTACGCGCCCAAGCCCGAGATCGTCGCCTGGATCGGCCTGGCACTCCCGATCGACCACCGGTTCGCCAAGGAACTGAAGGAGGACGCCCGCCTGGACGTCACCTTCTTCTTCGGTCCCGAAGGCCGCATGGAACCCGTCGAGTCGACGCTTTCCCCGGAAGTCGCGCGGGCGAGCGTGCCGGACGGACCGCACGTGGGCCACCGGATCGTCGTCGCCGGGGGAGACTCCTACGTGACCGCCGTCCGGCCGATGCCGCTCCTGACGCCCGGCTCGGCCTCGATCGCGCTCCAGAGGTCGCTCGACCAGGAACTCGCCTCCTCCCGAAAGCTCGAGCGGGTGCTCCTCGTGCTGCTCATGCTCTCGCTGGCGGCCGCCGCGCTCATCGCACCGGCCTTCGCGCGCACGCTCAGCCAGCCCCTGCGCGCCCTAGCCCGCCACACGCAGGTGATCGCCGCGGGGGACTACGCCACGCGGCTGCGCCTTGAGCGGGCGGACGAGATCGGGCAGCTGGCGACCGCCTTCGACCGGATGAGCGAGGGGCTGCAGGAACGCGACCGCGTGCGCGACCTCCTGGACAAGAACGTGTCGCCGGAGGTGGCGGCGCAGCTGATGCGCGACGGGGCCGTTCTGGGAGGCGAGGAACGCGACGTCACGATCCTCTTCATCGACCTGCGCGGCTTCACGCGCATGAGCGAGTCGATCCCGGCCCGCGAGGTCCTCGCGCTCCTCAACCGCCACTTCGACCGCATGAGCGGGATCGTCGAGGCCCACAGCGGGGTCGTCGACAAGTACATCGGCGACGCGATCATGGCCGTCTTCGGCGCGCCCATCCCCCAGGTGAACCACGCCGACAACGCCATCCTCGCGGCGCTCGAGATGAAGGCCGCCCTGGCGGGGCTGAATCGCGAGTTGGCCGCCGAGGGGCGGCCGCCCCTCTCGATCGGGATCGGCATCAACACGTCGCGCGTCATCGCGGGCAACATGGGCTCCGCCCGACGGCTGAATTATTCGGTGGTGGGCGACGGGGTGAACATTGCCGCCCGGATCCAGGACCTCACGCGCAACCCGGACTACCGCGCGGACATCCTCGTGAGCGCGAAGACCCACGGCGCCGCCCTCGGACGATACCTATTCCGGGCTTTGGGCGCCGCGCCGCTCAAGGGCCGGGGAGAGCCGGTCGAGATCTTCGCCGTCGATGGGAAGGCCTAGGGCAATCCCCTCTGTCACCTGCCATTAGGACGGGGTTTCTCGTTACTCAAGAAACTGACAGGAGGCGACTTCCGAAAGAACGGATAGTCAGGAAAGAAATGGTCGGGCCGGAGAGATTCGAACTCTCGACCTCTTGCACCCCATGCAAGCGCGCTACCAGGCTACGCTACGGCCCGAACAAGAGAAAGGTCACTAAGACTGGCGCTTCGGATTGAAGCAAGAGCAAATCGGGCACGTGTGCCCGTCGCACCCCCGTGCCGTGCAATGCTCCCTGCCGAAATAGATCATCCGCAGGTGCAGCTTGTTCCAGCTGGCCTTGGGAAAGAGAGCCTTCAGGTCGGCCTCCGTCTCCTGCACGTTGCGGGCCAAGGAGAGCCCCCAGCGCTTGGCCAGGCGATGGATGTGCGTGTCGACCGGGAAGGCCGGGACGCCGAAGGCCTGGCACATGACGACGCTCGCCGTCTTGTGCCCCACGCCCGGGAGCTTCTCCAGCTCGTCGAAGGAGCAGGGCACAAAGCCGCCGTGCTTCTCCACGATGATCCGGGAAAGACCCGAGATGGCGCGGGCCTTCTGGGGCGAAAGCCCGCAGGGCCGGATCACCCGCTGGATCTCGGCGACGTCGATGTGGCTCATGCGGCCGGGCGTGTCCGCCATCGCGAAGAGCTCCGGGGTCACCAGGTTGACGCGCTTGTCCGTGCACTGCGCCGAGAGCACCACCGCCACGAGCAGCGTGTAGGCGTCCCTGTGGTCGAGCGGGATGGGCGTCTCCGGGTAAAGCTCGGCCAGCACTCGGTCGACGTAGGCCGCTCGCGAGGCCTTAGTGGCAAACAACTTGGGTCTCATCAGCCTTCCTTCTAATGACGATTGCACCGGGATGCAAACCCCGCCTGGGTTTGCGGCAAAACGCGGTTGCGCGCATACAGGGGCTGCCTACCTTTATTACCCATGTCGTCGCACAGTGACCTAGCCCAGCCCATCGACACCTTCGCCCGCCGCCACATGGGGGAGAGCCCCGAGGACACCTCGGCCATGCTCGCGGATCTCAACTACCCGAGCCTGGCCGCCCTGATCGACGCCGTCGTGCCCTCCAACATCCGCCGGGGCCCCCTCGCCCTGCCCGCGGCCGCGGGTGAAAGCGCCGCGCTCGACGAGCTGCGCTCGATCGCCGCCGACAACCGGATCTTCAGGAGCTTCATCGGGATGGGCTACAGCGACACCCACGTGCCGGCCGTGATCCAGAGGACCATCCTCGAGAACCCGGCCTGGTACACGGCCTACACGCCCTACCAGTCCGAGATCTCGCAGGGGCGCCTCGAGGCGCTGCTCAACTTCCAGACCGTCGTCTGCGACCTGACGGGCCTAGAGATCTCGAACGCCTCGATGCTCGACGAGGGCACCGCCGCCGCCGAGGCGATGATGATGTGCCACCGCCTTAAGGAGGGCGCTGCGGCCGACAGCCCCACCTTCTTCGTCTCCGACGCGTGCCACCCCCAGACCCTCGAGATCGTGCGCACCCGCGCCCGGCCGATCGGCATCGAGGTGGTGACTGGCGACCACCGCTCGTTCAAGCCCGGCCCGGGCTGCTTCGGGGTGCTCGTGCAGTACCCCAACACCTGGGGGTCCGTGCACGACTACGCCGGGTTCTTCGAGCAGGCCCATGCGGCCGGGGCCTTCTGCATCGTGGCCGCCGACCTCCTCTCGCTCGCGATCCTGCGCCCCCCGGGGGAGTTCGGGGCCGACGTCGCGGTGGGCACCGCCCAGCGCTTCGGCGTGCCGCTCGGCTTCGGCGGACCCCACGCGGGCTTCCTCTCCACCCGGGACGCCTTCAAGCGCCAGATGCCCGGCCGCCTGGTCGGGGTCTCCAAGGATGCCCAGGGCGACCCGGCCATGCGGCTCGCCCTCGGCACGCGCGAGCAGCACATCCGCCGCGACAAGGCCACGTCCAACATCTGCACGGCCCAGGTGCTCCTGGGCGTCATGGCCTCCATGTACGCCGTGTACCACGGCCCCGAGGGCCTGCGCCGGATCGCCCGCAGGACGAAGCTCCTGACCGAGCTCCTGGCCTCAGGCCTCAGGGCCGCGGGCGCCACGCTCGAGGCCGAGCCGTTCTTCGACACGCTGACCGTGGGCAACGTCGCGCCCCAGCGCGTGCACGCGGCCGCGGAGGCCAAGGGCTTCAACCTGAGGGCGATCAGCGCCACGCAGGTCGGCATCTCGCTCGACGAGACGACGACCCTCGAGGACGTGAAGGTGCTGCTCGGGATCTTCGGCGGCGCGCCGCTGCCCTCCCCGGACTCGGTCGGCGCCGACTTCGAGGGCGTCCACGCGCGCACGAGCCCCTTCCTGACGGCCTCGGTGTTCGAGAGGTACCACACCGAGCACGAGATGCTTCGCTACATCAAGCGGCTGGAGGCGAAGGACCTGACGCTCTGCCAGTCCATGATCTCGCTCGGCTCGTGCACCATGAAACTGAACGCCGCGAGCGAGCTCTTCCCGGTGTCGTGGCCGCAATTCTCGCGGATCCACCCCTTCGCCCCGGAGGAGCAGACCCGGGGCTACCGGCGCCTGTTCAGGGAGCTGGAGGCGTGGCTCACCGAGATCACGGGGTTCGCAGCGGTGTCGCTCCAGCCGAACGCCGGATCCCAGGGCGAGTACGCCGGGCTGCTCGTTGTGCGGGCGTACCACCAGTCCCGCGGCGAGGGCCACCGCAACGTGTGCCTCATACCGACCAGCGCCCACGGCACCAACCCCGCGAGCGCCGCCATGTGCGGGTTCCGTGTGGTGCCGGTCCTCTGCGACGCGATGGGCAACATCGATGTCGCGGACCTCTCGGCGAAGGCCGAGGCCAACGCCCGCGACCTGGCGGCCCTCATGGTCACCTATCCCTCCACCCACGGGGTCTTCGAGAGCGCCATCAAGGACATCTGCGCGATCGTGCACGCGCACGGCGGGCAGGTCTACATGGACGGGGCCAACATGAACGCCCAGGTGGGGCTCACCTCCCCGGGCGAGATCGGCGCCGACGTGTGCCACCTGAACCTCCACAAGACGTTCTGCATCCCGCACGGGGCGGCGGACCGGGCGTCGGGCCGATCGGGGTCGCGGCGCACCTGGCCCCCTTTCTCCCCGGACACGCCGTCGTCTCGCCCTTCGGCAAGGACTCCGGGGGCACCCGCATCGGGGCGGTGAGCGCGGCCCCCTGGGGGAGCGCCAGCATCCTCGTCATCTCCTGGATGTACATCCGCATGATGGGGCCCGACGGCCTCAAGGAGGCGACGGAGCGCGCCATCCTGAACGCAAACTACGTTGCCCGCCGGCTCGAGCGGTATTTCCCGGTGCTCTACCGCGGGGCCTCGGGGCTGATCGCGCACGAGTGCATCGTCGACCTGCGGGGCTGGAAGAAGCACGGGGTCGAGGCCGAGGACGCCGCGAAGCGCCTCATGGACTACGGCTACCACGCCCCCACCCTCTCCTTTCCGGTGCCCGGGACCTTCATGATCGAACCCACGGAGAGCGAGACCAAGGCCGAGCTCGACCGCTTCTGCGAGGCCATGATCGCCATCCACGGGGAGATGCAGGCCGTGGCCAACGGGGAGGCCGACCGGTTGAACAATCCCCTGAAGAACGCGCCGCACACCGCGAAGGTGGTCTGCGCCGACGAGTGGGACCGCCCCTACTCGCGCGAGCTGGCCGCGTTCCCCGCGCCCTGGACCCGTGCCTCGAAGTACTGGCCCCCGGTGGGGCGCGTCGACAACGTCTACGGCGACCGCAACCTCGTCTGCTCCTGCGTCGGCATGGAGGCCTACGCGGAGGCCGGGTCCTGAACCCATGAAGCTCATCCGCCACCTGACCCCCTCCGGCCCGGCCCTCGCCTCGCTACAGCCGGACGGCACGGCCCTCGCCGTGGAGGGCGACCTCCTCGGCGCCTTCAGGGTCACCGACCGCGCGGTCTCCCTGGGCAAGCGGCTCGCGCCGCTCGTGCCGACCAACATACTCGGCATCGGGCTCAACTACCGGCGGCACGCCGAGGAGGGCGGTAAGGGCGTGCCCGAGCGCCCTATGCTCTTCATCAAGGCGACGAACGCTCTCCAGAATCCCGGCGACGCGATCGAGATCCCCGCGACCCTCCCGAGCACCGAGGTCGACTACGAGGGCGAGCTCGCCGTAGTGATCGGACGGCCCTGCAAGAACGCGACCCGCGCGAGGGCGCTCGAGTACGTGCTCGGCTACACGGTCGCCAACGACGTCTCCGCGAGAGACTGGCAGTTCCGTCTGAACGGCGGCCAGTTCTGCCAGGGCAAGAGCTTCGACACCTTCTGCCCACTCGGCCCCGTGCTCGTCACGGCCGACGAGATCCCGAATCCGAACGCGCTTCGGCTGCACACGACGCTGAACGGCCAGTCCGTCCAGGACACCCACACCTCGGACATGGTCTTCGACGTGCCCGCGCTGATCGAGTTCCTGAGCGCCAGCAAGACCCTACTGCCCGGCACCGTGATCCTGACCGGCACACCCGGCGGCGTCGGCTACGCCCGCAAGCCGCCGGTCTTCCTGAAGCCCGGCGACTCGGTGACGGTCGAGATCGACGGGATCGGCAGCCTGACGAACCCGGTCGTCGGCGAGCGCGCCTGAGCGGCCCCTAGCCGAGGAGGAGCGCGATCTCGGCACCCGGGCCGTGCACGCCCTCGATCAGGATGCCCTCGACGTCCGCGGTCTTCGAGGGACCCGTCACCCAGATCGAGTTCGGGTCCGAGCCCAGGGCCGCGATGGCCTGTGGGATGTCCAAGTACAGCCGGGCGCGGGGGATCACGGAGACGTGGGCCCAGGGGGCCAGCGAGGCGAGCCTGCGTCCCGAGGCGCCATCGCTCAGGATGATCGTGCCGGTCTCGGCGATCGCGCCCACCGCGCGCGTGATCCCGAACTGGTAGTCGTCGAGGCGCTCGCGCCGGAACTCGGTCGACACCGCGAACGAACCGTCGAAGTGGGGGGCCAGGGAGGGCCAGACCTCGGGTTCGCAGTATCCGGTCGTCCAGCCGTGCCCGCGCAGGCTGGCTGCGAGTTCGGCGGGGCCGGCCACGAACTCCCCGTTCACGGCCTTCAGGCGCTCCGCGAACTCCGCCACCGGGTCGATCGGCCTCGCCCGCGAGCGGGCGAGCTCCACGGCCCCGTCGTAGTCGGGCATGGCGGCCCGCTTGGGGAGCTGCGAGAGCGCCCCGCGCACCCGGGACAGGATCTGGTCGCGGTCGTCGGGCATCGGCGTCAGGCGGGGGCCGCCCTCTTCGGGGCGAGCATCCGCTCGCTGCCGACGAGGTAGAGGAAGCCGGCAAGCCCCAGGAAGAAGAGCATCGAGAGGGCGTCCGCGTACGGCCCGTTGAAGACCGGGTTGTGCTCGGTCGACCAGGTGTTGAACAGGTTGTCGAGCGGCGCCAGGGAATCCACGCCCTGCAGCAGGGCGATCACGATCCCCGCGAGGGCGCCCCCGGCGATGTAGCCCGAGGCCAGCAGCACCCCGGGGCTCTTGTCACCCTCGGCCGCGAGCTGCTCCTCGCTCAGGTTCTTGCCGCTGTGCTTGCGCCGGTGGTAGGCATCGACAAGCCAGCGGATGAGGCCGCCCGCCCAGATCGGGCTCGACGAGGAGAGGGGCAGGTACACACCCACCGCGAAGGCGAGCGAGGGGACGCCCGCCATCTCGAGCGTGAGCGAGATCATGACGCCCAGCAGCACAAGCGACCACGGCAGCCGGTGGCCGAGGATGCCCTTGATGATGTAGGAGATCAGCGTCGCCTTGGGCGCGTCGAACTTCTTGACGACCGAGCCGTCGGGCCGGTGCGTGTAGGTCCCGTTGATCCCCGGGTCGACCAGCCAGACGGCGTTGCCCTTGGCGTCGACAAGGTACTTCTCGGCGGCGCCCCCGTTCGGGTCGGCTCGGTGCCACACCCGGTAGGTGCTCGGGTCGTCGTGGGCCTGCGGCCCGACCAGCTTCTCCGAGCCCCCGAGCTCGCCCTCGACGGCGTGGATGCCCGCCGGGGCGATCGAGGAGACCGGCACGTAGACGATCTTGGAGGCGTTCAGCGCCAGCAGCATGGGCCCAAGGGCGAGCGCCGAGGCGAACGAGCCGAAGAGGATGCCCACCTGGAGGTACTTGGGCGTGGCCCCGAGGATGTAGCCGGTCTTCAGGTCCTGGGAGGTGCTGCCGCCGTTCGAGGCGGCGATGCAGACGATGGCTCCCACCGAAAGGGCCGTGACGTAGTACGCGCCGCCGGTCCAGCCCACCAGGAGGAAGATGAGGCAGGTGAGCAGCAGGGTCGCGATCGTCATCCCGGAGATGGGGTTCGAGGAGGAGCCGATCTCGCCCGTAAGCCGGGAGGACACGGTCACGAACAGGAACCCGAAGGTCACGATCAGCAGGGCTCCGACGAGCTTGGTTCCGAGGCCCGCGTGGAGCAGCATCGGCGCCGCCATGATGCCCGCGATCAGGGCGACGATGCCGATGCCGACGAACTTCATGGAGAGGTCGCGCTCGGTGCGGGGCGCGGGGCCGGGCTCCGCGAGCACCTCCGCGTTCAGCTTGAGGAAGCCGACGTCGCGCAGGCCCTCCTTCAGGCCGTGCCAGATGGTCGGGATTGACCGGAACAGGCTGATGATGCCCCCGGCCGCGACCGCGCCCGAGCCGATGTAGAGGACGTAGGCGCCGCGCACGTCGTCGGGCTGCATGTCGGCGATCGGGATCTTGCCCGGCGCGAGGGGACCCGAGAGGTGCTCCCCGAAGAACTTGATCATCGGGATCAGCACCAGGTACGAGAGCACGCCGCCGCCGCACATCAGGGCCGCCACCTTCGGCCCGATGATGTAGCCGATGCCCAGCAGCTCGGGGGAGATCTCGGCGCTCACCGAGGCTCCCGTGAACGGGGCGCCGAAGACCTTCTCCGGGGTGTCCTTCCAGAGCCTGCCCACGCGGTTGAGCACGTTGTAGAGGATGCCGACCCCGAGCCCCGTGAAGATCGACTTGGCCCCGGGCGCCTTGCCGAGGCCGGCGGCCTCGGCCGCGCGCATGTCCGCCAGGGCACCGGGCGAGGCCATCGCCCTGTCCGCCTGCGAGGCGCCCGCGATCAGCACCGCTGCGCAGGCGGTGCCCTCGGGGTACTTGAGGATCCCGTGCTCCTTCACGATCAGCGCGCGCCGCAGCGGGATCATCATGAGGATGCCGAGCAGCCCGCCCAGCACGGAGACGAGGAGCACGCGGCTCAGCTCGAGGTCGAATCCGAGGATCATGATCGCCGGCATCGTGACGCCGACGCCGAAGGCGATCGACTCGCCCGCCGAGCCTGCGGTCTGCGTCAGGTTGTTCTCGAGGATGGTGGCGTCGCGAAGGCCCACCTTTGAGAGCATGCGGAAAAGCGCGAGCGAGATGACGGCGACGGGGATCGACGCGCTCACGGTAAGGCCCACCTTGAGGACCAGGTAGAGCGAGGAGGCGCCGAAGAGGATGCCGAGCACGACGCCGGTCAGGAGCGCGCGCAGGGTGAACTCCGACATCCGCGTCTCGGGGAGGATGAAGGGCTCGAGTACGGGGCGGGGGGGCGTGTTCTTATCCATGATCGTTTGGGCCCGAGGCCGGGGCCTTGGCGTGCCTCTTGAACCAGCTGCGGAACGCGCCGCCCCTCCACTCGGGAAGGTCGCGGCTCGACTCCCATGCCCTGAGCGCGCGCACCGGCACCAGCTTGGTCGGAAGATAGTTGAGGATCGCCCCGCCCGCCATCGCCGCGCGCCACGCGACGGGATGCGAGGCCAGGACCGCCCAGGCCCCCATCGGGGGCGTGCCGGGCGAGCGTATCCCGAGCGCGAACGCCTTGTCGCGCAGCCGCAGCAGCAGGTCGGGGATCGGGATGTCCACGGGGCACACCTCGTTGCAGGCCCCGCAGAGGCTGGAGGCCTTGGGCAGGTCCGCCTTCTCGGCGAAGCGCTCGCCGAGCATCAGGGGCGAGAGGACCGCCCCGACGGGGCCCGAGTACGGCCCCCGGTAGGCGTGGCCGCTCGCCTGGCGGTACACCGGGCACACGTTCAGGCAGGCCCCGCAGCGGATGCACCGCAGGATGTCCCGGCACTCGCTCGCGAGCACGTCCGAGCGGCCGTTGTCGACGAACACCACGTGCACCTCCTCGGGCCCGTCGGGCTGGCCGGCACCCCGGGGCCCCAGGATGAACTCGTTGTACACCGTCAGCTGCTGGGCCGTGCCCGAGCGGGCAAGCAGGTTGAGGAAGAGGCCGAGGTCGCGGTCGGCGGGCACGATCTTCTCGATGCCGACCAGCGCGATGTGGCAGGGCGTCCCCGCGAGGCAGAAGCGCGAGTTGCCCTCGTTGGTGACGATCACCATGCGCCCCGTCTCGGCCACCATGAAGTTGGCGCCGGTGACGCAGGCGTCGGCCTCCAGGTACTTGTGCCGCAGGAACTGCCGGGCGCGCTGGGTGATGACGGCCGGCTCGTCGTCGTAGGGCCCGAGACCATGCCGCTCGAAGAGATCCGCTATCTGCCGGCGGTTCTTGTGCATGATCGGCTTGATGATGTGCGAGGGCCGGTCGTGGTCGAGCTGTACGATGAACTCGCCCAGGTCGGTCTCGAGCGACTCGATCCCGCGATCGGAGAGGTACTTCTCGAGCTCGATCTCCTCGCTCACCATCGTCTTGGCCTTGACGAGCCTCCGTGCCCCGCGGGCCTTCAGGATGCCGTGAACGGCCTCGCAGGCGGACTCGGCGGTGGAGGCCCAGTGCACCCGGACGCCGTTCGCCACGAGCCGAGACTCGAGCGCCGGCAGGTAGGTGTCCAGGTTCTCGACCACGTGCTGCTTGATCTCGCCCGCGAGCTGCCTCAGGCGGTTCGGGTTGGCGTAGTGGTCGAAGAGCAGCTTCGTGCGCTTCTCGTGGCCGATCTTGGAGCCCTCGTGGACGGCCGCGCGCATCTCGGCGGTCATCCCCTCGGCGAAGGCGTCTATCGGCTGGGTCTTCATGCCAGGCGGGCCAGGGCCTGCATCAGCAGCTCGGCGAAGTGGATCGCCTTCAGCGGAACGCCGTCGCGGTGGGCGATGCCGCCCAGGTGCATCAGGCAGCTCATGTCGGCCGATACCAGCACGTCCGGCATCGCGAGGCCGACGTGGTCGAGCTTCAGCTCGCCCATCGCCGCCGAGATGTGCGGGAACGTGACCGAGAAGGTCCCGCCGAAGCCGCAGCACTGCTCGGCCTCGCCCAACTCGACGAGGCGCAGGCCCGAGATCGAGCGCAGGAGGGTCGCCACGGCCTCCGGGGTGCCCGTTCCCCTCGTGTGGCAGCTGCGGTGGTAAGCGACCGTAGAGTCGAAGTAGCCCGGCCAGGACCTGACGCCGAGACCGTTCACGATGAAGTCGCCGAGCTCCCACGTCCGGTTGCCCAGGGCGACGACGGCGTCGCGGTCGCCCTCCTTCTCGAAGGCGAGCGGCGCGCCGTGGAACATCATCGCGGCGCAGGAGCCCGAGGGCACGATGATCGGCAGGTCGCCCGCGAAGGCCTCCAGGGTGTGGCGGACGACCTTGCGCGAGGAGGGCCAGTCACCCCCGTTGAAGGCGGGCTGCCCGCAGCAGGTCTGGCCCTCGGGGAACTCCACCTCCATGCCGAGGTACTCGAGCACCTCGACCGTCGCCAGCGCGGTCGAGTCGTAGAAGGCGTCGCAGAGGCACGTGGCCATCAGCTGCACGCGCTTGCCGCTGTAGGGGCTGCGCTTCGGCGCGTGCATGTCACCAGATCGCCACGCGGTCCGCGGGCGCCCGGCGCATCGGGGCGCCCTCGGGAACGTCGAAGGCCGCCGCAAACTCGTCTAGGTTGGATAGGGGTCCGTTCACGCGGAACTGGGCAGGGGCGTGCGGGTCGGTCTTCACGCGCAGCCGCGCCTGCTCGGGCGTGATCGAGCTGGCCCAGACCGAGGCGAAGCTGATGAAGAAGCGCTGCTCGGGCGTGAAGCCGTCGATCTTGTCGCGGGACTGGCCGACCAGCGCCTTCTGGAGGGCCGCGTAGGCGATCCTCACGCCTCCCAGGTCCGCGATGTTCTCGCCCTGGGTGCGCTCGCCGATCACGTGCACGCCGTCGAGCACCGTGTAGCCCGAGAACTGCGAGACGATGCCGGCCGCCTTGGCCTTGAAGCGGGCGGCGCTCTCCGGGCTCCACCAGTCGGCGAGGTTGCCGGACGCGTCGTACTGCCGGCCCCGGTCGTCGAAACCGTGGGTCATCTCATGTCCGATCACCACCCCGATGCCGCCGTAGTTCACGGCGTCGTCCGCCTTCGCGTCAAAGAAGGGCGGCTCGAGGATCCCCGCGGGGAACACGATCTCGTTCCTCAGCGGGCTGTAGTAGGCATTCACGGTCGGGGGCGTCATGTGCCATTCCTTCAGGTCGACAGGCTTGCCGATCTTGGCGAGCCTGCGGTGCACGTCAAAGGCGTCGCAGCGCATCACGTTGACCACATAGGAACCGCGGTCGAGGTGAAGGGCGCCGTAGTCCCGCCAGGTGTCGGGGTAGCCGATCTTCACGCCGATCGCGTCCAGCTTGACGATCGCCTTCGCCCGGGTGGCGTCGTCCATCCAGGACAGCGTGGCCAGGTCCTCCCGGAGCGCGGCGCGGAGGTTCGAGACCAGCTTGAGCACGCGCGCCTTGGACTCCGGCGGGAAGTACTCGGCCACGTAGAGCTGGCCCAGGGCGTCGCCGACGTCACCATCGACCTCGGCCACCACCCGCTTCCATCGCGGGAGCAGCTTCTTGGCCCCCCCGAGGGTCGAGCGGTAGAAATGGAAGTCCTCCTGCACGAACGGCTCGCTCAGCATGGCCGCCTCCTTGTGCACCAGGTGCCAGCGCAGGTAGGCCCTCCAGTCCGCCACGGGCGCCGAGGAGAGCTGCGCCGCAAAGGCCTTGAAGAAGTCCGGGTGCGCGAAGTTGAGCTCCGTGAACGTCGGGGCTCCCACGGCGCCAAAGAACGCGGACCAGTCCAGCGCCCCCGTGAACTTCGGCAGGTCGGTGACGGCGAGCTTGTGGTAGCTCGCATAGGGGTTGCGCAGCACCTCTCGGGAGAGCGAGGCCCGCGCCAGCTCGGTCTCGAGCCTGAGGACCCCTCGGGCCTGTGCGTCCGCGGCCTCCGGAGCATCACCCAGCAGCCCGAACATCTTCGTCACATGGGCGAGGTACTGGGCGCGGATCGTCTTGGATTTCTCGTCGTCGCCGAGGTAGTAGTCGCGGTCGGGGAGGCCGAGGCCGCCCTGGGAGAGCTCGGCGATCTCGGTGCCGCTGTCCTTGGCATCCGGTCCGCTGCCGAAGTCGAACCCGGCGCCGACGCCCTCGGCGTGGAGCCGGCCGATCTCGACAAGCACGGCGGCCGCGTCGGAAACCGCCGCGATCTGGTCGAACTCAGCCTTGAGCGGGGCCGCGCCGGCGGCATCGACCGCCGCCTCGTCCATGCCGCTCGCGTACAGGTCACCCACGAGCCGCTCGGACGGGGTGCCCGCAGCGCCCTTGGCGGCGGCCGCCTGGCATATCTTGTCCATGCGCTCCACGTTCTGGATCTGGAGCACGTCGAAGGCGCCCCAGCGGGTGTACTCGGGGGGCACCGGGTGGTTCTTGATCCACGTGCCGTCGGCGTAGTGGAAGAAGTCGTCCTGCGGCTTCACCGAGAGGTCGAGGTCGGCCACGTTCACGGAAGCGCGGGCCGAAACGGACAGTGCCACGGCCAAGAGGGCCGTCAAATGCCTGCGAATTTGCATGGCGCGAACGCTCTCATCCGTGCCCACCCATCGCAAGCGCGATGATGGCCAAACGCGCTTCCGCAGCCCGTTTGCAGGGCTCAGCCCGGGACGCCCGGCCGCGGCCCGGCGCAGAGCGAGACGAGGCGCGCATGGAGCGCCTCGAGTCGCGGCATCGCGACGCCGCGGCCCCTCGCACGCCGGAGCGGTTCGCCCCAGATCGACTCCACCTCGACCTCGCGGCCCGCGAGGAAATCGACGAGACTCGACGGTCGGTAGGCGCCCATCGGGGGCGTCACCTCGAACTGCCTCTGGATGAAGGCGTCGGGAATCGTGTAGCCGAAGCCCGCGGCCGCCGCCTGCACCTCGTGCATCAGGGCCCGGGCCTCGGCGGCCAGCCGAGGATCCGAGCAGATGCGGTCGGTCGCGACGCCTCCCTCGGCGATCGAGAGGCCGTTGAAGGGGATGTTCCAGACGAGCTTCCTCCAGCGGGCCTCCTGCAGGTCCTCGACCAGCCGCGGCCCCAGGGCCGCCCGCTCGAAGAGGTCCACCAGGGCCCGCACGCGCTCGGTCGGCCCACCGGCCCATTCCCCGAGCGTCACCGAGCCCCGGTCGAACACGCGCACCTCCCCGGGTCCCATCCGGTTGATGGCCATGAAGACGATGCCGCCCAGGATCCGGGACGCCCCGAAGAGGCTCCCTAGGAATTCGTCCGCGCCGAGGCCATTCTGGAGAGTGAGGATGGCGGTCGAGGGCCCGAGCAGGGGCTCAATCAGATCCCGGGCGGCGCGGGACGACGTGGTCTTCAGGCCGACCAGCACGACGTCGACCGGGCCGATCTCCTGCGGAGCGTCGAAGGCGGCGACCGGGGACAGTTCGGCGCGCCCCAGGTGGTCGTGGACCGTGATCCGATTGCGGGACCGCACCGCGGCCAGGTCGCCCCGCATGAGGAAGCGCACCTCGGCGCCCGCCAGCGCCAGGCGGGCGCCAAATTAGGTGCCCACCGCCCCGGAACCCACGACCCCGATCTTGACCTGGGCCATCCCGCGCACCCTAGAGCTCCGTGTTGTCGGTCAGGCGGACCTCGTCCACCCAAGCGGCGATGCACATGAGGGTCCTGCCGGGCACGACCTCGCGCACCGCCTCCATGGTCGTGCTGTCGACCAGCGACACGTAGATGATGCGCAGCCGGTGGTGCTGTCGGATCAGGTGGGTCGCCTCGGCGATCAGCCGGTCCGTGTTGCGCACGCCGGATTCGACCATCTGGCGGGCGACCTTGAGCGCCCCGGAGATCGCCAGCGCCTCGGCGCGCAGCGCGTTCGTGAGCTCGCGGTTGCGCACGCCCTCCGGCAGGCCGTCGTGCTCCCTCACCATCGGGACGACCATGAAGTCGACGTCGTAGTTGAGGTCGACCGCCATCTTGCGCAGGACGGCAACATGCTGGGGATCCTTCTGGCCGAGGTAGATGCGGTCCGGGCCGATGATGTTGATCAGCTTCGCGAAGAGGGTCGTCACACCCCTGAAATGGGTCGGGCGGGAGGCGCCGCAGAGGTGCTTGCTCACCGTCTCCTCGGCGACATAGGTCGAGTAGCCCTTCGGATAGATTTCCTCGACCGAGGGTGCGAAGACCGCGTCCACACCCAGGTGCTCGCAGAGCTCCAGATCCGCCTCGAGGCTCCGGGGATACGTGCCCATGTTCTCGTTCAGCCCGAAGGCCAGGGGATTCACAAATATCGAAACGACAACGGGTTGACCCGCGGAAACGGCTGCAGCGATCAGGGCCTCATGCCCCGCGTGCAGGGCGCCCATGGTGGGCACCAGCGACAGCCCCTGACGCCCCGCCCTCAGGCGGGCGGCCGACTCTCGCATCGCGGCGACGGAAACGACGTGTTGCATGGGGTTAGCGGTTGAACAAAGCCGCGCCGCTCGCTTTGTTCAAGGTTTTCGGCCGCATTCGGACGACTTAACGCACTCTTTACCAACAGATCATGATTCGCATCAACGAGAACTACACGAAGCTCAAGGCCTCCTACCTCTTCGCCGACATCGCCCGGCGCGTCGGCGCGTACACGGCGGCCCACCCTCAGTCGCCGGTGATTCGGCTGGGCATCGGCGACGTCACCGAGCCTCTGCCGCCGGCGTGCGTCGAGGCGATGCATGCCGCCACCGACGAGATGTCCCGGCGCGAGACGTTCAAGGGGTACGGCCCCGAGCAGGGCTACGCCTTCCTGAGGGAGCTCGTGGCCCAGCACGACTACGCAGGCCGCGGCTGCCGGATCGAGCCGGACGAGATCTTCATCTCGGACGGGTCGAAGTGCGACTGCGGCAACATTCAGGAGATCTTCTCGACCGACGCGCGCCTGGCGATTCCCGACCCCGTCTACCCGGTCTACGTGGACACGAACGTCATGGCGGGGCGCACCGGCGCGAACGTCGGGGGCCGCTACGAGGGCATCCTCTACCTGGAGTCGAACGCGTCCAACGGCTACGTGCCGGCGGTGCCGGACGCCCCCGCGGACCTGATCTACCTCTGCTTCCCGAACAACCCCACGGGCGCCGTGGCGACGCGGGCCCAGCTGGAGGCCTGGGTGGCCTACGCCAAGCGCAACAGGGCCGTCATCCTGTTCGACTCGGCCTACGAGGCCTACATCCGCGACCCGGCGATCCCCCACTCCATCTACGAGATCGAGGGCGCCCGCGAGGTCGCGATCGAGTTCCGCAGCTTCTCGAAGACCGCCGGGTTCACCGGCACGCGCTGCGCCTACACCGTGGTGCCGAAGTCGCTGGTCGCCTGGGACGCATCGGGGCAGACCCACCCGCTGCACGCCCTCTGGAACCGCAGGCACACGACCAAGTTCAACGGGGTGTCCTATCCCGTGCAGCGGGCGGCCGCAGCGATCTTCTCCGAGGCCGGCCGGCAGCAGACGCGCGCGCTCACCGACTTCTACCTCGGGAACGCCCAGCTGATCCGCTCGGCCGTGGCGAGCCTCGGCCTGTCCGCGGTGGGCGGCGACAACGCGCCCTACATCTGGGTGAACTCGGGCCGCGACTCGTGGGATTTCTTCGACCTGCTGCTCGATAAGGCCCAGGTGGTCTGCACGCCGGGCGCCGGATTCGGAAAGTGCGGCGAAGGCCACATCCGCATCAGCGCGTTCAACAGCCGCGAGAACGTCGAGAAGGCGCTCGTGCGGATCGCGGCCGCCCTTCGCTGACCTACGGCAGCGGGGGCAGGTTTCGGGCGATGTCGGCGCCAAGCGAGGCGATGTCGGCCGACAGCAGACCCGCCAGCGATCCGTAGTCGCGCCCGTCCCAGGCCTGGTCGGGGGCGTCAAAGCGCCGACGGGCCACGACGTGGGCCTGCGGGCCGACGGTGGAGATCTCGTAGACCGCGGAGAGCCGGGCGACCTGCCCGCTACCCGAGGCAGCTCCCTCGCAGTGCAGGATCTCGACCGACACATCGTAGTCGCGGGCACCGTCCACCGGGAAGGGCTCCGCGTAGACCTGGCCGACCGGCGGCGACGCCCGCAGGGCCTGCCTGAGCACGCGGGAGACCCCGGAGTCGAGCGGCTCCGCCCAAAGGCGGAAGTCCCTGAATTCCACCTCGTTCGCCCCGGTCCTTATCACGATGTCCTTGCGCTTCAGGTAGCCCTCAAGCTGCACCGACTTCAGGCCCACCCTGAGGGTGCCTTCGGAGTGCGAGGCCGACACGCCCGCATCGGCCAGCACGAAGTACCGGGTCGGGTCGTCCTGGGCGGGCGGCACCACGTTGCAGGCGGCGAGCGCCAGCAGGCCTGCGGCGGCGAGGATCGGGCGAAGCGGGTGTTTCATGGAGGGTGCGGGGGTCACTTGGGCTCCTTGCGCCCGGCCACGAGGGAGTTCGGGTTGCGCTCGAGGAAATCAGCCAGGCGCTGGATGGACTCCGCCGCGTCGGCCACCTTGGCGAGGGCGCGCGTGGTCTCCAGCCCGAAGCCCTGCTGGGCGTTGATGAACCCGCGCGCCGAGGAGGCCGCCGAGTTGAAGGACTCGAGGGCCGACTTGGCCTCGATGAGCGTCGCCTGGAGCTGCTTGCCGTTTGAGTCGACCTGGGTGTCCAGGTGGCCGATCGAGGTCCTCAGGGCGTCCAGCGTCAGGTTCAGGTTCTCCAGGGCGTGGACGGCCTGGGGCGAGCGGGCCAGCGTGTCGACCGACTCGCCCGTGCGCCTCCACTGGTCGGCGAGCCCCTTCAGGTCGACGCCCTCCATCCGCGTCCGGGTCTCCGCCACCAGCTTCTTCAGTTCCGTCGAGAGCCCCTGGAAGTCGATCTGCTGGAGCTTGCCGAGGAGCGCCGTCGCGCTGGCCATCATGTTGGACGCGCTCGAGCGGAACTCGGAGATCTCGGAGGGCGCCGCGGGAATCACGACGTACTTCAGGTCGGTGGTCGTGTTGGTGTCCGGGAACCTGTGCGGATCCATGAAGTCGAGCTCCACGAAGAGGAGCCCCGTCGCCAGGCCGCTCAGCTCGAGCTGCGCCCGCAGGCCCCGGTCGACCAGGGCCTGGAGGGCCGCGCGGTCGGACACATCGAGCGGCGCTCCGCGCTCGTCGGTCAGGGCGCCCTTGTTCATCTCGCAGACGACGGCGGCCAGCGACCGGTTGGTCGCCTGGTCATAGCGGATGGAGGTGCCCACCACGTGGCCGATGCGAACGCCGCGCAGCTTGACGGGCGAGCCCTGGTCGAGGCCGCTGATCGTCTCGTCAAAGTACACGATGAAGCGCTCCGGTTTCGAGAAGAGGCTCAGGCTGCCAAGGGAGAGCAGGGCGAGGATGCCGAGCGCGAAGGCTCCGAGCACGAAGGCTCCTACGACGGCTGGGCTGATCTTTGTTTTCATGTCCTCGTGGGCTCTGGGTTGCTCTCTAGACTGGACGGACGCTCCTTCGTGTCAAAAATTCTACGGCCTTGGGGTTCGCCCCCGCCCGGGCGAGCTCGGTGGGCGTGCCCTCGGCGATCACGCCCCGCTTGGAGCGGTCGAGCATGATGACCCGGTCCGCGATCCCGAAGATCGAGTCCACATCGTGGGAGACGACGACGATCGTCGTCCCGAAGGTGTCGCGCACCTGGGTGATCAGGACGTCGAGGTTGCGCGCGGTGACAGGGTCCAGGCCCGCGGACGGCTCGTCGAAGAAGACGATCCCGGGGTCGAGCGCCAGGGCCCGGGCCAGCCCCGCCCTCTTTTGCATGCCCCCGCTGATCTCCGAGGGATAGTGCTGCTCGAAGCCGGAGAGCCCGACCTGCCCCAGCTTGAAGGCCGCGATCTCGCGGATCTCGTCGCCGGGCAGGTCGGTGTACTCCTCGAGCGGGAGGCCGATGTTCTCGCTGAGGGTGAGCGACGTCCATAGGGCACCGCTCTGGAAGAGCATCCCGAAGGTCCTCAGCATCTCGCGCCGCTCGGCGGGGTCGGCGTCGGTGAAGGACCGCCCCTTGAACAGCACCTTGCCCTGGGTGGGCTTCTCGAGCCCCACCAGGTTGCGCAGGAGCGTCGTCTTGCCGCAGCCGGAGCCTCCTATGATGAAGAAGATCTCGGCGGGGCGCACGCAGAAGGAGACGTTCTCGAGGACCGGCACGTCCTCGTAGGAGCAGGAGAGGCCCCTCACCTCGATGGCGGGCGTCGGTTCGGCGCTCATAGGCCCAGGGCGTGGAAGAGCACGGCGAACACCGCGTCCGCGACGATGATGAGCAGGATGGCTGTCACCACCGCCGAGGTGGCCGCGCGGCCGACACCTGAGGCGTTGCGCTCGGCCTGCAGGCCCCTCAGGCAGCCCGAGAGCCCGACGATGAGCCCGAAGGCCACGGCCTTGATCATGCCGACCGTCACGTCCGACATGTCGACGATCGTCAGCATCTCGACCCAGTAGGCCGCCGGGGGGATGTCAAGGGTGCCGAAGGCGACCGCCATGCCCCCGAGGATTCCCAGGCAGTTCGCGTACATGGCGAGGAGCGGCATCATGAGCCCGAGCGCGAGGACCCGCGGGAGCACCAGGAAGCGCACGGAGGAAATGCCGAGCACGCTGAGGGCGTCGATCTCCTCGTTCGCCTTCATGCTCCCGATCTCCGCAGCGAACGCCGCGCCGGTGCGCCCGGAGAGAACGACAGCGGCCATCAGGGCTCCCATCTCGCGCGTCATCGCGACGCCGATCAGGTCGGCGACCCAGATCTCGCCGCCGAAGCGCTTGAGAACGATCGAACCCGAGTAGGCGAGCGTGACGCCCACCAGGAAGCTGATGAGGCTGACGATCGGCAGCGCCATGGCGCCGCACTTCTGCATCTCGAGGAGGCAGTCGCCCCAGCGGAACCTCGCCTTGCCGAGCACGAAGCGGGTGGAGTCGATCCAGCACTCGCCCACGAACTGCAGGAAGCCTCGGGCCTGCCGCAGCGCGTGGCGCGTAGAGATGCCGACGTCGACCACCAGGCTCTGGGCGTGGGCGATGCGCTCGGTCGACTGCATCGAGCCCTCGAACTGCCGGGCCAGGCCGACGAGCTTGTCCGGCAACGCCGACACGTCACAGGGGATCCCGGACTCGCGGGACCAGACCAGGGCCTCACCGACGAAGACCACGAGCGAGGTGTCCCAAGACCCGACCTCGGGCGAGGCCAGGCGCACCGACGCGGGCTTCTCCGGCCCCAGGAGGGCGTGCCACCGCGGCGAGGGGTCCTGAAGCCTCCACGAGCCGCCGATGTCGACCTGGAGCGAACCCTCTGCGGCGCGCGCCGTGGCTCGGGCGGGGGCTAGCTCTAGGGTCTCGGGCATGTCCCGTCTAATCTCGGGGACGCCCCCGCTGCGCGCCAGACCAAATTACGGCGCCGGGGCGCGGGTCCACTGCACCGACGCGATCCGCAGGCGGCCCTCCTGGAGGACGAAGAGCGCCGTGTAGCGGGTGCGCACCGCCTCCCCGCCCGCACGCCGGTAGGTGACCAGGGCCCCCAGGATGGCGGAGTCGGAGTAGACGCGGATCACCACCTCGTGGAGCCTGAAGTCGACGGCGTCCGGCCGGCTGGCGGCCTGCAGCAGGAACGCCCTGCGGTCGATCAGCCGCCCGTCCGCAAGCACCGCCGTGAAGTCGGTCGAGAGCAGCCCCCCGAATCGCCCGACGTCGCTGTTCAGGAAGGCCCGCACGTAGTCGTCGTTCAGCTGGCGCACCGCCGCCTCGTCTACGCCCGCGGACGCGGCGGCCCGCAGGGGCGCGACCGAGAGGGCGACGGCGGCGAGGACTAGGGACGGCCACTTCATGGCGGGAGGATGGGGCACCGGCCGCCCCGTATCAACCCGGGATAACATGCACGGTTGATCTCGTCGGGGTTATCGACCATCGCAGAGGGTCCCTCCACCGCACGTGCCCGAATCCCCCTCCAGCTCCGCCCTGACCGGCGTCCTCGAGCGCATCATCTTCCTCAACGAGGAGAACCACTACACCATCGCGGAATTCAGGCCGGACGGGCTCGACGCCTCCCGGAAGGCCGAGCCGGTGACGATCGTGGGCGCGCTCCCCGGGGTCGAGTGCGGCGAGACCCTCCACCTCAGCGGGGAGTGGACCAGCCACTCCCAGCACGGGGCGCAGTTCAAGATCGCCTCGTTCAAGAGCGAGCTGCCGTCGAGCGTCTACGGGATTCGCAAGTACCTCGGCAGCGGCCTGGTGCCCGGCATCGGCCGGGTCTACGCCAACAAGATCGTCGACGCGTTCGGCACGGACACCTTCCGCGTGCTAAGCGAGGAGTCCGGCCGCCTGCGCGACGTGGCAGGGATCGGCCGCAAGCGCGCCACGGCGATCAAGCAGGCGTGGGACGGCAAGCGCACCGAGCGCGAGCTGTACATCTTCCTGCAGACGTACGGGGTGAGCCCGAGCCAGTGCCTGAAGCTCGTGAAGCAGTACGGCTCGCAGGCGAAGACGGTCCTGATGAGCGAGCCGTACCGGGTCGCCCGCGAGATCGAGGGCATCGGCTTCAAGACGGCGGACAAGATCGCGATCAACCTCGGGTTCGCCAACGACGCAGCCCCGCGGCTCGAGGCGGGCATCCTCTTCGCCATGGAGACGCTCCAGGAGGAGGGGCACACCGCGATCGGCGAGGAGCGCCTGCGCGACCACGCCACCGAGATGCTCGACACGTCGTCGGAGCTCGTCACGGCCCGGATCGAGGCCCTCGTGAAGGCGCGCCAGCTCGTCCGGCACCTGCCCCGATCGGAGGGCGCCCCGCTTCCGGGCTCGGGCCTGCTGCAGCTGCCCGTCAACGACCGGGCCGAGCGCAAAATCGCGGAGGTGGTCTCGCGCCTCCTGCGGGTCGCAAGCGGCCTGCCGCCGATCAAGGTCGAGGCCGCCCTCCAGTGGGCGGAGGCCAAGGCGGGCTTCCCCTTCCACGAGCTCCAGCAGCAGGCGGTGCGCAGCGCCCTCACCCACAAGGTCTCGATCCTCACCGGGGGGCCCGGCACCGGGAAGACCTCCACGCTGCGCTCGCTGGTCAGCATCCTGAAGGCGAAGGGCGTGCGCGTGCACCTGGCGGCGCCCACCGGCCGGGCCGCGCAGCGCCTGGCCGAGACCACCGGGGGCTACGCCTCGACCATCCACCGGCTGCTCAAGTACGACCCGGCCGCGGGGTTCACCTCGAACGAGGCGCACCCCCTCGCGACCGACTTCCTGATCGTCGATGAGGTGTCGATGCTCGACACGCGACTCGCCTCGGCGCTCCTGCAGGCCGTGCCCGCCCGCGCGCACCTGCTGCTCGTCGGCGACACCGACCAGCTGCCGAGCGTCGGCGCCGGCAACGTGCTGCAGGACCTGATCACGGCGTCGCGCGCCCCGGTCACGAGGCTCTCGGTCATCTTCCGCCAGAAGGGCCAGAGCGGGATCGTGACGACCGCCCACGCCATCAACTCCGGGGACACGGCGCTGCCCCAGGTGGCCAACGGCCTCGACACGATCGGCGCCTACAACGACCTCACGTTCCTCGTGGCGGACTCGCCCGAGGACTGCGTGAGCAAGGTGGTCGCCCTGTGCACCGAGTTCATCCCGCGCAACTACGCGTACTTCGACCCGGTGACCGACGTGCAGGTCATGGCCCCGATGCACAAGGGCGTGGCCGGAGTCGCTAACCTGAACGTCCAGCTGCAGGGCGCGCTCAACGGGCGCTCCAAGGGGATCCGCACGCAGTCCGGGGAGTTTAGGCCGGGCGACAAGGTGATCCAGCTGCGCAACAACTACGACAAGAACCTGTTCAACGGCGACATCGGCACCCTCACCTCCGTGGACCCGGAAGCGGGCAGGATCGAGGCGGACTTCGACGGGGAGGCCCAGTCCTTCACGCGGGGCGAGATGGGCGAGCTGGCCCTCGCCTACGCGATCAGCATCCACAAGTCCCAGGGCAGCGAGTACCCGGTGGTGGTCGTGCCGCTGCTCAAGGGCCACTTCATGATGCTCCAGCGCAACCTGCTCTACACCGCCATCACCCGCGGAAGGAAGAAGGTGTTCATCGTCGGGGAACCCGCTGCCTACTCGATGGCGGTGCGCAACGGCGAGTCGAAGCTGCGGGTGACCCACCTGCGCGAGAAGCTCGCCGAGACCGTCACTTCTTGAGGTAGGTGGCGAGCCAGTCGAAGACGGTGCGGTGCCAGAGCTCGCTGTTCTGCGGCTTGAGCACCCAGTGGCCCTCGTCGGGGAAGCTCAGGTACTTGGAGGGAACCCCCCGGCGCTGGAGCATCGTAAAGAGCTGCTCGCCCTCCCCGATCGGGACGCGGAAATCGAGCTCGTTATGGATGATCAGGTCCGGGGTCTTGAAGTTGGCCGCATAGAGGTGGGGCGAGAACTTGTCGAAGTCCGGCGTCTCCCACGGCACGCCCGTGTCCCACTCGACAAACCACAGCTCGTCCGTCGATCCGTACATCGAGTCGAAGTTGTACGTCCCGTCGTGGGTGACGATCGCCTTGAACTTGTCGGTGTGCCCCTCGAACCAGTTCATCATGTATCCGCCGAACGAGGCGCCCGCGGCCGCCATCCGCTCGGGATCGGTGCAGGGCAGCGCCTCGGCGGCCGCCAGGCAGGCCATCAGGTCGGCGTAGACGCGGCCGCCCCAGTCCCTCGAGATCTCGTCGGTGAACTTCTGGGAGAAACCGACGCTGCCGCGCGGGTTCGGCAGGGCCACCACGTAGCCCTGCGCCGCCCACAGCTCGGGGTTCCAGCGGTAGGACCAGCTGTCGGACCACGCGCTCTGGGGGCCGCCGTGGACCATGAGGACGAGGGGGTAGCGCCTGGCGGGGTCGAAGTGCGGCGGCTTAATGATCCACATCTGCACGGGCGTGCCGCCGTCCCCCGCCACCGTCATGGACTCGGGGGCGCTCATCGCGAGCCCGGAGAGGAGCTGCGCATTCACGCGCGTCACGGGCTCAACCTGGTTGGCGCCGACGCGCAGGCGCACCAGCTCCGCGGGCGCCGTCAGCGCGCCGTGCATGAAGTAGATCCACGTCCCGTCGGGCGCCACCCCGAGCGACTGCACCGACCCGCCGGTCCAGATGCGCGTCGGCGCCTTCCCGTCCAGGGGAACCGAGAGGATCGTCGAGGCCGCATGGTCGGGAACGACGACAAACACGCTCTTGCTGTCGGGCGCCCATGCAAGGTCCTCAACGGTGGAGTCGACCCCCGCCGTGAGGCTCCTGCGGGCGCCCGAGCGAAGGTCGAGCGTCCAGAGCTCCCAGCGGTCCGACTCGAAGCCGGGGCGCGCCTGGGCGCGGTAGGCGAGCAGGTGCCCGTCGGGCGAGAACCGGGGCAGCCCGTCGGCCGCCCGGTTGGTGGTGACGGCCGAGGTCTTGCCCGACTTCAGGTCCTCGGCGAGGATGTCCAGGTTCGTGGACCACGCCTCCTCGCGGGTGGGCAGCGGCTCCGCCGTGTGGACGAGCGAGCGGCCCTCCACGGTGAACGCGAACTCGTCGCCCGCCTCGAAGGTGCTCGAGATCGGCAGCGCGTCGCGGGGTCCGGGCGTGACGTCGCGGGGCTCGCCGGCGGCCCCGTCGTAGAAGGGCACGATGAAGAGGTGGCGGGTGAGGCCGTCGGTCCAGGCGCTCCAGTGCCGGTAGTGGAGCTCGGTCAGGATCCGCGCCTTGACCTTCGACCTCTCGCGGGCGTCCAGCCGCTCGCGGTTGAGGGCGTTTGAGCGGGCGAAGGGCTTGTCCGAGAACTCCGCGCACACGGACGAAGCGAAGGCGATGTGGGTGCCGTCTGGGGACCACACGGGCTCGCCGGCCCCGGTAGAGACCGAGGTCAATTTGAAAGACTCGCCGCCCGCCGCCGGGATGGCCCAGAGCTGGTCCGTGCCGTCGCGGTCCGACTGGAACACGATCCAGCGCAGGTCGGGCGACCAGCGAGGGTGGCTGTCGTGCTTCGAAGTGCGGGTCATCCGCCGCGGGGCGCCGCCCTCGGCCGGCACGGACCAGAGGCTGCTCTCGGTCCCGTTTGCGGCCTTGACCGTGTCGGTCTGGACAAACACGAAGCGCCGGCCGTCCGGCGAAAGCTGCGGGTCGCTCAGCCGGTGCAGGCGGAAGAGGTCCTCGATCTCGAGGTCGCGCTTGGGCGGCGCCGCGTCCTCGGCGCGCGCGGCCAACGCGGCCAGGGGTAGGAGCAGCAGGGCCGCGCGTCGCAGGGGGTTCATGGGTTCAGCCGAAGGTGAACGCGGGACAAGCACCCCCGCAAGCCCGGAGGTCCCGCCCTTCCGGGCGCCCTACTTGCCAAGCTTGCGCAGCGCCGCGTTGATCTTCGTCAGGTCGCACGCGTCGGGGTCGTACTCGGGCCCGAGCCAGCTCAGCCACTCGCGCCCCAGGTCCGATTCGGGCTCCTTCAGGCAGGAGAGCATGTCGTGGAACGCCTCGAGTCCCCCGCAGTCCTCGGGGGGCCCGGAGCGCTCGCCCGCGACGCACAGCGGGTAGTGGGCGCCCTTCGCCGCCGCCGCCGTCTTCTCCACGCGCACCTCCACCTTCCAGCCCTCGCCGATCAGGTACTCGTAGGTCATCCTGTCGCGGTTCGCCAGGTTCAGGTCGAGGAGCGTCACGTCCCGGTCGTCCTCGACGACCAGGTCGTCTCGCTTGACCGGGTTTCCAAACCTCAGGTCGTCCATCGCGAACAGGTGCGTCTGGTAGTCGAACCAGTCGAAGGCGATCTGGATCGAGTCGTGGAGCCGCGAGAGCCACATGGTCTCGCGCACAAGCAGGCGCCGCCACACCCTGGGCTGGGTGCCCACCACAACCATCCTGAGGCAAAGGATCCGCGCCGCGGCCTTCTTGGCTCCCGGGCCCTTGCCCTCCTGAAAAGAGATCATCTCCCCCGATTGGAACGCGTCGCGCTCGCTCTCGCAAAGCGAAACGGGCGCGGGCGGCCTCAGCGGTCCGCCACGCGGCGGTCGCCCGAGGGCAGCGTGATGATCTTGAGGCCGGGCTGCGGCTCGGCAGCGGCCTTGGAGGCCGCACCGATCACGACCTTCGAGAAGATCGCCGTCTCGTAGGCCGTGTTGTCGTGGGCGCAGACGCCCAGGCCGATGTAGAAGGGGTCGGAGAAATGCAGCTCGAACGAGCAGCCCGAGGGCCTCGGCTCCTCGCCGCCCTTGGAGATGGAGAGGTAGACATGATCCCCGATCTTGTCCAGGCGCACGCGCTCCGGCGCCGCGACGTTGCACTGGATCTCCTTCGTCGGGCCGTCCTGGGTCTCGCGGAACTGCAGCGAGGTGAGCCCGTCGCCGTGGCGGGCGACGTCGACGTACGGCGAGCCCGGTGAGAGGTTCTGTCGGATGACGAGGCACGCCTTTCGGTGGGTCTGGGAGCTCGCGCCGACGAAGAGGATGTCGGCGGCGATGGACCCGTCGCCCGAGACTTTCTTCGAGACGAACTCCATCGCATCCTCGCCAAACCACATGTTGGCTCCGCTGGCGGCGACTGTGTAGGTCTGCTGGACGGGGTCGAAGACGGCGGTTCCGGGCCGGCTGACGGTGCCGATGTCGGCCGCCGAGCTGAAGATGCCGAGGCCGGCTGGGGCGGGTGTCTGGGCGAGGGCGCAGGTCGCCAGCGACAGGGCAGCAAGGAGGGTGCGCAGGGGGTTGGGGATCATGCGCGGCACCCTAGCAACCGGGGCCGAACTAAGGAAGTCGATTAGAAGGCGCCCAGCGATTTGCGATTTTGCCAAGGAAAGCCTTGAATTCTCCCAAGGGCATCGAGTTATCTTCAAACCACCCCATCAGCCTAACCCCAGAGACTGACTATGAGCGACCAGAATTTTGACGCGATCGTTATTGGCTCCGGCATCAGCGGCGGCTGGGCCGCGAAGGAGCTGACCGAGCGGGGCCTCAAGGTGCTCATGCTCGAGCGAGGCGAGAACATCGAGCACATCACCGGGTACGTGAACGCCTTGAAGGCCCCCTGGGAGATTCCCCACCGGGACCGGATGATCCCGAACTCGATCCGCGAGGAGCATAAAGTGATGACCCGCGACGGCTTCATGCACGAGGCGAACGCGAGCTACTGGGTCGTCGACAAGGAATCGCCCTACGTCGAAGAGAAGCCGTACGCCTGGTTCCGCGGCTACCATGTCGGCGGCCGCTCGCTCATGTGGGGCCGACAGAGCTACCGCTGGAACGAGTTCGACTACGAGGCCAACGCGCGCGAGGGCATCGCGGTGGACTGGCCCCTGAGGTACCCGGACATGGCGCCCTGGTACGACCACGTTGAGTCGTTCGCCGGCATCAGCGGCTCCATCGAGGGGCTGCCCCAGCTGCCCGACGGCAAGTTCCTGCCTCCGATGGAGCTCAACGTCGTCGAGAAGGACGTCGCTGCCCGCATCAAGGCCCACTACTCCGACTCGCGGCGCATGATCATCGGGCGCGTCGCCAACCTCACGGAGCCCCACAACGGGCGCAACCACTGCCAATACCGCAACAAGTGCGACCTGGGCTGCCCGTTCGGAGCCTACTTCAGCACCCAGTCCTCCACCCTTCCGGCCGCGGTAAAGACCGGCAACCTGACGCTGCGACCGTTCTCGATCGTGACGCGCATCGTGTACGACAAGGACACGCGCCGGGCGAAGGGCGTCGAGGTGCTCGACGCCGAGACCCGCCAGACCTACGAGTTCAAGTCGAAGGTGGTCTTCCTCTGTGCGTCCGCGCTCAACTCGGCCTGGGTGCTCATGAACTCCGCGACCGACGTCTGGCCCGGCGGCCTCGGCAGCAGCAGCGGAGAGCTAGGCCACAACGTCATGGACCATCACTTCCGGGTCGGCGCATCCGGGGACGTGGACGGCTTCCAGGACCGCTACATCTTCGGGCGCCGCGCAAACGGCTTCTACATACCCAGGTTCCGGAACCTGTTCGGCGAAAAGCGCGACTACGTGCGCGGCTTCGGCTACCAGGGAAGCGCCGACCGCCAAGGCTGGGAACGGGACGTGGCCGAGGTGGGCATCGGGGCCCCCCTCAAGGACGCGCTGTGCGAGCCCGGCCCGTGGAAGATCGGCATGACCGCCTTCGGCGAGACCCTCCCCGACCACCGCAACACGGTGAGCCTGGACAAGACGGCCAAGGACAAGTGGGGCCTGCCCGTGTTGAGGATGAACTGCGAGCTGCGCGACAACGAGAAGGCGATGCGCAAGGACATGGCGGCCGACGCCGCCGAGATGCTCGAGGCGGCCGGCGTGAAGAACGTGAAGCCCTACGACGGAAAGTACCTGCCCGGCCAGGGCATCCACGAGATGGGCACCGCCCGCATGGGCGCCGACCCAAAGACCTCGGTGCTCAACAAGAACAACCAGGTGTGGGACGCCCCCAATCTGTTCGTGACCGACGGAGCCTGCATGACGTCGTCCTCCTGCGTGAATCCATCCCTCACCTACATGGCCCTCACGGCCCGCGCCGCGGCCTTCGCGGCCGACGCCCTGCGCAAGGGCGACATCTGAACCCCACCCACCCGATGAGCATGAACAGAAGAGAGGCCGTCCGGCAGATCGCATTGCTGATGGGAGGCGCCATGGTCGCCTCCGGGTCCATCCTCCGCGGCCAGGCCGCGCCCGGCAAGCAGCCCATGGAGGGCTTCAGCGACGAGGACATCGCGCTGCTGGGCGAGATCGCCGAGACGATCATACCCGCGACCGACATCCCCGGCGCCAAGGCCGCCGAGGTCGGACCCTTCATGGCGATGATGGTGACCGACTGCTACAGCGGGCCCCAGCACGCGGTGTTCAAGAAGGGCCTGGGCCAAATCAACGAGGCTTCCAAGGCCCGCTTCGGGACATCCTTTGTGGCCGCCACGCCCGCCCAGCGCACCGAGCTGGCCAACGCGCTCGACGCCGAGCAAAAGGCCCAACACGCCGCCAAGAATGGCGACGGTGCCGGCAAGAAGACCGAAGATGCCGCCAAGAAGCCCGAGGATTCCGAGGAACATTACTTCCGGATGATGAAAGAGTTGGCGATTCTGGGTTACTTCTCGTCCAAGATAGGGGCCACGCAGGCGGTTCGATACATCGAGGTACCCACCTACTACAACGGGGACGTCCCCTATACCAAGGGCGAGCGGGCTTGGTATTAGTACCTAGTGTAGGGTAAGTCGCACGAAACGACCCGGATTGCTGCCTGGGTTAACGTGTTACAGGCATTGAAGTTGTGCATTTAGCAATAGGGTTCATTGCCCACGGCGTGACCCCCCGAAACGGCTTCAACCCTGAGGGGTTCGCGTTCATCGGCTGGACTTGCGGGCGCATTTGGGGCAAATCCTTTGCGTCGTCCATTTTGGCGACATGTAGATAATACAAAACATACAACATAAGGAAGCAGTCACAATGAACACAAAGAACACCTCCAAGGGCTTCACCCTTGTCGAAATCATGATCGTCGTCGTCATCATCGGCCTCCTGGCCGCCATGGCGATTCCCGCGTTCCAGAAGGTTCGCACCAACTCGCAGGACAAGGCCGTCCTGAACAACGCCCGCCAGATCT
>CAIXHE010000150.1 GCA_903919205.1 uncultured Opitutaceae bacterium | reverse complement strand
TGAACGTCTCAATCTCGGGAAGCACTGTAGACGTCAATGGCGCCACGGTTGTGACCCCCAACGTCCTGGCGACCAACGGGGTGGTGCACGTGATCAACCAGGTGCTTCTGCCTCCGAGCTCTTAGGCTGAGCCGCACGTATCCGTAGGACTCCGGACGACGAGGGCGTCATCGCCGTCGTCGTCCGAGTTTCCACGGGGTGTTAGCGTGCCGGGCACGCACAGATGTAAGGATCTCATTTTCAGCGTCTTAATTACTTAACATAATGTTTATTGTGCGTCCTAGACCCAGATAATCACGAAACCTAGACCAGGTCCCCCAAAGCTCGAAACGATACCTGCTATGGTGGGCGATGTTTCCTCTTTCATAGGATTTATACGTGAGATCCCATTGCTGATGGCAATGGAGTGAACTAGAGTTGCCGCGCTGTAGAAACCCCTTCCACGGCGCCGAAGCCAGCGGCAACCCCCAGCTGGCAAACCCGTCAGACCCCATGAAAACCCATATCCCGCTCGGGAAAATGGCCCGCGTACTCGTTCAGGCTGGGCTCTTCGCAGCCACAGCCGGAATTGCCTCGGCAGGCGTGTTCGGTGACGGCTGCAACCTGCAGCCATCCTACTACAACAGTGGCAACGTCTCGTTCGACTTCGCACTCATGAAAGCGCAGTCGAAGATCAAGACCGTTCGCATCGAGATAGATCCCACGGCAGGTGGATTTTCAATCACGACCGCGAAGAGTTGGATCTCCCAGGCCAAGGCAGCAGGCATGACCGTGATTGCTACGTACCATGACGCCAATGTTCTCGGCTCTGATAATGCGAGCGATTTGGTCAATGGCGCCAACTGGTGGAAGGCCAACTACGCCACCCTAGCCGCAGCCGGTTCCTTCACTGTCAATCTCATGAACGAATGGGGCAGCCACAACCAAACCGCGGCCACGTACGCGGCAGCCTACAACCAGGCGATCCCGATCGTTCGCCAGGTCTATAGCGGCCTCATCATCATCGACTGCCCCGGATGGGGCCAGGAAACCCACACAGCTGCCCTAGCGATCAAGGGTTCCGGAGGCGCAAAGATCAATGACGGCAATATCCTCCCTTCGGTCCACGTATATCCGAACGGCTGGAATCAGGCGCTCAACCATACGCTGCAGAATTCCGATATCGCCGATCTGGCCACTGCCGGCAAGGGTGGCATCGTTGGGGAATTCGGGAATTCCCCCTCAGGTAGCGCCAACTGGTCGGGCATCGTCGACTACGCCCGATCGACGGAGGGCTGGACGGTGCTCGCCTGGTCCTGGAACGGAGATGGGGGCACGATGAACATGGTTACCCCGTCCTGGGCGACGAACCCTACAGCTACCACGTTCTCGCTGAGTTCCTATTTCACGACGGTCAACGCACACCTCTGATCGTCTCCGGGCGCCGCACCCGCCTGACGGGACGGCGCCCTTCCCTTTTGTGCTTCACCGTCAACGAAGGAAGCTCCGAAACGTCTTCGTGTCGGCTGCCGCGGTGTGCATCGTGGTGCCCGGCGTCGTGACTTGGGCCCGGTTTGGCCGTCCAACGCCGACACCCGAGCTGGCGTATCTTTCCGTCACAAAGAAGGTTAACGACCCGGTAAGGCGGCACCCGGTGGACCGTCTAACAGCCATCGAACTCCTGATAGCCAGTCCTCCCTCGGCAGAAAGGGACGCTGAATGCCTACGCCGACTTCTTGCTCTCGGAATTTCGACGCCGTCCCAGCTCCTAGATTTTGCTGAGACCCGCCTCGAGGGCGATCTGCGCGCTCAGGCGATCACCGCACTGCTTACGCAATGGGCGCGGACCAACCCCGGAGCGGCCCTTCGACGAGCCCTCTCCGACACCTCGAAGGCCAGCGAGGTCGGGGCCGTTATGGCTGAAGTAGGACGAAACAGTGCCCCGACCGCACGCGCCTTATTGAACCAACTCTACTCCCAGGATCCCGAGGCTGCCAGGGTCGCGTTTCCGGCAGTCCTCCAAGGCATGGCCGATTCCAGGGCCTTTGAGGATGCGCGGTTGCTGGTGGACGATTCGGCCAACGTGCCGGCAGACACTCGTGAGCTGTCGATTGAGATGCTCGCAGACCAGTGGGGACGCAGCCGGCCCGAGGATGCCGCGGCTTGGATCCTGTCCATTCAGGACGAAGGGAGCCGGAACAAGGCGCTGATCGCCCTGGGGACTGCGTGGTCGGCTGGCGATCCTGAGTCCGCGGCCATGTTCGCATTGCAAATTCCCCCCGGACAGACCCGCGAAGCAATGCTGGGCCAGGCGGTCAATCGCTGGGCATCAATTGACGCCCAAGGAGCGGCTGAGTGGCTCCTCCAATTTCCCTCGCTCCCGGACTTCGACGAGGCGGTCGCACGCCTCGCGACCCAGCCAACCACGCTGGCCGATCATGCGGACCTCGCCCTGGACTGGGCGGGAAACATCTTCGATCCGGTACTGCGCCTGAAAACCGTGAATACCGTGCTTTCGAACGAGTATGACCGGGATCCCCCGACCGCACTCACGAGGCTTCAGGAGGTGAAGCTCCTGAGCGAGGCTGACCGTCAGGTATTGTCCGTCCAGCTTCAGAGCCGCCATTAACAAACTGAACGGTGTTCCACAAAGGGCGGTTACTGGAACACGGTTGCCATCGCACTCGCCCATATGGCTTACCGTAATAGGCGCAACTCCTTAGAATATAAGTTGTTGTAGATTTGATGGGTGAGGTGTCCAATTTCACCCACCTAGACGGGAATCGGACCAGGTTCGTTTCTCAGAAGTTGCTTCGTCCTACGTAGGCAAAGTCGGGCAATGTGTACCACATTGGTTGGGCTCAATCTGTTAATCATTGGGAGCGGAAGCCCAACATCGCCTCTCCCCAAGTCAGCCTGCGTATTTCCAGTGGCGCTTCTTGCCCTCGGTCAGCCACTCAAGGGTCGTGGCCACTCGCCGGGCCCGCGTCTCCTCGCGCTTGGCCTCGGTGATCCACTCCACGTACTCGCGTCGATGGCTCGGCGAGAATCCCTGAAAGGCCCGCGCGGCGGCCGGATGGGCCTCGAAGGCCCTGGCAAGGTCGGCCGGGACCGCAGGCACCCTCTTTGGACGGGACGCCGCCCTGGCGGGGACTCCCGCTGCATTGAGCGCGGCGGCCGCGCGGACCAACCGGATGAGGACCGCGTCGCTCGGAAGGTCCACCGTGCTGCGGACCGGCCCAAAGTCGCCGGACCCTTCCCGATGCGGAATGCCATTTTCCTCGAGCACCGAACGCATTCCATGATGCCAGAAGCCAAACGAGCAGTGCGTCTTGAACGCGGCCACGGCGCAGAGCATCCCAGAGTATTCAAAAAAGACGTGGCTCCACTTGATGCTCTCGGTCGCTCCGGGGCAGGCTTGGTGTACGACTGCCCGAATATGCGTCAGGATGGGCCGTGCGAAATCGGGCGCGGCGCTGATGTAGGCGTCAGCATTCTTGGCCTTGGCCATGGACGCGTTCGTAGGCCGCCGGCCCCCGACACTCAAGCCGATTCCGGGCGCCGCCAAGCCGACCCCAAGCTCAGGCCCTCGCCTTGATGATCTCCTCGAGGCGATCCGGAACCGCTGAGCCTCTTTCCAGGTGAGCGTATCCGAGGCCGCCGTGATAATCGATGCCCCCGTTCCACACGCGGTCGCCGGACTCAACGATCAAGCTTCCCATGTTCCGGGCCTGAGAGCTCGAGTGCCGTGCCGTAGCCCCACCCCGCGGGAAGCGTCGGGCTCGCGGAAACCGGGATTTGCCGGGCGTAATGGCTCGCCGGGAATCCATTTGGGACAATCGAGCGACAGGGGGCCGGCGCTCGCAGGGATCACCTCGTGGACCTTGAAGATCTTCTGGCCCACATCGGTTGCGTCGACCTGGAGGGTGAGTACTCCGGGATGGGGGTCATCCGGCGGGGTCGGGCTCCTGCGCGCGAAACGCGTAGGCACACAGCAGGAATAGCCCCAAGGGCGCTGCGACCGACCAGGGGCTTCGGGTGAGCAGCATCCGCAGGCAGCGGGGTGGAAGCATTGCGAAAGAGGCTGCTCCTCTTCTCTGGGTAGGCCAACCCCCATTGCTCAGCGGTGCGGGGCGAAGCGGCTGCCGGTCCACTACGGGATTCAGCGGAGCGCGGTGTGGGGCTCGAGTCCCAACTTGTTGGCGATCGCGTCCAGCAACTCCGAACCCGTAAAGGGCTTTGCGATCACCTCGCCGACACCCAGGGCCGCCAATTGCGACCAACGCTCTTGCTGCTCGAGACCGCTGGTTGCGATGATCTTGACGGAGGGGTCGTATTCCCGGAGCCAGCGCGCGAGTTCTATCCCGTCGACGACCGGCATCATGATGTCCGTGAAGACGATTCGAATAGCCTCGTGGTGGCGCACGAACTGGCTGATGGCCTCCCCTCCGTTCGTGGCGAGCAGCGTGCGATAGCCATTGGCTTCCAGCAGTTCCCGGGTCGCCTGGCGAATCGAGTCCTCGTCGTCGACGATCAGCACCAGCTCGCCATGACCCCCGGGGGCCCTCAGCGCTTCGGTGGCAGCGTCCTGGCCCAATGGCTCGACGCTGGCGGGTAGGCACACCTGGAACTCGGTTCCCTGGCCGGGCTCGCTGGTCACCGTGATGATGCCGGCATGACCCTTTACGATCCCCATGACCGTAGAGAGACCGAGTCCGGTTCCCTTTCCGACCTCCTTGGTGGTGAAGAACGGGTCGAAGATTTGGCTCAGGATGGACGCGGGAATTCCTGATCCGGTGTCCTGGACCCGAATGCGGACATAGGGCCCGGGAACGGCGGGTGCGTAGTGCTGCACGTCGGCCTCGCTCAGGTGGTCGTTGGCAGCGGACAGCGTGAGCCGTCCCCCCGAGGGCATCGCGTCGCGGGCATTCACGCAAAGGTTCATGAGCACCTGGTGGATCTGCGTGGCGTCGGCGGAGACATTCCAGAGATCGGTCGGGACCCTTACCGAGACCTCTATGCTGCGTGGAAGGGTCTCCTGCATGAGGCTGTAGACTTCCTTGATGATGTGCCTGGGCTGGAGGACGACCTTGGTGCCGTCGAGGCCGCGTCCGAAGGCGAGCAGCTGCCCGACGATGCGGGCGCCGCGCCGGGCGCTGCGCTCGACCATGTCAAGCAGCGCCTGGTCCTCCGCCGCCTGGAGCTTGTCCCTGAAGAGCGCACCGACCATGAGCATCGGCGAAAGGATGTTATTCAGGTCGTGCGCAATGCCGCTTGCCAAGGTTCCCAGGGCTTCCATCCGCTGGGCGCGCATGAACTTCTCCTCAAGTTGCCGCTGCTCCGTGATGTCCTCGGCCACGCCTACTAGCCGGATTACCTGGCCCGAGGCGTCGCGCACGGGGAAGGAGCGGTCCCGCACCCAGCGGATCGTCTCATCGGGGCGCAAGATCCGGTAGATCTTCTGGTGCGGCCCAGCGAGCTCCTTCGCGCGCCCATCCACCAACACGCGGTGCCGATCTTCCGGATGCAGGCTGTCCCTCCATACGTCCATGGATTCCATGACGCTAGAATTGCTTCGGCCCCAGATGGTCTGGAAACCCGGGCTCACGTAGACGAGCCGACTGTGGCTCACGTCCGTCATCCAGAACACCTCCTGGATGCTCTCAACCACCTCCCGGAAGCGCTCCTCCCCCTCCCGCAGCGCATCCAGGAGGCGGCTGCGCTCGACGGCGGCGGCTATCTGGTCGGCCACGGCCTTCATCAGGCGGAAATCTTCTTCCGTGAAACGCTCCTTTTCCCTGCTGCCGAAGGAGATGGTCCCGATAAGCCTCGAATGGGCGATTAGCGGTTGTCCCGCGTAAGCAAGTAGCCCCAGCGCGCGAATCCCTGCGGCCTGCGGCAGCTGCGATTCGCTGAGGTCACGGATATCCAGCGGGGCCTCGGTCTGCGCGACCACGCCGCACAGGGACTCTCCGAACCGGATCTCGGCGAATGCGCGTATTTGCTCCTCCGTCAAGCCCCCGCTGCTCTCTAAGACCAGCCTGTCGCGACTCGGGGCCACCATGTAGTTCGCGTACACGTCCACCTTCAGCTCGGACGCGATCTCTGCGAAGATCCCCTTGAGCGCGGCGCCCAGAGTATCGCTAATCACGAGCCGTCGCGAGACCTCGGCCAGGAGCGCCACACGCCGCTGCTGCCGCTCGCGGGCCACCGCCATCCGTTTGAGCTCGGAGATATCCTGGAATGAGCCGTTCACCCGGACGACCTTGCCGTCCACCTTCACTGGATGGGCGATGGTGCGCACCCACTTGTGGACCCCTGCAGCGCTCACGATCTCCAGCTCGAGGTCGTACGGCTTGCCCTGCGTGATCGCGTCCGAAACGGCCGCCGCGATTAGGGGTCGTGACTGCTCGGTGTAATACCCCAGCCCCAGCTCCTTCGAGATCTGTGTGCCCGGGTCCAGATCATGGATTCGCGCGACCTCGTCGGTCCAGAAACCCTTGCCGGTCGCCACCTCGTACGACCAGCCTCCCACCTTCGCGATTCTGCCGGTCTCCTCGAGGATCGTCTTTTGAAGCACCAGAGTCGCCTCCGAGTCCTTGCGGAACGTCACGTCGGTGGCGAAGCCGTTCCAAAGGGTGCTGCCGTCCGACTCCCGCCTTGGAATCGCGCGGCCGACCATCCATACAAACCCCTTTCGTGGATGCCTGTAGCGGAATTCCTGAAGCCACAGCGTGAGGTCCTTGGCAGAGGCCTGGATCGTTTCCGCAAGACGCGTGATGTCTTCGGGATGTACGGCGGTCGCGAGGAACGAGGCGGATGCCATCAGATCCTCGGGCTTCACGCCGAAAAATTCCTCGAGCGCCGGGCTAGCATAGGGCACCGACATCGAACCGTCAGGGCCTATCCGCATGGAATAGACGACTCCGGGCAGCGTTTCCGCCACCTTGGCGTACGTCTCCTGAAGCTCTAGCCGGGCGCGCAGCGCCTCCGCGGCCTTGTAGTGTTCCGTGATTTCCGAAATGACCACCACCGTCAGCGGCTCGGCTGTTCCGTCCGTCCCGGATTCGTACGTCACGTGGTATATGCGCCGGGAATTGGCGTCGCGCGGCGACGACACGGCGAGCTCATACTCGACCGTCTCACCCCTCAAGGCACGCTCCACCAGGGGACGGGCGCGTTCCTCATAGGCGGCTCCCAAGACCTCGGATAGGTGGCGGCCCACGAGCTCTCCGGGGCCGAGCCCCAGCATCTCCTTATAGGTATCGTTCGCGTAAAGGTAGCGGTGCTCGTGGGATAGGACGACCAGGCCCACGTTTGCCAGTCGCCCCATCGTAAGCAGGCGGGACTCGAGCTCGTTGCGGGCCTTCTGGGCCTGGTTAAGGCGCGTCTTATCCTCCTCGAGATCCCGCAGCAGACGCAGAAGCGTGACTGCAAGCACGATTCCGGACACCAGCACGAACGGGACCCCCTTGTAGTTTTGGATTAGGTACCGGGCACGTTCGCCCCAGTTGGCCGAGGCGAGCATCCGATTGGTGATGAAGAACCAGAGTAACCCGAGGGTGGCATACACCGCCGCCACCGTGAATGCCGTGCGCCTGCTCGAGAATGGGGCCCTCTTGGGAGGGCCGGAGCCCCCACTCGAAAGGGCCCTGTCGGCACGATCATCTCGTATCTCGCTCGCACGCGGGGTGATCGCACGCCGCCCTAGGCTCGAGGATTGGAGCGTTACCTTTTTCACGACCTGCGGGATCTCGAAATGCTAGGGTGCATGCAGCGGTACCAACCTTCTAATCGGACGATATCAGGGCCGGATCGAAAAGTCTCCGCGTAAATTGTCGCATCCTGAGCGCCAAACCAACGATTTGCTGTTTCGCACGGGTGACGCTCGGCCCCGAGGTGCCTCATTTCATTCGCGAGCCGCAACCGTCCATGCCCCATCGTCCCAGATTCGTTCCCGCACGAAGGTGCTGATACCCTTCCCCTTCTGAGGCTCGGCTCACCGGGCATTGCCCGATCGCCTCTCCCAGAACGAGATGCTCAACCCCTCGTCCGGAAATTTTACAAGGGCACAGATGCGCTTGCATCCGACACACTGGGCCTCCATCTCGCGCTGCGCGAAGAATCGCCACCGCCGGCGCGCACAGGCCAGCGAGCGAGCCGAGGCGGCCGGCTGTCGCCCGAGCTCGTCCAAGACCACCCTCTCACCCGTGGCGAAATAGAGGACCGCCGTCACGAACCCGCATTTGCCGATGCCGCGCAGCGCGCGAGAGTGCGGAACATGGGTCCGCGCCCACGACTCGACCGAGCGCGCGCCTACGAGCGATTGGAACTCCTTCAGCGTGTCCCGCTGCAGGCGCCCCACCCTTTTGAGCTCGCCGCCCCCGATTAGCGGATACGCCTCACCGAGGGTCTTTAGCCACGCGCGCCGGCAGCGGTTTCCCCCGATCCCTGCAGAGGCGCCAGCATCTTTGACCATGGGCTGTGGGTGCCTAACGAGCCTAGCGGGCGACAACACAACCGGCTGCGCATTTCTTGAACTTAGGTGCGCAGATCTTGCGGCGCCCGGTCG
>CAIXHE010000149.1 GCA_903919205.1 uncultured Opitutaceae bacterium | reverse complement strand
ATCTCGACCAAGGCGATTCCCGTCGTGCCGCCGGCACCCGAGACACTGACTGTGTAGGAGCCGGGAGGCAGCGTGGCCACCATGCCGGAGTCGCCTGAGCCCTGCGGGAGCTGAAATGCCTGGACCCTGGCCGACAGCGCCTCCGTGAGCGGCTGGACGACCATGTCACCGGTCGCTGCGCCGCCGAGGGCGGGGGCGTTGCCCCACCTGGTGTTGGTGGCGAGGGTTCCGGTCGCATTCGACAGCGTCAGCGTGGGGCTCGACAGGACGCCGGAAAGCCCGAAGGCGGCAAGGGCGGGTCCGTCGCCGCGGATGACCATCGTCAGCGGCGTGGTCCCGGCGATCGTGAACCCTCCAATGAGGACCTTGGACCCGGCACCCACCTGGGCGCGGGCGGACAGGTTGGTGAGCCGGTTGGCGGGTGCACCGTTGTCGGCGTCGTAGACCTCCGCCAGGGCCACGCCCCCCTGGGAGGACCGGGGGGCCACCTGAGCGGTGTAGGACCCTGGGGGGACCGACTCCACGAGGGCGGTGTCATCGGATCCCTGCGTCAGGGCGAACGCACCCACCTGTTGGAATACGGGGCTGAGCGAGGTGCCCCAGCCTGTCGCCGAGTCCACCGTCGTGCCGCTCGAAGACAGCGTGAGCACGGGGTCCGCGAGGAAGTCGGTGATCCCGAAATGGGCCAGGGCCGGGCCGTCGCCGCGCAGGAGGAGTGATTTTTCAGCGGGTCCCGTCGTGGCCAAGCCTGCAATCAGTTGGTTTGCGCCCGGTCCGGAGTAAGCACGGGCCGACAGGTTAACGAGCCAGGCGTTCGTCGTGACCGCGAGCGTGCCCGCGTCGGCGGTCGCGGTCCCGGCGGGATTGGAGACGATCACCGAGTAGTCGCCCGCGCTGGCGGCCGTCGGCGTGACCTGAAGGCTCGATCCGGTCGCTCCCGGTATGCTGACGCCGTTCAGGTACCACTGGAAGCTCGAGCCTGCGGACGAGGCCGCCAGCGTGACGGCCGCTGAACCGTTTGCCACGCTTAGGCCCGCGCCCTGGGTGATGCTGACCTGGGGCGGCGTGTTGCTCGAGAAGTAGATCGTCGGGTTCCAGCTTACGGCGGAGTTCTCCGTGCTGCCCGAGCCCCCGTTGTTGACCGCGAAGGCGATCCGCTCGCCCGCCGTCACGGCGATTCCATCGAGATCCGTCATGTAGCCGTTCGCGTTGATCGGCTGACCCGTGTCACCACCCCAGAGGACCGTCGCCTGGGCGGACGGGGAACTCCAGGCCGAGATCTGGGCCGTCACGCCGGTGTGGCTTCCGTGGAAGGGGAAGTAGGCATTGTGCACGAATCCGCGGATGCTGATCGTGCCCGCCGCCGGGGCGGTCCAGACCCTCGCGATCCAGGCGCTGCCGTCGGCGGGAGGGGACATGTCCAGGTTCGTGATCCATCCCGTCGTGGCGTCGCCGTACTGCAGCGCCGGCCACGCGTAGTCCGAATCGTTGTACGAGGCGCCCCCGCTGACGGCGCTCCAGCCCATGCCCGGAGCCCACGTCTCATAGGACCATTGGTTGGCTCCCTGCGCGTCGCCGAAGCCGAGCGCCGCGTTGAACAGGCCCCCGGGATTGGAGATCGAGAGGTTGTTGCTCTGGCTCCAGCTGGCCAATCCGTGGATGAAGAGCAGCCCGCTGACGGGCTCGAAATAGAGGTTGTTGCTCAGCGTGCCCGTCAGCGTGTCGCCCGAGATCTCCACGGACCCCACCGCGTCGGGGATACCGGTGGCACTCCATCCGTTCTGGTAGAAGAGGTTCCCGTCAAAGAAACTGCCGGCGGAGCCGTAGCCCGCACCGTGGATGTCCACCTCCTCCACCGCGGCGCCCGCCGTGTCGTAGAACACGTTGCCCACGTACGTCTGGTTGGTCGTCGCGATCTCCTCGTCCACGGCGGTTTGGTCGTTTGCGCCCTTGTCGGGCACGACATCGAACACGTTGTTGACGAACGCCATGTTCGTCGTGAATCCGGTGGTGACCACCGTGTCTCCCCCGAGGGTGATCCCAACCGTCGCGCAGTTTTGAAACCAGTTGTCCTGGATGAGGGTGCCGGTGCTGCGCGTGGCATAGCTCTGCGACGGCTGGTTCTCGACGTAGTTGTTCTGGATGTTCATCTGGAACACGGAGTCGTAGCCGTCGTCGTTGGCATTGATCCACCATGCGGCCGAACAATGGTTGAAGAGGTTGCCGTTGATCTGGATCCCGGCGAGGTAGGACGTCGGCGAGGTCAGGCCGCCCGCCTGGCCGATGTAGATTCCCGAGGATGGCGTCTGCGCCGAGGCACTGACGGCGCAATTCAGGAAATAGCACCGGTCTATCAGCAGGCCGCTGTTGTTCACGGCGTTGTTGTCGGCGGCCACGTAGAGGGCCGTGTCGGCCTCCGCGAGCTCCAGGCCCACGATCTGCCAGTTGTTCGGGTTGTGCAGGTAGATGCAATGGTCTCCGGCCTGGTCGTTCCGCGAGATGACCGCCATCGGGCCGGAGCCCTGGTTGCCCGATGCATTGGGGCCATAGGGCCTCACGATGATCGGACTGTCCGGGGTACCCACCCCGAACAGGTCCATCTGCTGGTTCCAGGTGCAGCCCGTGGCGAGATTGAGGGTGTCCCCGGGCGAGAAGCTGTGGCCCACCACGTTGTTGAAGGTGGCCCACGGGGTTTGCGGGGATGTGCCCGAACTGGAATCGCTACCCGTCGCATTGTTGACGTAATAGTCCACCGCGTAGGCTGGCAGGGCGACCACGAGCGCGGCTGCGCACAGTAGGCCTCGAATGCGCGGGGCCTTCATGTCGACGATCTCCGGCCAGGACCGTCTGGTGAGCTTTGCATGTCTGGGTGGGCTGGCATCTTCTCGCTATCTTCCGCGGCGGGACGCGACGCGCGGGAGGCACGGCTCCGGGTGCATGCTCACTTCGGGTCCTGCTTGAGCTGCTCGAGCAGGCGATCCAGCTCGGCCTCCGCCTCGAGGGGCTTGCCCGAATCGAGCAGCGGCTTGACCCTTTCCTGCATGGCCCTCGCGATCACGGAGGTGTCGCGGCCGCTGGCCTCCCAGGCATGCGCTCCGGCCTCCACCCGCTTCACCTTTTCGGTCAGCCTGCTGCGCATGTCCTCGGCAAATTGGGCGCCCCCGTCCTTCGCGAGGGCGCGCAGCTTGGCCAGCTGATCCGGGGTGAGGAGGTTCTTGATCCCGGAAAGCAGGCCGATCTGCAGGTGCTTCAGCTCACGCTCGACGTCGAGCACACGGTCGAGCTGCGCGGAGATCGCCGTCTCGTTGACCTTGTCCTGCCTGGCAAGCCGCGAGAGCGCGGCCGTCTCGTGTTCCAGACTCTGGCGCAGTTCGTCGGTGCGCGGCTGCGCCTTCTGGATGCGCGCGCGAAGGGAGTCCTGCTGCTCCTGGGTGAGGCCGATCTGTTCATGCGCCATCTCGATCATCTCAGGGGGGAAGAACGCACCCGCGAGAGGATCGGTGGGCGCCGCGGAGGATTGTGCCCACGACGGGGTGCAGAGAAGGGTGAGCAGGGCGAGGAGGGGAACGGTTTTCACGGGGATGGTTGCTGTGTCAGTGGGTTGTTTCGGGTTGAGTCGAGCTCCGCCGGGGAGTCGTTGCTTGCAGGCTCAGTCCTTGAGGAGTGAGCCGGTCGGCGACATCCACGCGGGGATCGCGGGGGGAATGTCGGCGTGAAGCCGGGAGATGGACGTGAACGCGGACACCGTTGCCGCGCCGATGGTGGGCCGTGCCGGGGCATGACCGCGGGGCCAGGAAAGCACGCCGAAGAGGACGAGGGCCCCGCAGGCCGCCATCGGGGCGAGCCAGCGCCAGGGGTGCGAGCGGGGGCCGGTTTGCGAGGCGGGCACCGCCGCTGGCTCCTGGGGGCGCCGCTGGGTGCCCGCCGCCTCGTTCGCCAGGGCGCCGAGGGCCGCGTCGAGGTTCATGTAGTCAAGGTACAGCGCCCGGAGGTCCGCATCCCTGTTCAGCGCCTCGTGCAGGGCGGCGGCTTCCTCCGCGCTCGATTGCCCGGCGATGTAGCGCTGAACCTGCTCGTGCCAGTGGTTCGTCATGTGTGGGTCTCCCTGACGATCGTTCTACCGACGCACTCCAGGAGTGACTGCCGGATGCGCTGGAGGGTCTTGTAAAGGGACATCGGCGTCTGCCCCCGTATCGCGGCGAGCTCGTCAATGCGCACACCCTTGGCGTAGGCGGTGAGCACCAGCGCACGCTGAAGCTCCGGCAGTTTCTGCAAGCAGGCCTCGAGCGCCTCGCGCTGCGCGTCGTGCCTGGGACTGCTTTCCTCCGCCTCGTCCGCCAGCTTGTTCACCAGATCGATGTCGAACAGGTGCCGGTCCCGTCCCTTGTCACGCAGGAACGAAAGCACCTGGTAGCGTGCGACCCCGAACGCCCATTTCCTGAAATCGCGTGTCGCATCGAACGCTGCGAACTTCTGCCATAGGACCACCGACACCTGCTGCGAGACCTCGGAGGCATCGCTGACGGAGGGCACGAGGGCCCTCACGTAGGACCGTATCGCCCGTTCATGCTGTTCAAAGAGGGCGAGAAACCCGTCGCGAAGCTGGTTTTCCGAGTCGGACATTGTTGGCTCACCCCATATCTCCGGAAAAGCGCCTCGCTTGCCGAAAAATAGTTGCGGGATGCCTGATGCAGTGTGTTACCCGAACAATCTGCGTGGCAATTGCCTGGGCTCGACCCTGGGCGGGTATTTCACACTTAAAATGCTGCCAATGAATTCGTTAAACCGCGCCCCCGATCCCGATCATTCTGCCGACATTGCGTCGGGAGCGCCCATTCTTCAGGACCCCGGAGCACGTCTTTGCCCAGCAGACCCCTTGCAGCGGACTGAGTCTCTGGTGTGATTCCTGTTATGCTTAGAGCGGCAACAACCGTATTCCTCGGTGCAGCCCTCTCGGCTAGCCCTGCCCTCGGGTCGGCAGAGCCGGCGGTGACGGCAAGTGAGTTTCTCAATGAGCATGCGCCCTATGCCTCGTGCCACGCCTCGACGATCGCGGAGACGCCCCAGCATGAGCTGGTCGCAGCCTGGTTCGGTGGGACCGCCGAGGGCCGACCGGATGTGAGCATCTGGGTCGCGCGAAGGGAGGGAGGCCACTGGCGACCCGCTACCGAAGTGGCAAACGGCGATCAGGCATCCGGCGCCCGCCGGCCGACGTGGAATCCCGTCCTGTTTCAGCAGGTCGACGGCCCTCTTGTGCTGTTCTACAAGGTTGGGCCTTCGCCGGCGCGATGGTGGGGCATGATGACGAGCTCGGCCGATGGCGGCCGGACGTGGGGCCCGCCGCGCCGGCTTCCGGACGGGATCCTTGGGCCCACCAAGAACAAGCCGATCGCGCTCGAGGATGGCACCTGGCTCTCGGGTTCGAGCACCGAGGGCTGGTGGACGGGATGGCGGGTGCATTTTGAGCTCTCGCAGGACGCCGGGCGCACGTGGCGGCTGGCTGGACCGGTCGCCAGGGGCCAAGGAGCCGGTCTCGACGCGATCCAGCCGTGCCTCCTCACGTACCGCGACGGCCGCCTGCAGGCGCTGTGCCGCACGCGCAACGGCGTGATTGCCTCCGCGTGGTCGAGGGACCAGGGCCGGACGTGGAGCCCGCTGGCCCGGGTCGACCTGCCGAATCCCAACTCAGGAATCGACGCCGTCACGCTCGCAGACGGCCGGCAGTTGCTCGTGTACAACCACCGCTCCCCTGCCCCGGAGAGCCCGGGTTGGGGCGTGCGCTATCCGCTGGACGTAGCCGTTTCCAGCGATGGTGCTACCTGGCGGCATGTGCTCACGCTTGAGTCTCACCCGCTTCCCAACGGCTACGCGTATCCGGCGGTCATCCAGTCGTCAGACGGGCTCGTGCACGTGACCTACACGTGGGATCGAAGGATGATTAAGCACGTGGTGCTGGATCCGAGGACCTTCTGATGGCGGAAATGATGAACCCCGCTGAAGGGCTCCGCTTGCGCCTCGCGCGGCATTCAGCCGGGGCGATATCCCTGGCCGTCGTCCTGGCATGGGTCGGCCGGCTCCATGCATCTGAACAGGTGACGGTGATGGACCCGGTGTTTGTCGAGGCGGCCTCTCCCTCCAACCATGGTTCAGGCCGTTCCTGGCAGTACCTGGCGCTCCCCGGCTTCGAGATCCTTTCTCGATGCCCCGACGCGTTCAACGACGCCTATGCGGACGCGCTTGAAAGGGGCGCCCTGGCACGGCAGGCCCTGCTTCCGGAGGCCTTCTGGGGCGAGCTCGCGTCGCCGATGAAGATCATTCTCTACAACCGGCCCCCCGATGAGCGGGAGGCTCTTCGGAGGAACCCCATCGATCTTGCGTGGTCGTCCGACGACAGGGCTGGAAGCGGCGGGGAGCAGGGGCTCGTGTCCCACCCGGTGACCCTCGGTGACGGGGACACCTTCATCAACTGCGGCAACTACTGGGATACGCAGCCGTCCTACGGCGACGTCGGCGTCGAGGTGGACAGCGCCCTACGGCTCAGGCTGCACACGCCGCACTACCCCGCCTGGTTCATCGAGGGCGTTGTCGGGGCGCACGGCGTCAACGAGCACCGGATCGTGCGCTCGACCCCGACAGGCGTTCTCCTGCTGATTCCGGGCGCCGACTGGACCGCCTCAGCGGGAGCCCAGGCCCTTCACGGCGGCACGGCGGCAGCGGGAAAAGACAGCCACGTTCCGCCGATCCGGGCGTTTCTTCCCCTCGGTGTCGTGTTCGCGGGCCCTCGGGACGACCTCGGGGACCTCTGGAGCGCCGAGGCGGCCCTCCTGGTTCGATGGGGGCTCTTCCACAGCGGCGATCGGCAGGGGTTTCTCGACTTCGTCGCGGAGGCTAGCCGCACGCCCGTCACGGAGGCGGTCTTCCGGAAGCATCTCCATATGGGCTACCCCGAAGCTCAGAGACGGCTCGAGGACTACCTCCCCGCGGCGATGGGCGAGACGCTCCAGGTAACCATCCAGGGACCCTCCGCCCGTCCCCACGACTTTCGGGACGCGACGCCCACGGAGGTGGCGCGGATCGTCGGCGACTGGGGACGGCTTGAGGGCCGGTCCGCGGACCTGATGGAGACCGACTACAAGCAGGAATGCCTGGAGCAGGCGGACCGATTGTTCGAGCGCGTCGTGGCCCGGAAGGAGCGGGACCCGGAGTTCCTCGCCGCGTTCGGGCTCTACGAGATCGAGGCCAAGGACGACCTGCGGGCGCGGAGGGCGCTGGAGGCCGCCACGGGCGCCGATGTGATGCGCCCCCGAGCCTATCTCGAGCTGGCGCGGCTGCGCCTCGACATGACTCTCTCGGACATTCAGCAGGGGATCGGGGACGTGAGGGCCGCTGACTATGATGACATCCTCAAGCTGTTGGACACAGCGCGGGAGCAGATGCCCGCCCTCGCCGGCACCTACTACCTGTACGCAAGGGTGTTCGCGCACGCGCCCACCCAGCCCGATCTGAACGAGCTGCGCGTGCTTGAGGATGGCATGCGGCTCCTGCCTCAGGAGTCGCAGCTGGCCTACAAGGCGGCGTCCCTCTACGCACAGCTCGGATACCGCAACGAGGCCCGGGCCGCCGCCGAGCGCGCCCTCGGATTCGCTGAGTCGGAGCACGACCGGGTTCTCCTCAGGGGACTTCTCGACCGCGTTAACCCGGGATCTCACGCGACGAAGTAGCGTGCGCGCGGGCGCGGGATCCCTCTTGAGTCCCGGGCGGCCATAGGTTCATTGGGGCACCATGATCTCCAAGCAGCAGATGACCGCGCACATTCTCGAGGCCAAGGCGACAAAGGGCCTCTCCTGGGCGTCGATCGCCCAGGCCTCCGGCCTCTCCGAGGTGTACACCGTGTCCGCGTGCCTGGGCGAGAATGCCCTCCCGGAGGATGCGGCCGCGCGGGTGGCCGCGGCGCTCGACCTGGGGCCGGACGTCGCAGCCGCGCTGGTGGAGTTCGCGAACAAGGGCGAGGCGGCCCCGACCGTCCCCAAGGAGCCCCTGCAGTACCGCTTCCAGGAGATCCTCTACGTCTACGGACCCACGATGAAGGCGCTGATCGAGGAGAAGTTCGGACCGGGCATCATGAGCGCCATCGACTTCACGATGGACATCGACCGCGTGGCCGACCCCAAGGGCGACCGCGTGAAGATCACGATGAACGGGAAGTTCCTGGGCTATAAGACCTGGTGAGGAAGGCGCGGCTGCGCTTCGCGGGTCCGGTTTGTCTTCCGGCACGCGGGGGGCATGCTCTAGGCGGGCAACGCCGCTTCCGCGGTCATGCCTGCGTCTGCACCCTGTCCTCCCACGACTCCTCCTAGCGATCCTCGCCGTGTCGGGCTGCGGCGCGTCCCGGGCTTGGGCATCCCCGGACGACGCAGCGCCGGCGGCGGCGCAGAAGCCCGAGCTACGCGTCGATTCGACGCTCGACCTTCAGGTCGAGCTGCACCGGCGCGGGTTCTCGTGCGGGTCGATCGACGGCGTCATGGGTGCACAGACGGCGGCGGCGCTCAACGCCTTCCAGCGGAGCGCGGGTCTCAAGGAGACCGGCCGGCCGGACGCCCCGACCTTGGAGCACCTCAAGCCCTCGGCGCCCACGCTGGGAAGCCATACCTTCACGGCCGTGGAACTCGCCGAGGTGCATCCCGTCCCGGCGACATGGCTGGAGAAGTCGCAGCTCACGGCCATGGGCTATGGTTCCACCCTCGAGATGGCCGCCGAGCGCTTCCACGCCCACCCCAACCTGATCCGAAGGCTCAATCCCGGAACCGACTGGGACGCCCTGCTTCCCGGGAGCCGCATCGTGGTGCCGGACGTCGAGTCGGTGGCGGTGACAGGCGCCGCGGAAAGCATCATGATCACCTTGGAAACCCATGAGCTCGAGGTGTTGGACGCCCAGGGACAGGTGATCGCCCATTTTCCCGTCAGCATCGCGAGGATGGTCGAGAAGAGACCCGTCGGCACCCTGCACGTGACGGTCGTGATTCCCAATCCCGACTACACCTTCGACCCGGACCTGTTCCCGGAGTCCGAGGAGGGCCGGGCGCTGGGTCGAAAGCTCGTCATTCCACCCGGTCCCAACAACCCGGTTGGACGGGCGTGGATCGGTCTGGACAGGCCTGGCTACGGCATCCACGGGACACCCGAGCCCGAGAACGTGGGGCGCACCGAGTCGCATGGATGCTTCCGGCTGGCCAATTGGGACGTGCTGACGCTGGTCGGGCTCGTGAGGGTCGGGATGCCGGTAAACGTGCTGTAGACGGGGCCCCGGCCTGCGAGGAGGGACGCCCTCGTGCGTGGGATAAGTAAAGGATGCTTGACATGTGACAAGGACCCTTTACATTATACGCATGAACCCAATTCCATCCCCCAGTACCCGGGAATCGGCCGAACGCTGCGCCGGCGAATATTCCCTCCGGCAGGACCTCCAGCTGAATGGTTGGCTCGCCGTATCCGCCGTGGTCTACCTCGTGACCCTGTTCCTCGGGCGCCGGCATCCCGAGTGGAGCCTTGGGGCGCGCGCGAGCCTCGCGCTTTTGCCCCTTGTGCCGGGGATCCTGTATGTTCGGGGCTATCTCGGCTTTGTCGCGAAGCTGGACGAACTCCAGCGCCGCCTTCAGCTCGAGGCTTGGCTGATTGCAGCCATCGGCACGGCGCTCGCGGGGGCGGCCGTCAGCACCTTGGGCACTCTGGGGGTCAGGCTCGACGGGCTTGATCTCCAGCACGGCCTCGGCATCGGCCAGACGTTCTTTGTAGGCTACTTTCTCGGCTCGGCCGGCATCGTGATCGCCCGGTGGCGCATCAAATGAAGAACCGCCTGAAGGAACTCCGCGGGGACAGGACATGGTCCCAGGGCGACCTCGCGCGGGAGCTCGGCGTGTCCCGCCAGACCGTGAACGCGATCGAGACAGGCAAGTACGACCCGAGCCTCCCGCTCGCCTTCAAGATCGCCCGCCTATTCCGGAGCCCCATCGAGGCCATCTTCGAGGACGGCACCTAACGGGCACGAAAAGGGCCCCGGCTTGCGCCGGGGCCCGGGAATCGAGGCTTCAGGGCCGCCTCAGGCGCGCTCGCGGCCCGCGGAGGGCAGAAACCGCGCGCCCACCAGGACGAGCACCGCGCCGAGGCTCACCAGGGCCCAGAGCGGCATGGCCGGTGTATCGCTCGAATCGACCGAAAGCACCACGTCGAACGTGATGCTGGAGGAGCCCTGCGAATTCGTGGCCGTCAGCGTGTAGGTGCCCACGTTCGCGGAGGAGACGGTGTAGCTCGACGTGGTCGCGCCCGGGATGGCCACCCCGTTGTAGTACCACTGGAAGGTGGGAGCCGGGGTGCCCGTGGCCGTTCCCGTGAGCGTCACCGAGCCGCCGGACGACACGGGCGTCGACGACGGGGGCTGGGAAGTGAAGGACGGGGCGGCGGGGATCGGAGCTCCGAGCACCTGGACCTCGTCGAAGCGCCAGTTGCCCGAGCTGTTGTTGTAGGCGCCGCCGGACTGGTTCACGCAGTCGGCGCCCGTGGAGGCGTTGACGAGCCGGACGCCAAAGTTCGGGTTGTTGGCGGCCCCCGAGATCGAGCTGAAGTCCGCGACGATCCCGTTGAACCAGGCACCGGCGCCCGCGAAGTTCACGTAGGAGCCGCTGACCGTGTTCGGGCTTGTGCTGTTGGTCGTCACCGTCGCCGTGTTGCCGGTCGCAGGGGTCGTCGTGACCGTGACCGGGATGTTGGTCCAGGTGGAGCCGTCGAGCGTGTAGAGGACCTCGAGGTTGCCCTCGGCCTTGGAGGTCGTCTCGACGTCGAACCGCAGCTTGATCGTGTTGTACCCTGTGGTGTTCACCAGGAACTGCGCGCCCTGGGTGCCGATCGGGGCGAGCGACGACCAGCCGTTGGCGGTCTGTCCCGTGATCGCCGGGCCGCCCCGCACGCGCCAGGCCTGGTTGTTGTACCCCACGGGGTCCGAGCTGCCGACGTCGGTCCCCGCACCGCCTTCAACGTCGGAAATGTCCGTGCTCGCGTCGGGGGTCGGGTAGCTGTTGGTCATGCCGAGTGTCGACGCGGCGCCTGCGGAGGGTGTGCCCAGGTCGGCCGTCGGGGTCAGGTCGGTCGCGATCGCCAGGTTCTGGAAGTCCCATCCCGCGATGACCGTGCCCAGGTTCGGCGTGTTGACCACGACGTTCGCGGTCGACGAGGTCACCGTGGTGATGGTGTTCGAGACCGCGACGGTGTAGGCGCCCGCTGCCGACGGGAGGGCCGTGAAGCTGTAGGTGGCCGACGTCGCCCCGCTGATGGCCGTTCCGCCCAGGTACCACTGGTAGGTGGGCGAAGGCGCCGAGGAGGCCGTCACGCTGAGCGTAGTGTAGGAACCCTCGGTGACGGTCTGCGACACCGGCTGCACCGAGATGGTCGGGGGCACCGGCGCGTTGACCGTGAGGCTCACCGTGCTCGAGGTCACGCTGCCCTGGCTGTTCGAGACGATGACGTAGTAGAGCCCCTGGTTGGCCGAGGTGACGCTGCTGATGGAGTAGCTCGAGCTCGTGGCGCCCGAGATCGGGCCGCTGTTGAAGTACCACTGGTAGGTCGGCGCCGGGTTGCCGGTCGCGGTGACCGTGAAGGTCGTGCTCGAACCGGAGTAGACCGTCGCGCTCGAAGGCTGCGAGGAGATGGACGGCGCCGCGACGGCTGCGGGCACCGGGGCGAACGAGATGCCCCGGAACACCTGGCCGTAGGCGGCCGTGCGCAGCGTCGTGAAGGACTCGGACGAGGCCCCGGCCGCCGTGGTGTTGGCCAGGGTGTCGGTGATCACCACCAGGGCATTGGGGTCCGCCCCCGGGTCGCCCGACGTGCTCGTCGTGGAGGTCGTGGCATAGATCGTGACCGTCCCGTTCGAATTCACGGTGCCCGTGAGGTGACGCAGCCCGTCCGTCTGCGTGGGGTAGTAGAAGTTGCCCTGGCCGTCGCCGATCGTGTAGGTGACGCCGAGGTTGAGGCCGTTCTGCAGGGTATAGGCGAGGCTCCACGTGCCGCCGGAGTAGATCCACTTCTGGAGGCCCGAGTTCGGGTCGTTGCCGTTGGTGAGGTCGGCAACGATTCCGTCACCCTCGTCGGCGACGTAGAGCGTGGTCGCGTTGGCGAACCAAAGTCCGAACGGATGGCTGAGGCCGGTTCCACTGGCCGCGAGGTTTGTCGGGAAGCCGGGAAGCACCGTGATCGGCACGCTTCCGGCCTGGCCGAGCGTCGGCAGGCTTCCGGCCGTGCCTACCTGGTAGACCGTGTCGATGCCGCTGCCGCCGCTGCCCTTGCTCACGTAGAGCGTGTTGTTGAAGATGGTCTGGCCGCGGAAGTTATTGTCCTTCGCAACCTTGTCCGCCGAGTAGCCGTTCTCGGTGATGCTGTAGGTGCCCACCTGGATCGTCCCCGGGGTTGCGGACGTGGCATTCTGCCCGGGAATCACGATCTGGCTGCCGGTGGCGGCGGACACCGCGGCCGACCCATTGCCCGCACCCGCGTTGCCCACGGTGTAGTAGACGCCATTCGCGAGGATCGCGTTGCGGCCGTTGTTGCCAGGGTAGGCGTTCGTGGTGGTGGCCGTGATGGTTCCGTACGGGTCGACCTGGACCACCTCGCGGTAGGTCGGGGCGGCCGTGATGTAGTTGCCGGGCTCGATGATGCCGGGGGTGTTGGAGTTGGAGATGTCGAGAGCTCCCGGCGCCGCGGCGTAGCCCATGAAGGTCAGGTACTGGCCGTCGGAGGAAAGCGAGAGGCCGAGCTCGGACTTCGACGGGAAGCTCGTCACCATCGTGCTCGTGGGGACGGGGACCGTCGCAATCAGGGCGCCCGACGTGCTGAGCTCGTCGAGGTAGACCGGGGCGGTGACGCCGAAGTTCGCATCGACCGTGTCGTTGTTGAAGACAGCCGGATAGGCGCCGCTCGCGATGGCGACGAAGGGCGTCACGCCGTCCGCCGAGTCAGGCAGGTTCGAGCCGACCTGCAGGCTGGCCGCCTGGCCCACGAGGCTGTAGGTGGAGCGGCTCAGGATCAGGTTGCCCGCGGTGAACGCCAGCGGCGTCCCGGAGACAAGGACGTAGTCGAACCGCCAGTTGCCCGAGGTGTTGTTGAGAGCGGTTCCCGCCTGGGCGACGCAGTCGGCGCCCGTCGAGGCGTTCACGAGCCGCACGCCGAAGTTGGGGTTGTTGTTGGCTCCAGTGATCGCGCTGAAGTTCACGACGATGTCCGCGAAATAGGCGCCCTTCGTGGCAGACCCGTGGATGTAGCTTCCCGTGACGGTGTTCGAGCTGCTGGAGTTGGTAAGGATGGTCGCCGTAGGGGCGGGGGTCGAGCCGGCGGTGTTCGACGTCACGGTCCCCACGGACGTGGCCGCAATGTTCGTCCAGGTGGTTCCCCCATTGAGCGTGTACTGGACCTGCAGGTTCGCCTCGCCCTGGGTCGTGGCCTCCCAGTCGAACTGCAGCGAGATCCCGGCATAGCCGCTCGTGTTCACAAGGAACTCGGCGCCCTGCGTGCCGATCGGGGCCTGGCTCGACCAGCCGTTGCCCTTCGTGGCGGGGGTGGACCCGCCGACGCCCACGATCTTCCAGGCGTAGTTCGGGGAGGAGGGGTCCGAGGTGCCCAGGTCGGTGTCGTCGAACACGTTCGATCCGTCGATCGCGCCCGTGACACCCGACGTGGTGTAGCTGTTGTTCATCCCGAGAGAGTAGGCGGTCCCGGTGAGCACGGCGCCGAGGTCGGGCGAGACGTTCGACGGCACGGGAAGCCCGGCCGCAAGCGTCGAACCGGTCACGAAGGTCGCGGTGGTGGTGGCCGAGGTGTTCTGGAAGTTCCAGCCGGTGATGACCGTCGAGGCGGCGCGGGCCGCCCCGGATAGGACGGAACCTGCGAGGATAAGGATCAGGGCACGTGTAGCAACGCTACGGATACGAAGGGACATGAGGGGACGGGTGGTGTGGACTCGGAGAGAGGGTCCCCGCAAAAAAAATTATGTAAACCCGGCTGCCTTACGTTCCCGTGACAAAGTCTGCGCGTAAATGTGACATTCCCACTCCCGCATGGACCTCGGGAGGCATAGTTCCTGCGCCCGGCCCAATGGGATTCTTAGCGACGAAGCCGGCTTGGGGGCAACGGGCGTTGTTTCTCGCTCCGCCTTCAGGCCCCGCGGGCCGGGAAGCCGTTCGCCTCGCGGACGAGGCCCTGGCGTGGCGTCAACGCGGGGTCCCTAGGGACGCCCATTCCCCGGGGCTACGCTGGTAGGAGTGCTCGATCCACGAGTGGGCGATACCGATGTCGTAGCCGTACACGACCCTCACCACCAGCAGGTCCTTTGACTTGACCGCGGGGTAGTCCGCAAGCACCTGCGCGGCGAGACCCCGCGCTTGCGTCTCGTAATCCGCCGGGTGGTGTCGCATGCGCGCCTCGATGACCAGCGAGGACGCCGATGTCTTCGCGCCGTTGGAGTAGGTCACGTTGACGGTGCTCATCACGCTGACCGATGCGACGTCGCGGGAGGCCTCCAGCCGGTCGTGCAGCGCGAGCACGTCCGCCAGCATGGGGAACTTCAGGAGAAGGGGCACCGCGGAGAGGATTCCGCCCAAGCCGAGCCCCAACACCGCCAGGATGACCATGTGCCCGGGCCAGAGCGGTGGCGCGCCGATCGGGCCCGTTCCCCCGGCCCGGGTGACGTAGGAGCCGCTCGCCATGTCATGAAGGCTCCGATGCGAGGGACGGTTGAACAGGAACAGGTAGCCGAGGATGCCCGTGCCGCCCATGACAACGAAGCTCACCAGCTGCGCCAGCAGCAGCAGGTGGCCACCCGACTTGAGCCAGAATCCGTTGAGGAAGAACGGTGCGCCCAGGACGCAGAAGCGGAGGCCTGCCAACGCGGGCGAGAGATAGTGGCCCTGGCCGTCGACCACTTCGATCCCCAGGAGGCGCTTCCCGAGCGTCCTGCCCTCGCCAAGGGAGCTGTTCATCGACGCGAAGTACGCAAGCGCGATGCAGAACCCGAGGAGGCGCCCCCACGCGCCCAGGCCCGCGTAGACGTCGAACAGGACGAAGCCGCTCAAGACGCCGAGGGTGCCGAGGACAAGGCTGTCGACCAGGAAGGCCAGGAACCTGAGCCCGAGCGGTGCAAGCGTGCGACCGAGCACGGGGGGCCCCTCCCGGGTCGGTGCAGCGTCACCCATTTCCATGCCCCCACTAGAGGCAATTGGCGGCCAAAGCCGATGACAAACTCCGCGGTCGCCTATGCCCGCGCGCCCCGGAGCACGTTCTCCACGGCAAGCGCGAGGTCGGCCGTCTCGTAGGGCTTCGACACCATGCCCCGGAACCCGTGCTCGCGGTAGTTGGCCAGCACCGCGTCGTTGGAGTAGCCGCTGGAGACGATGGCCCGCACGTCCGGGTCGAGCTTGCGCAGCTGCTCAAGGGCCTGGCTCCCGCCCATGCCCCCGGGGATCGTCAGGTCCAGGATGACCACGGCGAAGGGCCGCCCCCCCCGGGCGGCCTCCTCGTAGGCGCGCACCGCCTCGGCGCCGTCGCTGACCGTCTCGACGTCGTAGCCGATGCGCCGCAGGATGGCCGAGCCAAGCTGCCGGATCGGCTGCTCGTCGTCCATGAAGAGGATGCGAACGGAATTTGCGCTCGCCTTCGGGTGAACGGCGTCCGGGCGGGCGGCCTCCGCCACGGGCACTTCGTTCGCGGCGGGCAGCCAAATGTGAAAGGTCGTTCCCCGGCCCGGCGCCGACTCGGCGCTGATGTGGCCCATGTGCTTCTTCACGATCGAGTGTACGGTGGCGAGCCCGAGGCCGTTTCCGTTCTTCTTCGTCGTGAAGTAGGGGTCGAAGATGCGCTCCATGTCGCGCGACGGGATTCCCGCGCCGTGGTCGGTCATTGTGAGGTGGAGATACCGGCCGGGTTCGAGGACCTGCGCCAGCTCCCTTCCCACCGTCTCGTTGCGCATCGAGACATCGATCACGCCGCCGTCGGGCATGGCCTGCATCGCGTTGATCACAATGTTCTGCACGACCTGGCCGATCTGTCCCTCGTCGACGTTGGCCGGCCACAGGTCCGCCGGCAGGTCGAATTGGCAGCGCACGTTCGAGCCGCGCAGCGCGAACTCCGCGACCTCGCGGATGACGTCGGGGAGCAGCACGGCCGTGCGGATGGGGGCGCCGCCCTTTGCGAAGGTCAGCAACTGCTGGGTCAGGTCCTTGGCCCGGGCAGCCGCCTTCTCGGCGTCGCGGATGGACTCCGCCGATTCACGGTCGATCCGGGTGTCGAGCCTCGCAAGGGACAGGTTGCCGATCACCGCGGTCAGCAGGTTGTTGAAGTCGTGGGCGATGCCCCCGGCGAGCAGGCCGAGGGACTCGAGCTTGCCGGCTCGCTGCAGCTCTGCCTCCAGGCGCGACTCGCGCATGATCTGCTCGCGGATCTGGTCAGTCTGGCGCCGGACCTGCCTGCGCAAAGCAGCCACCCAGGCGATGAACAGGAGGACGCCGATGCCGAGGGCCCCCGCGAGGGCCAGGATGCGGTCCCGGGTGAACCAGCTCGGGCTGCGCACGACGACGACGTCGCCCGGCTCGCGAAGGCTGACCTGGTACGAGTAGGGCCGCCCCGCCTCGTCGTAGGATACCTGGTAGACTCCGGTCAGGGTAAGCTCGCTCCCGACGACCGGGGCGGGGGCTGCATCGGCGCCCGGCTGAAGCCTCATCGAGGCCTCAAACACCGCGTTCTCGCCCTGGAGGGTCAGCAGGATCTGGTCGCCGCTGCTCGAAGACTGGATCAAGGTTCCCCGCACGTTCACCAGGTGCCCGTCGAAAGCGACCAGCGGAGCGCGGCCCACCGAGAGCGGCACCGGCTGGGGTTGGTACCCATGGCCGGTCTTCCGGTAGATGGCCTCACGCAGGGACACGCGCCCCCCCTGGCGGGCGAGAAGCCCGACGGCCTCGATGCGGTCGCCCGGGATGAGCGGCACGCGGGACTGCGAGTAGACCCGCAGCGCGTCCTCGCCGTTCTCGATCTGGACGAAGTGACCGGGCGAGTAGAGCAGCACGATCCCGCCCACCCCGAGGAGCCGGTCGAAGGCCTGGGCCGAGTTGAACTGGCCCAGGCTCGCGATCGAGCGCTGCGGGACGTCAAAGGGGTCCTTGGGTGGGGACTGTTCGACCTCCACAAAGGCAAGCCCGGGCACCCAGAGCCTGATGCCGGTGAGCTTGCGCTGTCCGTCGGTATCGGCGGAGCAGACCCCGCGCAGGCGCACCACGGCGCCGACCAGGCCCGAGGCGTCCGAGTCCGGCGGCAGAACCGCGGAGAAGTCCCCCGAGGCCGTGGCGAGCTCCAGCAGGTTGCCAGACTCCACGGGCTCGACCCGCCTCAGGTACCCCACCATCGCGACCCAGCGGCCCTCCTCGGACCCGGTCAGCGCCTCGTCGAGCGACACTTTGGCGGCGACGGGCAGAATCGCCTCGCTGCGCTTCTCCACCCGCCGAGCCTTCAGAACGGGGGCGAAGGGCCCCATGGCCGTCTCGCCCTCGACCTCCACGCGGCTTCCCAGCTCGACGCCCGGCAGCCCGGGGCTCGCCGCCTGGACGCGGATGCCCCCGCTCTCGTCCTCTATGAAGAAAAAGGGGTGCTTGCGACTCGCCCAAGTGACTATGCCGCTCAGCTTTGCATTCCGACCGCCCAGCACCCGCTCCGGGCTGAGCTCGAGGACCTCGGAGGCGAGGGTCAGGGTGCGGTTCGCGGCCGATTCCTGGGAATCCGGGTGACTGACCACCGAAAGGTGGTCTAGGTTCGGCACCAGGATCTCCACCCACGAGAGCTTGCCGTCGACCCCCCACTTCGGGTTGTAAACGCCCTGACCGCGCACGCGGGCGCCCTCCAGGCTGGGGACCGCGCTGTCCGGCCTGACCAGGACCCAGAAGACGACGTGCTCGCCTTCGGAGGACACCGTGACGCGGAGGTGGTCGGGGTCGATCCGCTCGGTCCTCTCGACGACGCCCGACACCTCGACAAACTTGTTGCGATAGAAATCGGCCTCGGTCAGGCGCCCCTGGACCTCGATAGGCAGGGTCGAGGACGCGCCCACCAGGCTGAAGGAGGCGGTCTCGAACGTGAAATCGTTGTAGGGCGGCGAGAAGAGCCCGCTCGCGACGATGCGCTGGCCGGCCTTGAACGGAAACATCGAGTTGCCGTAGTTCGCGAACGAGGCGTGCCCCGTGGAGTCCTGGACGAAGAGGATCCTCCAGGCGGGATCAAAGTACGTGACATCGCACTCGATCCGGAAGGGGCAACGCAGCTTCTTGGCCTCGGCGGGCAGGTCCCAGTATGCCTGGATCCGGGTCACGAGGGGACCGACCACCTCCGGGTGGCTGGGAGAGATCGGCTGGGCCCGGGCCCTCTCGGCAGGCGCGAGGAGGCCCAGGCCGACCACGCTGGCGAGAAGCCGTGGGGAACCGGCCAGGAGCCTGAGGCTTGGGGCAGCCCTCGTCATAAAGATGCCGTTCATATCGGCCTGCCCCGGGTTGTCACTCACCGTTTGCGCGCCGTGAGCCCGCGCTGCGCCCTCAGGCCGGCCCGCGCTCGCTGTAAGAAGAGACCTCGACCGTGACGTGCCGCAGTTCCTCGTGAATGGCGAAGAGCCCCCGGTAGTACTCGGGGGATTTCGGCTCCCGCGCGACGATCGCCACGATCGCGGCAAACTGCCCCACTCCCACCTGCCACACATGCAGGTCGGTGATCGCGGCATCCGGCTCGGCCGCCACGGCGCGCCGGATTTCCTCGGGGAGGTCGGTGCGCGGGGTGCGGTCGAGCAGGATGGCGCTCGTGTCTCGCAGGAGCCCCCACGCCCACTGCGCGACGACCACCGACCCGGCGAGCCCCATCACGGGGTCCATCCAGGCCCAGCCGAGATAGCGGCCCGCGAGCAGCGCGCTGATCGCGAGCACGGAGGTGACGGCGTCGGCAAGGACATGCACGTACGCGGCCTTCAAGTTAAGGTCCTCACCCCCATGGCCGTGACCATGCCCGAGGGCGTGACCGTGAGCATGGCCTTCCCTGAGCATGAGCGCGCTCAGGACGTTCACGCAGAGGCCGACGAGGCCCACCGCGATCGACTCGGCGTAGTGGATAGCCAATGGCTCGAACAGGCGGGCTGCCGACTCGAGGGCGATGAACGCGGCCACGAGGCCGAGCAGGATCGCGCTCGTGTAGCCCCCGAGCACGTCGATCTTTCCCGTGCCGAACGAGAAGTCCCGGCTGCCCCGGTGGCGCCTGGCGAGGGCGTACGCGGCCGCCGTGATCATGAAGGCCACGACGTGGGTGCCCATGTGCCAGCCGTCGGCGAGGAGCGCCATCGAATGGAAGCGCCAGCCGGCGAGGATTTCCGCGACCATCATCGCGGCCGCGAGCAGAATGACGCGGCGCGTGCTGCGCTCCGCCGCTCCCCGGTCGGGCATGAAGTCGTGTCCGTGCGTGTACGGCGCTGGATCCATGGGCGCCGCTACCCGAAGTTGAACTCGCCCTCCCGGGGCGCGTCGGGCCCGTCGAGGCAGGCGGGCCCCTGGTTGCGGCTGTTGCTCACGTAACGGCCAAGGGGCCTCGATTCCATGAGCCCGGGATCTATCGGCCGCGTGAGGGCAACCAACTCCCCCGGGGCGAGCGGCTGGTCCCCGATCCACCGCGGCATCGTCTCCGCGGTCAGGATGACGGGCATGCGGTCGTGGACCGGGGCCATCACCTCGTTGGGGGCTGTGGTCAGCAGGCAATAGGTCTCGGGAAGCCCGTCGGAGGCGGGATCCCAGATACCCGCGAGCGCGAACGGTTCCTCCCCGCGCAGCGTGAAAAGGTAGGGCAGCTTCGCGGTGCCCCGCGAAAGCCACTCATAGAAGCCGTTGGCGGGAACGAGGCAGCGGCGCCCCGCGGCGGCGCGACGGAAGGCGGGAAGCGACGCCACGGTCTCCGCCCGCGCGTTTGCAAGCAGCCTCGGCCGCGGGTTCGCCCTCTCGTTTTCGGGCACGAGACCCCAGCGCATCAGGCGCACCGCGGCCGCGGCTCCCGACCTCGCGACGACCGGCGCGAAGTCGGTCAGGGTGATGTTGTAGCGAGGTGCCCAATCCGGGACCTCGAGCGGCTCGCCCAGCGCCCGGGAGATAGCCCCCAGGGCGGCGTCCGTCTTGTGCAGCGTGTAGCGGACGCACATCGCCGGGGTGCCTCAGCGCTCTGCGAAGGCGCCCCGCAGGTCGGCCGTCAAGCGGTCGTGGACGCGCTGGGCCTTCCGGTAGGCGGCGTGGCGGGCGGGTTCGGGCGTGCAGCGGGTCGACTCGTCCAACGAAACGCAGCGCGCGCACAGCTCGGCGAGCGCCTTCCTCGAGCCCGCGTGGCCCATGGCGCACCACGCGGCCTGGAGCGCCGCGCCGACCGCCGCGCTCTCGTCCTGAGCCATCGAGACCACGGGCACCCCAAAGACGTCCGCGGCGATCTGGCGCCACAGCGCCGAGCGGGCGCCGCCCCCGGTAAGCCGGATCTCCCGGGGCCGGACGCCGAGCGCCCGCAGGCGCCCGAGGCCGTAGTTCATGCCGAGCGTGGGGCCCTCGAACGCGGCCCTCGCGAGGTGGCCGCGCTCGAGCGTCTGCCGGTTGAGACCGAAGTAGACTCCCGTGGCGTCGGGCAGGTTCGGCGTGCGCTCCCCGTCGAGGTAGGGCAGCAGCGCCAGGCCCCCGGATCCCGCGGGCGCGGTGGCCGCAGCGGCCTCGAGCTCGGCCAGGCTCCACCCGAAGAGCGCGCGCACCTGCTCGGTGACACCGGTGACGTTCATGGTGCAGAGGAGCGGCAGCCATCCCCCTGTGGACGAGCAGAAGGCGGCGATCTCTCCGGACGGGTCGATCACGGGCTTCCGGGAGAAGGCGTAGATGGTGCCGCTCGTGCCGAGGCTCGCGGTAACGGCACCGGGGGCCACGTTGCCCGTGCCGATGGCGCCCATCATGTTGTCCCCCCCGCCCGCGCTCACGATCGTGCCAGCCGGGAACCCGTAGCGGGCCGCCACCGCGGACAGGAGCGTCCCACACGGCTCGTGCGAGGGGACGAGGGGGGGCAGGCATTCGGCCACCCTCCCGTCGACGGCCCCGGTCGCCGCCGCGGACCACGCGCGGCGGCGGACGTCGAGGAAGCCGGTGCCCGAGGCGTCGCCGTACTCCATCTGGGCGTGGCCCGTAAGGTGGAAGTTGAGGTAGTCGTGCGGCAGCAGGATGCGCCGCAGGCGCCTGAAGTTCGCCGGCTCGCGCCGCTTGAGCCAGAGCACCTTGGGCGCCGTGTAGCCCGGCAGGAACGGAAGGCCCGTGCGGCGGATGACGGCCGCCTGGCCCCCGAGCCTGCGTGTCAGGATCGCGCACTCCTGGGCGGTGCTGGTGTCGCACCAGAGCTTGGCGGGCCGGATGACGCGGCCTTCGCCGTCGAGGGGCACGAAGCCGTGCTGCTGTCCGGAGACACCGATGCCGCGCACCCGAGAGCGGTCGATCCGCGAGGCGACCTCCAAGATCGCCGCGTCCATGGCCGACGCCCACTCCTCGGGGTGCTGCTCCATGTGGCCCGGGGGAAGCCCCTGGACCATGGCGTGGGGGGCACGGGCCTCGGCGAGCACGCGGCCGCTGTCGAGGTCCAGCGCGACGGCCTTGACGCTCTGCGTGCCGCTGTCGACCCCGATGTAGAGGCTCATGCCGGCGCTCAGCCCCCGGTCAGGTAGCGGTTGAGGAGGTTCTCGAGGTACTCCTGGCGCCCGCTGCGAAGCGCAGGCTCGCCGAGCTTCGTCAGCACCAGCTTCTCAAGCTCGCGGAAGCCCAACTTGCCCGTCTCGATGTCGCGGCCGAGCCCCGAGTCGTAGCTCGCGTAGCGCTCCGCGACGAAGCCCGTGAGGTGCCCGTCGGAGAGGATGCGGCGCGCCGTCTTGAAGGCGAGGGCGTAGGCGTCCATCCCGCCGATGTGGGCGTAGAAAAGGTCCTCTGGGTCGATGGAGGGGCGCCGGAGCTTGGCGTCGAAGTTGAAGCCACCCTTGCCGAGGCCGCCGGCCTTGAGGATGGAGAGCATCGCGAGCGTCAGCTCCTTAACGTCGGTGTTGAACTGGTCGGTGTCCCAGCCGAGGAGCAGGTCGCCCGCGTTGGCGTCGATCGAGCCGAGCAGGCCCTGTGAGGCCGCCACCTCGATCTCGTGCTGGAAGGTGTGCCCGGCGAGCGTCGCGTGGTTGGTCTCGATGTTGAACTTGAGGTGTTTCTCCAGGCCGAACGTGCGCAGGAACGCGATCCCGCTCGCAACGTCAAAGTCGTACTGGTGCTTGGTGGGCTCCTTCGGCTTCGGCTCGATGTAGAACTGGCCCTTGAAGCCGATGCTCTTGGCGTGGTCGACGGCCATGTGGAGGAAGCGGGCGAGGTGCTCCTGCTCGCGCTTCAGGTCCGTGTTCAGGAGCGTCTCGTAGCCCTCGCGCCCGCCCCAGAACGTGTAGCCGTCTCCGCCCAGCTCGTGGGTGACCTCCATCGCCTTCTTCACCTGCGCCGCGGCGTAGGCGAAGACATGGGCGTCCGGGTTCGTGGCGGCGCCGCACATGTAGCGGGGGTTCGAGAAGAGGTTCGCGGTGCCCCAGAGCAGGCGCACGCCCGTCGCCTTCTGCAGTTGCTTCGCGTGCGCCACCACCGCGTCCAGGTTGCGGTTGGACTCCGCCAGCGTGGCCCCCTCCGGGGCGATGTCGCGGTCGTGGAAGCACCAGAAGGGCGCCTCGATCTTCACGAAGAACTCGAAGGCCGCGTCCATGCGGCGCTTGGCGACCGAGATCGCGTCCTTGCCCGCCTCCCAGGGCCTGCGGATCGTGCCCGGGCCGAAGGGGTCGCCGCCGACCCCCCGGAAGGAGTGCCAGTAGGCGATCGAGAAGCGCATGTGCTCCTTCAGCGTCCTGCCGTCGATCACCTCGGCGGGGTCGTAGTGGCGGAATGCAAGCGGGTTCGGGGAGCGGGGCCCCTCGAAGGGAATGCGCGGGACGTTAAAATGCGTGGGGCTCGATTTTTTCGACATCGCACCGGATCCCTACCACGGGCCCGGGGCCACCGTCGAGATTTCGTTCCGGATCCGGCCGGCTTGCAGGGAGGGCCCGGCGGGCTACTCTGGGACCATGAAATCCCTGGCCCTGCTCGCTTCCGTTGTCGTGTCCGCCTCCACCTGCGCGGCAGCGGACGCGGACCTCCGCGTGCTTGCGCACTACCCCGTCGGCGGCGAGGTGCGCTACGATTACCTCCGGGCCGACTCGGCGTCCCGTCGCCTCTACGTGTCGCACGGCACCCAGGTCGACGTGCTCGAACTCGACACCGGCAAGCGGGTCGGCAGCATCGCCCCGACGAAGGGCGTGCACGGGATCGCGATCGTGCCCGCACTCGGGCGCGGCTTCATCACCTGCGGAGGGGACCGCACCGTGGTCGAGTTCGACACGGGGACCCTGCAGGTGGTCAAGGTGATCGCCGGCCTGGGGGTTAAGCCGGACGCGATCGAGTACGATCCCGAGACGCAGCGCGTGTATGTGGCCAACGGAACGTCGGGCGGCATCTCGGTCATCGACCCGTCCAAGGGCGAGCTGGTCGCGACTGTCCCGATCGAGGGGAAGCTCGAGGGCCTGGTCTTCGACGGCAAGGGCCGGCTCTTCGTGAACACCGAGGACAAGAGCGAGATCCAGGTCGTCGACACCCATACGCTCAAGGCGGTGGCCACGTGGCCCCTCGCTCCGGTCGAGGGCGGCACGGGCCTCGCGATCGACACCGCCCATGGCCGCCTTTTTTCGTCCGGTGGGAACGGCATGCTCGCCGTCGTAGACAGCACGAGCGGCAAGCTCGTGGCGACGCCAGCGATCGGGGAGGACCCGGACGGCGACGGCTTCGACGCGGCGAGGGGGCTCATCTTCACATCGAGCGTCGAGGGCACGCTCTCGGTCCTGCACGAGGACGCGCCGGACCGCTACAGCTTGGTCCAGACCGTCCCGACCGCGTACGGGGCGCGAACGATGACGATCGACGAGAAGACCGGGAGGGTCTTCGTCTCGACGGGCAAGTTCCTGCCCGCGCCGGCCCCCACCGCGGACCAGCCGCACCCGCGCAGGAAGGGTGAGGCCGGGTCGTTCGAGGTGCTCGTGATCGGCCGCTAGGGCCCGGGCGCAACCCTAGGCGGTGGGCTTCACGGCAACCGCGAAGTAGACGGCGAGTATCATCAGGACGAAGCTGACCGCGTAGTTCCAGGTCAGGCGCTCCCGGAGCACGACCCACGCGAACACGATGAAGACCGTCAGCGTGATGGCCTCCTGGAGCACCTTCAGCTGGTAGCCGCTCAGGTGCTCGGTCAGGTAGCCCAGGCGGTTGGCGGGCACCTGCAGGCAATACTCGAAGAAGGCGATGCCCCAGGAGACCAGGACTGCCAGGAGCAGGGGTTTCCCATCGAGCCACTTCATCTTGAGGTGGCCGTACCAGGCCACCGTCATGAACACGTTGGAGCCGAAGAGGAGGAGGACGACCTTGTACATGGCCGCACCCAAGCGGCCGAACCGGCCCGCGGCAAGCGCCCCGGGGGGGTTCCGCAGGTAAAAGACGGATCAAAAATCACCAAGTGCGTGCTTGCCCACGGTAAATTGCAGCGTATACCTTGCGGCTCATTCCGCCCAAGCCTACCTTTCGAGCATGACAATCAAAGCCTATCTAAAGCCTTCCTGCGGGTGGTCCAACGGGGTGCGCGGCATCCTCCGCAAGCACGGGCTCGAATTCGAGGACATCGACATCATCAACAACCGCGCCAACTACGCGGAGATGGTGCGCAAGTCCGGACAGCCCCTCTCACCCTGCGTCGAGATCGACGGCGTGATGCTCGCGGACGTCTCAGGTGAAGAGGTTGAGAACTATCTCCTCAGCAACGAGCTGGTGAAGCCGACCGACGCCTCCGCGGGCGTGCCGACGAACGCGGGCTGCTCGGACGAGGAGCACGCCAAGATGGCGACCAAAACGATCCGCTTTTTCTGACGCTGAGAGCCAACCGCACTTCCTGACCGATCCGGGCCGCTCTCGAGACACGAGAACGGCCCTTTTTTTGCACATTCACCAGCGACCGACCCTTCCAGCATGACCCGCATCATCCCCTCACCCCTCTACAATTCCGGCCAGGAACACGACGCCTGCGGCGTGGGGTTCATCGCGAAGGTCTCCAACGAGCGCTCGCACGACGTCGTCGAGCGGGCGGTGGCCGCGCTCAAGTCGCTCGCCCACCGCGGCGCAATCGACGCGGACGCCGTCACGGGCGACGGCGCGGGCCTCCTGACGCAGGTCCCGACCGAGCTGCTGCGGGAGTTCCTCGAGAAGAAGAAGAAGAAGCTGTTCCGCGACGCCGACCTGGGGGTCGGCATGATCTTCATGCCGCGCGACGACTACGCGACCTCGCACTGCAAGAAGATCGTCGAGCAGGCGGTGAAGGCCGAGGGCCTCGCCTTCCTGTGTTGGCGGGAGGTCCCCACCGACGACACCTGCCTCGGGCGCAAGGCCCTCGAGACCAAGCCCTTCATCCTCCAGGCGCTCGTCGCCCGCAAGGACGAGGCGACGGACGACGAGTTCGAGCGCAAGCTCTTCCTTGTGCAGAAGACCGCGGAGCGCAAGTCGTTCGAGGCGGGCGTCGACGGGTTCTACATCTGCTCGTTCTCGAGCAGGACCGTGGTCTACAAGGGCCTCCTGAACGCCCCGCAGGTCCCGAAGTTCTTCCGGGACCTGAAGTCCCCCAAGTTCACGAGCTCCTTCGTCATCTTCCACCAGCGCTACTCGACCAACACGTTCCCGACGTGGCACCTGGCCCACCCGTTCCGCATGGCCGCCCACAACGGCGAGATCAACACGATCCGCGGCAACCGCAACCTGATGCGCGCCCGTGAGCGCAGCACCGCCCACGGGGTGTGGGGGGACCGCTTCACCGACCTGCGCCCCCTCGTGCAGCCGAACATGAGCGACTCCGCGTCGTTCGATAACGCCCTGCAGCTCCTGACGCTCGGGGGGCGCGAGGCGATCCACTCGTGCATGATGATGATGCCGATGGCATGGGAGAAGGACAAGAGCCTGACGCCGGAGGCCCGGGCCTTCTTCAAGTACCACGCGTGCATGATCGAGCCCTGGGACGGCCCGGCCGCCATCGTGTTCACCGACGGCAAGGTCGTGGGGGCGGCGCTCGACCGCAACGGCCTGCGGCCCGCGCGCTACAAGATCTTCGACGACGGCTACGTGATGCTGGCCAGCGAGGCCGGCCTCGTCTTCGATTTTCCCGGTACCGTCGTCCAGAGCGGGCGCCTGGGACCCGGCCGCATGATCGCGGTGGACCTTGAGAGGAAGTGCATCCTCCGCGACCAGGACATCCGCGACTCGCTGACCACCAAGCCCCTCTACCGCACATGGTGCGAGGAGCATCTGCTCAACCTCCACGCATTCGCCTCCGAAGCGGTCAAGGCCGAGACGGCCCCGGAGCCCTCGCTCACCTCCCAGCTCGCGTTCGGCTACGACAGCGAGGAGCTCGAGCTTATCCTGACACCGCTCGCCGAGGGCGCTGAGCCCACGGGCTCGATGGGCGACGACACGCCGCTGGCGGTCCTATCCCGCCGCCCGCGCCTGCTCTACCAGTACTTCAAGCAGCTCTTCGCGCAGGTCACCAACCCACCGATCGACTCGATCCGCGAGAAGTCGGTGATGTCGCTCGGCATGTACCTGGGCGGCCGCCTGGGGCTCTTCGAGGAGCTGCCGAAGACGAGCGGGTTTGTGGAGCTCGAGTCGCCCGTCCTCGGAACGGCCGAGGTCGCGGCCCTCTTCGACGTCCCGTTCCTGAAGAACCGCGTGACCCGGGTCAGCGTGCTGATGGACGCGTCCGGGGGGCCCGACGCGCTCGAGCGGAGCCTGAAGGAAATCTCCCAGCGGGTGCAGGAGGCGGTGGAGACCGGCAACGCCAAGGTGATCATCCTCTCAGACCGCGGGGTGAACCGCGAGCGGGTGGCCGTGCCCATGCTGCTCGCCGTGGGCGCCGCGAACCAGCAGCTCGTGCGCGCGGGCCTGAGGCTGCGCTGCGACCTGGTCGCCGAGACCGGCGAGGCCCGCGACGTGCACCACATCGCCTGCCTGCTCGGCTTCGGCGTGAACGCCGTCAACCCGTGGCTGGCGCTCGAGATCGTCTCCAGCCTGGCGATCGCAGGGAAGACCTCGAAGCCGATCACCCCCGACAAGGCGCGGGCCAACTACCGCAGCACGATCGAGGCGGGACTGCTCAAGATCATGGCCAAGATGGGCATCAGCACCCTGCTGAGCTACCGCGGCGCCCAGATCTTCGAGGCGCTCGGCATAAGCTACAAGGTGGTTGAGGAGTGCTTCTACGGCACGCCCTCGCCGATCGGCGGCATCGACTACCGCCAGATCGCCGAGGAGTCCCTGCGGCGGCACGAGCGCGCGTTCCCCGCGCTCGACCCGGCGGACCCCGACAACGCCGGGCGGCCGGTCGGCGTTCAGGAGCTTCCCAACGAGGGCTTCTACCGCATCAACAAGAAGGGCGACGGCGAGTTCCACGGCTGGAACCCGAAGATCATCTCCGCGATGAACCGCTTCACGAAGAACGCCGGCGCCGAGGAGTTCGCGGGATGGAAGTCGGTCGCCGACGAGCACCAGCCCCTGGCGATCAAGGACCTGCTGCGCATACGCTACGGGCAGCGCGTGCCCGTGCCTCTCGAGGAGGTGGAGCCGTGCGAGGACATCCGCAAGCGCTTCACGACGGCCGGCATGTCCCTCGGCGCGATCTCGCCCGAGGCGCACGAGGCGCTCGCGATCGCCATGAACCGCATCGGCGGAAAGTCCAACTCGGGCGAGGGCGGCGAGGACCCCACGCGCTTCTCCATCCGCGAGAACGGCGACTCGGCCAACAGCGCCATCAAGCAGGTGGCCTCGGGGCGCTTCGGCGTCACGGCGGAATACCTGGCGAACGCCAAGGAGATTGAGATCAAGATGGCGCAGGGCGCCAAGCCCGGCGAGGGCGGCCAGCTCCCCGGCCACAAGGTGTCGCCGCTGATCGCGCGCCTGCGCTTCAGCGTGCCGGGCGTCACGCTGATCTCGCCCCCCCCGCACCACGACATCTACTCGATCGAGGACCTGGCGCAGCTGATCTTCGACCTGAAGGAGGTCAACCCGCGGGCGAAGGTCTGCGTGAAGCTGGTGTCGAGCTCGGGCGTCGGGACCGTGGCGGCCGGCGTGGCGAAGGCCTACGCCGACGTGATCCTCATCTCGGGGCACGAGGGGGGCACCGGGGCGTCCCCTCTGGCCTCCATCAAGAACGCGGGCTCGGCCTGGGAGATCGGCATCGCCGAGGCCCACCAGGTGCTGATGATGAACGGCCTGCGCAACCGCGTGGTGCTCAGGACCGACGGCGGGATGAAGACCGGGCGCGACATCGTGATCGCCGCCATCCTCGGCGCCGAGGAGTTCAACTTCGGCACGGCGTCGCTGATCGCGGCGGGCTGCGCCATGTTCCGGGTGTGCCATCTAAACACGTGCCCGGTGGGGGTCGCGACCCAGCGCGAGGACCTTCGGGCCAAGTTCCGCGGCAAGCCCGAGAACGTGATCAATTTCTTCAACGCGGTGGCCGAGGACGTGCGCGGCTACCTCTCCAAGCTCGGGGCCCGCACGCTCAACGAGATCGTGGGCCGCACCGAGCTGCTGGAGCAGATCGACGACCCCGCGAACCCGAAGACGCGGATGATCAACCTGGCCGGGTTGCTGCACAACCCGGACCCGAGCGGCGAGCACGACCGCTACCACACGCGCGAGCGCAACGAGCGCTTTGGCGCGGAGGGCTCGCTCGACGAGGCGCTCCTGCAGGAGGCGCGCGACGTGATCCTCGGCAAGAGCGCGCGCCTGGTCGCCCGCTACAAGGTCACGAACATCAACCGCGACGTGGGCACGCACCTCTCCGGGCAGATCGCCTACCAGCGCGGCAACCACGCGCTGCCCCCGGGCACGATCGACCTCACCTTCACCGGGAGCGCCGGCCAGTCGTTCGGGGCTTTCCTGGTCGGCGGCATCCGCCTGCTCCTCAACGGTGAGTCCAACGACTACGTCGGCAAGGGCATGGCGGGCGGCGAGATCATCATCCGCCCGAAGGCGACCGAGAAGTTCAAGTGGTGCGAGAACACCATCATCGGCAACACCTGCCTGTACGGCGCGACCGGGGGCTCGCTCTTCGCGGCGGGCTGCGCGGGCGAGCGCTTTGCGGTGCGCAACTCGGGCGCGACCACGGTGGTCGAGGGCCTGGGCGACCACGGCTGCGAGTACATGACCCGGGGCGTCGTGGTGGTGCTGGGGCAGGTCGGCACCAACTTCGGCGCCGGCATGAGCGGCGGACTCGCCTTCATCCTGGACGAGGCGAACCTGCTGGCGCAGCGCATCAACCCGCAGATGATCTCGATCGAGCGGCTGAACAACGAGGAGGAGATAGCCTCGCTCCGGCAGCTGGTGGCGGTGCACGCGCGCGTCACGGGAAGCCCCCACGCCCAGTCCCTGCTGGCCTCCTGGGAGACCGCGGTCGGCAAGTTCTGGAAGGTGGTCCCCCACCCCCCGACCCCGGAGAGCCCCAAGCAGGTCTATGCGTTCGACGCGGCGAAGATGCCCGTCCTCGCCTGAGCGGTCCGGCCTTCAGGCGACGGCCACCACGCGGTGGACGACCGGGCCCGTGCGGTCCGCGATCTTGACCATGTCCCCCAGTCGGCGGCCGAGGAGCTGCCGGCCCAGCGGAGACGCCCCCGTGACGACGGTGGCGCTCTCCGCGCCGTCCCTCGCCTCCATGCCCCCGGACTGGGGTCCCAGGAGGTAGGTGGCCGTGCGCCCGGGGCCTTCCAGGGTGACCAGGGCCCCCGAGGCGATCTCGTCGGCGGCGGTGAAGGCGCGCAGCGGCATCGCCCGCCAGGCCTTGATCGCCTCGGCGATCTCGGTCGCCAGGCGGGCCTGGCCGGCGGCCAGGTAGGCCGCGCTCTGGCTGCGCATGTCGTACTTGTCCTCGGCGCGGCTCTCCTCGTTCGTCGCCTCCTCGCGGGACCCGAGCGCGGCCTCCGTCTGCAGGGCGAGCTCCGCCTCCAGCTGCGAGATGACCGACTCGGTAAGGGCGCGCTTGTCCATGCGTCGTTTAGGCATAACTGTGGGGAGACGATGCCGTCAAAGCCCATCCCCGGATCGACCGGAGCGGTCCTCACCTGCCTGCCCTCGCCCTACGAGGCGCACGGCGGGACGGGGCTCCTGTACCTGCCGAGGTTCATCGCCAAGTGCAAGTACGTGAAGGCGAACGGGGAGCTGCCCCCGAGCTACGCGAAGAACTTCAAGCGGGGGCTCGACCGCTTCCTGTGCATGCACCTCGGGATCGACCCCGCGGCGGTCGAGCAGGTGGTGCGCGAGGCCGGCAGCGACGAGGAGATCGAGCGGGGGCTCAGGGGTCTCCTGCCCGCGGACGTGAGGGCCCCCGCCTGGAACCGAGAGCTCGCGCAGAAGGGCATGACCCCGGCGGGGGCGGAGTTCCTACTGCAGGCCCTGACGGCGATGGGATGCGCGGACCGGGCGGGCGAGATCCGGAGCGTGCCCGACCTGATCGACTTCGACGAGGGGAGGATCCCATGATCAAGGGCCAGAAGGTCGTCTGCATCAACGACACCTTCAACGGGTTCGTGAAGGCGGTCTACACGCAGCTCCCGGTGAAGGGGGTCACGTACACCATCCGCGAGGTGTTCCTCGGCCGGGAGAAGATCGTGAAGGGCGGCGACTCCGCGACCGTCGGCCTGCTTCTGAACGAGCTCACCAACCCGCCGGACCCGTTCCATGTCGGCAAGCAGGAGCTCGGGTTCTCCTCGGAGCGCTTCGCGCCCCTCGAGGAGCTCCCCCCCGAGGAGGAGGCGGTGGACGAGGAGCTCGAGGCCGCGGTGGGCGACTTCGCCCTTAACTGAGCCGGGACGGGCCCTAGTCCTTCACGCGAACCGTCACCTCGCAGCGGGCCGCGGGCACCTGCTCGGTGCTTGAGGGGCGCAGCAGGAAGAAGCGCAGCGTGCTCCGCCCCACCTTGAGCGCGTAGAAGCTGGCCCGGGTCTGGCGGGTGCCCCCGGGGCCCTCGGACGTCGAGAGCGGCGCCATCTGCTCGAGCACGCGGTTGTTGTTGGAGACGATCTCCCAGACGAGCCCGGTGCCCGCGTCGGGCCCCGGAAGCACCACCTCCACCGCCGAGATCGGCGAGATCTCGAGCGTGGTGGGCGGCAGGGACGGCGAGAGAACGAGCGTCTGCACGGACTTGGGGTGGCGCTCGGGTCGGCTCTCGCAACCGGGGCTCAAGGCGAGGAGCGCGAGGAGGAGCGCGGCGGCGCGGCGGGAATCCAGCCTCATGACGTCTGGGGGACGAGGCCCGACATGGCCGGGCGGCCGACGTGGCGGCGAATCGACTCCAGGTTCTCGCGGACCAGGGCGCCCATCGATTCGCAGCGCAGGTACTCGCGGCGGCCATAATGCTCGGCCAGCGCCTCGCGCAGGGACTGCACCCGCTCCGGGGTCGATATGGTGTCGCGTTCCATCTCAGAAAGAAGAAGGCCCAGGCGCGTGGCTGCAAGTTCGGCGCGCTGGAGCATGAGGGTCTGCTCCTCGCGCTGGTACTGGTTTGCGGTCTCCAGGCGCAGGTGCTTTGAGCAGAACAGGGCGAGCGAGGTGTTCTCCTTGAAGAACTGCATCCGGTAGAAATTCTTCCGCCCGTTGTAGCTCTGCTGGTCGAAGTCCATGGCGCGGATGCGAAGCTGGGAATCCTCGAAGTCGGGCGTCACGACGAAGACGAAGTTGTACGAGCGCATGTCGCCGAGCAGGCGCACGAAGCAGCGCTCGTTGAACTTGACCAGCTCCTTGGCCACCCGCACGCGGCTCAGGTCCCCGCGGCTCAGCCAGTCCCGGATGAAGATGTCGCCCGGGATGCCCGGGATGTGCTCCTCGACGAGCGTGCTTCCGTGGGTGATGAAGTTGAGCCGGTTCGGCGAGAGCAGGTGCTCAAGCTCCAGGCCGTAGACGCGGGAGGCATCCGCCTTCTTCACGTAGAAGTAGTCCTGGTTGTCGTTGTAGGCGTTGACGATGCGGATCCGGAAGGGCGTCGAGTTGCCAAAGGTGCAGAAGTCCACCCGGTCGGCGTAGAGGTGCTGCACGACCGACATGTCACCGTCGACCTTGAGGAGCGCGTACACCTGCTTCAATGCCTCGTTGAGCGCGCGCATCTCGCCCGCATCGTAGATCACCGTGTCCCAGAGGGTCGGCTTGCCCGCGGCGTCGGTGAGCGGGATGACCTCGCTGAAGCCCCGGAGGCGCTCGTAGGACACCGGGAGTTCGCGCTCGCGCTTGTAGGACTTGAGGTAGCCCCGCAGGCCCTCCCCCACCGCAAAGGTGGGCTTCTTGCGGGTCGCCGGCCCGGTCTCGTCGTCCCCCGGAGCGCCGTCGATCATCCAGAGGGTCCCGCCGGCGCAGGCACGGAGGCGCGGTAGGTCTCCCAGTGCGCCGCAAGCTCGTGGGTCACCCGGCTGCCCACGCGGTAGGCGGCCTCGAGTGACGGCAGGTAGCCCGCGTACTCGGCGTGGAGGCTCTTGTTCACGTCCTGGGCGGGCGCCTGCATGCAGTAGTTGCTGCCGGTGCGCAGGAACAGGACCCGCTGGAAGTCGAGCCGGCCCATCCCGGAGAGGCGCGTGAAGGCCTCCGCGAGGCCCTGGTCCTCCATGTCCGACATCGCGAACACGCCCTTGCCGTCGGTCCACAGGCGCGTCCAGTCGGAGGCCCAGTGAGTGAGGGAGGCGCCGTGCCAGTACCGGCAGGAGCCGAAGCTCTCGCCGCAGAGGACAAAGGGGGGCTTCTGTGCGTTCGGGAAGCCCGCATAGGTCGCCCGGTAGGCCGCCATCGCCGGGGTGTCCGGGATCTGGGTGTCCTTGGTGAGGGCGAAGGCCCAGTCGACCAGGCCCCGGTTGAGCTCAAAGGCCATGGTGCGGGGCTCCCACCCCTCGTTCACCGCCTTCTGGTTCGGGAGCTTGGAGCCGACCGGGATGATCGCGTAGGGCCATGAGGCCGGCGACTCCCGCGCGTCGATCTCGTAGGCGATGTCGCCGTCCACCACGTAATGGGACCAGGCGGCGCTGCCGATGGAGGCCGCGTGCGGGTCGACGCCCGCGATGCCGTTCACGAGCCAATATGTGTGCGAGAAGTCGAACTGCCCCGAGAGGACCAGCGCCATGATCTGGTTCGACGCGCGCACCGTGGTGCCGCTCACGACCCCGATCGTGCCCTTGCCGTCCGTAAGGACGGGGTGGTCCAGGCCCGGGACCCGGATCGACTGGGTCCAGTTCTCCCGCTCGACCCAGTACTGGAACTCGCCGGGGCGGTCCCCGCGGTCGGCGCCGTCCTCGAACGTGACCACGACGGCCACCTTCACCGGGATCGGGTCCGCCTTGGCAAGGCAGGCTGCGCTGAGGGCGAGGGCGACGGCGAGAACGGGGCGGAGGTGCATCATGGGAGTCAGCTGTCGGGCGGGGGGGTGGGAGTGGGGGCGGACCCCCGGGCGCTAGCAGGCTGCTTGCCAAGCCTCGGGGCGAGCGCCTGGGTGGCCAGGTCGAGCCGGGCGGCGGCGGCCTCGAGGACGCCGGCCACCACCGGGATGAATTCCCGGGCGTCGGACCAGTGGTGCTCCTCGATCGCCTCGCGCACGGCGGGGAGCGTCTTGGCGCCGTAGCCGGTGTAAAGGCCCGGGGCGTAGAGCATGTGCTGGTACCACGGGCGCCCGGGCAGGCCCTTCGCGCTGAGCAGCGTCTGCTCGACGCCCTGCAGGAGGCCGTTCACCTCGGCGAGCTGCGCCTCGCCGAGGCGGAAGCCGAGGCCGGCGGCGCGCTCGAAGGCCTCGTCGTAGGCCCTGGCGCTTCGCCCGAGGCGCCCCGAGGCGGCCTCGAGCGGGGAGAAATCCAGGCTGGGGACTTCGCCCGGGGCGCGCGGCGGCAGGTAGGTCTCCGTCGGGTCCGCCGTCAGCTTGAACGAGCCGTCGCCGAGGAGCGCGCTCAGCTTGGCGGCCCGTTCGCGCTCGGACGCGAGGAGCTTCTCGACCTCCTTCACGTAGCGCCCGGCCGCGTCGGCCAGGTCGGCAAAGCGCATGGGCAGCACGTCGGCATCGGCGGCGCGCAGCGTGAGCCTGCCGCAGGTCTCGGCCAGGGCGACGCCGTACGCCATCTTGGGGTCGCCGAAGCGGATGAAGTGGTCGAACGAGTCGTAGGTGGAGTGGTAGATGCCGCTGTCCTCGTCCTCGCCGCCGTAGCCGATGTTCAGGGCTGAGATCCCCAGGTGCTGGATGAAGGTCGAGTAGTCCGAGCCCGAGCCCATGGCCCCGAGCGGCAGGTCCGAGCGTTCCTCGGCGGCCTTGAGCTCGAGCCTGGCCTCGCCGTCGGAGGGCGGCTTCTCGAAGGCCGACACCTTCGCATGGGCGCGCTTGCGGTCAAGCACGCTGGCGCCGGTCTCGGGGTCGAGGACGGAGCCGGCGACCTCGCTCGTGAAGTGCTGGAAGGCCTGGCTGCCGTCGGCAAACAACAGCCCGCGGGCGTTGGTGTCGGAGTTCACGTAGAGGACCGCCTTTTTCTGGAGCTCGGCGGCGTGGGTCTCGGCCCACTCGGTCGAGCCGAGGAGGCCGGCCTCCTCGCCGTCCCAGCTCGCGTAGACGAGCGTGCGCTTGGGCCGCCAGCCCGACTTCGCGACCGCGCCGATCGCCTTCACCTCGGCCATCAGGGCGACATTGCCGGCGAGCGGGTCCCAGGCGCCAAACACCCACCCGTCGTGGTGGTTGCCCCGCAGGATCCACTGGTCTGGGTATTGCGATCCCTTCAGCACCGCGATCACGTCGTAGACGGGCTTCTGGCCCCAGTCGGAGAGCACGGTCAGGTGGACCTTCGCGGGCCCCGGCCCGAGGTGATACGTGAAGGGCAGCGAGCCCCGCCACCCGGAGGGGGCGACGGGTCCGCCAAGGGCGGAGAGGAGCGGCTTCGCGTCGCCATAGGAGATCGGCAGGACCGGGATCTTCAGGAGGGTCTGGGCGTCCTTGATGTCCAGGCGCTTGGCGTCCGGCGTCGAGCCGACACCCGGCGTCAACGGGTCGCCGTTGTAGAGGGTGATGTCGGCCACCGAGCCGCGCTGCACGCCGGCCTCGGGCCGGTAGCCGCCCTTGGGATAGACATCGCCCGCACCGTAGCCGTCCTCGTGGGGATCGGAGTAGATGATGCAGCCGAGGGCGCCGTGCTCCTGGGCGAGCTTGCCCTTGAGCCCGCGCCAACCGTGGCCGTAGCGGGCGATCACGATCTTTCCCTTCACGTCGATGCCGTGGCGCTCGAGTTCCAGATAGTCCTCGGGCATGCCGTAGTTCAGGTACACCAGGTCGGCCGTCACGTCACCGTCCGCGCAGTAGATGTTGTAGGGCGGCAGCCCTCCCTTTTCCCCCGACGTGCGGTCGCCGTCGACCGGGGGCTCGAACAGCTGGGCCTTGTAGGACGTCGGGGCGACCAGCTCGAGCGATACGGTCCTAGGCGTCGGGTAGAGCACCGAGAACGTCTCGATCCGGGCGTCCCAGCCCCACTCCCTGAACTTCGCCTGCATGAACTCGGCGTTCGCCTTGTCGTGGGGGGACCCGACCTGGTTCGGCTCCGAGGAGAGCTGCTCGAGCCACGACCGCAGGTCCGCCGGGTCGACCGCGGCGTCAAAGGCGCGCTCCCGGGCGAGCTCCTCGGCCGCGGAGGCCTCCTTGTACCCCATGAGTCCGGCGGTCTCGGGTTTCGCGGGAGCCGCGAGGCAAACGGCAAGCAGGGCAAGACCGAGCGAGCGGGTCGACTTCATGCTCCCGAGAGAAGCGCGGGCCCCGGCGGAGGGCAAGCGCGCACGCCCCGGCCGGGGACGACGGGACTGGCGCTCCGGCTCCGGCTAGCCTTCACCGCCGAAGGCCCTGCGATTGCCCGTCCCCTCCCCCTTGAAGCCCACGTACCCGCGCCCCACAGCCTCCCTGTGTAGGGCCCGCGCCCTTCGCACGAGGGCCCCCGGCCCCGCCCGAGGGGGCGCCTTCGCAGCGGCCCCGCCGATGCTGCACCGCGCGCTCGGCCCGGGGGAGGAAGACCCCGAGGCCGGCCTGGCAATCGCGATGTGCCTCTTCGGACTTGGCCAGGTCCAAGCCGCCCTGCTCAGGCTGCGGCCTTTACCGGCGTCTTTTTCTCGAGAGCGCTCATATGAGTTTGATCCTGACGTCGTGGATTCAACAGCTCCCTCAGCGGCGGAGCTCAGATCCTGAATCCGCTTCGGGGCCCGGTCGGCGATCAATTCTTTTCGCCACTCATTTGTATTATTATATATCCCATTATTGAATAATAGCTTATGATACATATCATTTGCCCTATTTCACAGGCTCCTTTCGGCACCGAGCGCGAGTCACCGGGTACTTAGTATTTGCGAAACAAGCACGCGGCGTTCACCCTCAGACCCTCGCTGCCCCCCGTGAATATGAGAATCCTCGCTGCCTGCGTCGGCGTAGCGCTCCTGGCCGGATGCTGGAGTTCGCCGAAGGAGCGGTGGAAAAACGAGCTCGTCGCGGCCGACAAGGCCTTCAACGCGCTCTCGGTGAAGGGGGGACCCAAGGCCGCGTTCCTCTCGGTGATCGCCCGCGACGCGAAGCTTCTGGGCAACGCCAGTCTGGGGGCCGAGGGTGTCCGAAACGTCTTCATGGAGCTTCCCGACACGGTCTCGCTCACGTGGGAGCCCTCCTTCGCCGACGTGAGCGACTCGGGCGACCTCGGCTACACGTGGGGTCGCTACACGCTCACCGTTCCCAACCCGAAGCCGAGGATCAGGCCCTGGGTCCGCACGGGCTACTACGTGATCGTGTGGAGGCGCACGTTGGGACAGTGGAAGGTCGTGCTCGACGGCACGAGCCCCGAGGGCCCCCACTAAGGGGCCGGGGTCACTTGGACACCACCTCGGAGTCGGAGGGCTTCCCGTCGGTGTCGTAGAGGGTGATCGTCAGCGCGGAGGCCGTGGCCCTGAGCGTGAGGAAACCGAACGCGGACTCGGCAAAGCGGGCGCCGGGCGCGTTCTTGGCCACCTTGCCGAGGGGGGCCCCTCCCCCGCCGCTCATGAAGAAGTGGACGCCCTCCTTCGGCTCCATGTGAGCCATCGCGTGCTGGTGGCCGTAGAGGTAGGCGTCGACCCGTCCGCGGATGACCGGCCAGAGGCGGGCCTGCGTGTAGGCCAGGTAGCGGCCCGACTTTCCGTCCTTCTCCGGGGCGAAGATGGGATGGTGGCCGTAGACCACCTTCCAGCGGCTCGTGCTCGCCGCGATCGCACCGTCGAGCCAGAGCACCTGCGCCTCGGAGATCACGGTGGTGTCCACGACGAAGAACTGCACGGGGCCCGCCGTGTAGGTGTAGTACGGCGCGGGGAAGCGCCAGGTGGGGCTGCGGTAGGCGAGTTCCGCCACCGCTCCGTCGTCGGAGTACCATTCGTGGTTGCCGAGGGAGGGGTAGAAGGTGACGCCGAGCGGCGAGTAAAGCGCCTCCCACCAGTCGCGCCAGCGCGGGTCGTCGGTGCTCGCCATGCCCGTCTGGTAGAAATTGTCGCCGAAGGTGATGCCGAAGTCGAAGGGTTCGGCCTTGCCCATGCGCACCATGGCGGCGGCGACGTCCCGCTGACCCTGGGTGCCCGTCCCGAAGTCGCCCACCCCGACGACATAGATCGGCTGGTCGGAGGGCTTCAGGGAAAAGACGGCGGGCACCCGCCGCATGTAGCCGGGCAAGGCGGCGCCCCGCTCGAGCATCGTCCACCGCTCGTCGGCCTCGGCCAGCGCGCCGAGGGCCTTGGTCTCGCCGGCCTTGCGGGCCTGCGCGATCCGCCCGGTGAGCACCGCGTGGAGGCGCTTGTCGTCCAGCCGCCGCTCGGCGTCCAGGTAGGCGAGCATCAGGTCGTTGTCCGTCGTCGAGCGGGCGAGCGCGTCCAGGCGCGGCGACACGCCGGGCTGGTCCACCCAGAAGTCGTCCGAGGCCATCGTCTTGAGGATAAGGCGGACCGTTTCCGCGGGCTCGGCGCCCATGCGATCGAGCACGAAGGCCGCGGCACGGGGCTCGCTAGAAAGGTCGACCATGACCTGCTGCTCGAGGGACTCGGGGGACAAGGCGAGCGCGGCCTTGAGCGACTTCGCGTCGGACTTGAGCCAGCGGCGGGCGGCGTCGGCCACCGGGGCGGGCAGCCGGGCCGCGATGGCGTCGATCGGCGCCGTGGGCGCGTCGGCTCCCCGGCAAAGAGCCCCGGCAGCGAGGGCGGCGCACACGAGGAATCGGGCCAGGAGAAAACGAGCCTGCATCCCTCCACTATTGCACGCCGTCGCCCTGATTCCAGTCGGATTTCAGAGGGTCGTCCGGGACCCGGTTACGTTCGCGCGACGCGGGCCGCGCGCGGCTTCGTCGCGCAGGGCATGCGCGAGGTGCCGAACAGGAAGTCGATCATCCAGACGACGGGCGGGAACCGCAGCGCCAGGCGCGCGAGGCGCTGGCGGCCGGGGGTGCGCAGCGTCTTGATCACCTTGAAGCGCACGGTGCCGTCGTAGCGGAAGCAGACCGGGACAAGCCCGTGTCGGGCGTAGGCGACGCCGAGGGCGCGCGGGGTGAAATAGCTCACGTGGACCTCGGGCATGCAGTAGCCGTATCCCAGGCCCTGGACGCGGAAGGCCGGGCTCGCGACGTTGCCGGTTGTCAGGAGCAGGAGGCCGCCGGGCTTGAGCAGCCGAGCGACCAGGCGAAACACCTCGTCAGGGTACTCGATGTGCTCGATCACCTCGATCAGGCTGATGACGTCGTACCGCCCATCGGGCTGGGAATGCAGGGCGTCGAGCGAAAGGATCTCGAAGCCGTCGCGCCGAAGGCGGTCGGCGTAGGTGCCGATGTCGTGCCCACTCAGGCGCAGCGGCCACGACCTGTCGCCGGAGCGGATCTCCCGCTGCGCCGAGAGGAACTGCAGGAGTCCCCCTGCCCCGCACCCAAAGTCGAGCCACTCGACGGGGCCCGGCTCGAGCGAGCGCCCGACGAACCCCGAGGCCACCCTCCAGAGGTCGCGCAGCTCCTCGATCCGGTCGGTGGAGCGGTAATCGCGGTACTCGGTCTCGTAGTCGACGTAGGGGTCCGCTCCGCGCCCCTGGTAGTAGGCATCGTCGTAGACCTGGTACCCCGCGAAGGGCTCGACGAACATCATGCCGCACGCCGCGCAGTCCCAGTACTCGAAGTCGCGGCCGAGGAAGGCGCTGTGCTTCGTGCCGCGCAGGCGGGCGCCTGCGGCGCCGCAGCCCCGGCACCGTGGGCCGGTGGCGGCGGGTTCAGTAGTCATCCATCACCATGAACATGATCCACGTCATCATCGACGTGATGAGCGCGAGGGCACCCAGGCCGAAGGCGAAGATGACCACCGTAAAATACTTGATCATGAACGCGATGATCGCCGCGTCGACCGGCACGAGGATCAAGAAGAAGTCCCGGTTCCTTCGGGAGACCCGCCGCTTGCGGGGCTTGACGGCGCCGTAGCCGGATTCCTCCTCGGCCACGCGGTTCTCGAGCAGCAGGTCCGGGACCAGGATCGCCTCCTCGTCCCCGGCTTGGGCCGCCTTGTCGATGGGGTCGATGTCCTTTGTCTTCAGGACGTGGGGGGTGACGCTGGAGACGATCGGGGGGGCCTTGCGGAGGTCCTCGTGCTCCTTGAGGGCCCGCCTGCCCTTCTCCTCGGCGACCTGGTTCATCTTGTGGATCAGCTGCACGCTGAGCGCCGTCCCGTCGCCGGGACGCGCCGGCTGGTCGATCGGGATGATGTCCTTCTGCTTCAGGACAAACTGCTTCGTGGAGGGTTTCTCGTCGTCCATGGCCTGCGGCTCCGCCCGCCTAGACGAGCACGTCCCCCCGCAAAGTGCAACCGGGCGCTTAGCGGCAGACCGCCGAGAGGAAGGCGTCCACCGAGTAGGCGCACAGCTGGCCCGAGGGGGAATCGGGGTTGAACTCGAGAGCATGGGTGGCCCAGGGCAGCTCCACCAGGGCGTGGCGCACCCGCTTCGCGGCAAGCGCGTCGGCCAGCCGGCGGCTCTGGCGGACCCACACCAGGGTGTCGATCGTGCCGTGGACGAGCAGGGTCGGTGGCGAGTCCGGAGCGACCTGCAGGATCGCGCTCGCGCTGTCATAGGCGGCCCGCGCCGTCTGCGGCGTGCCGCCCAGGAACTCTCGCAGCAGCTTGGGTGAATCGAGCGCGTCGTCGGGCCGGCTCCACTCCCATGCGAAGTGCATGTCGGCGGGGGCGTACAGGCCGATCACGCCTCGGATCGCGGGGTCGCGGAGGCTGTAGGCGCTGGCCTCGGCGATCTGGCCGCCCGCCGAGCGGCCGAGCAGGATGAGCCGGCCTGGATCGACGCCCCATTCCCGGGCGTGCGCCTTCACGAAGGCGACGGCGGCGGCCACGTCCTCGCGCTGGGCGGGCCACACCGCCGCCGGCGCGAGGCGGTAGGACAGGTCCGCGACCGCATAGCCGCCGCGCGCAAGCGCGTCGTTGAACTGGGATATCTGGCCCCGGTCCCCGTCATTCCAACCGCCCCCGTGCACGACGAGGACGCACGGCGCCTTCGGGCGGCCGATCGCCGGGTAGAAGTCGAGCTGCTGGGTTCCCGAGTAGGTCACCGTGCGGTGGGGCGCGGCCTCGGGCCACCGCCGAAGGAGCCGCATGAAGGAAAAGGGGGACGAAGGAACCTCAAACGGGCCCAGCTCGCGCGCCAGCCGCGCGGGCAAGTCGCGGCCGATCCACCAGGCCTGGAGGCATGGCTGGAAGAGGAGGATGCACGCTGCCGCCGACACCGCGGCGGTGCCCCAGCCGAGCGGCGTGCGTGCGCCCGGGAGCCACGCCGAGACGAGGCCCGCGGCGAGCGGGACGGCGGCGAGCGCGTAGCCGAAGCTGCAGGCGAGGACCGTGAACCTCCAGTCCAGCCAGTCGGGAATCCGCACGACCGTCAGCAGGCCCAGGCACGCCGAGGCGAGTGCCACCGTGAGGAGAATTAGGCGGACCATGGCTGTTGCGAAGGGAGGGTGGCAGGGGGTCCGGCTGGTCGCATCGCCTCTACTACGAGCGACGCCCGCCCCGGGGCCAGCGGGAATCTGTTTTTTCTTGCCGTCCCATCTGTCCTAGTTGTAATAGTACAGAATGCTCCCCTTCTCGATCGATCTCAAGCCGGGCCTGCCCGTCTCCGAGCAGATCCAGTTTGCGGTGAAACGCTCGGTGGTCGCGGGGCAGATGCGAGCGGGGGACAAGTTCCCGTCGGTTCGCGTCCTCAGCCAGGAGCTGCGGATCAACCCGAACACCGCGCACAAGGTGATCGCGGCCCTGGTCGCCGAGGGGGTGCTCCTGACGACGCCGGCCGTGGGCAGCATCGTGGCCGGCCCGTCCGCGGCCGACCCGCGGGAGCGCGCGGCGCTCCTGGGAGGCGAGCTCGAGCGCGTGGTGGTTGAGGCCAAGAAGCTGGGACTTTCGCTGGACGACGTGCAATCGGGGCTGGCCGCCCAGTGGCGCCGGCTCGGAGAGGGAAGGAAAGGACACCAAAACCCATGAACATCATAGAAACCCACGGGCTGACGCGGAGGTTCGGACGCAACGAGGCGGTGCAGGGGCTCGACCTCGCCGTCCCGGAAGGAAGCGTGTGCGCGCTGCTCGGTCCGAACGGCGCCGGCAAGTCCACGACGCTCAAGCTGCTCATGAACCTGCTGCGGCCCACGTCCGGCTCCGCCCGGGTGCTCGGGGTCGACTCGCGCAAGCTCGGGCCCGCCGAGTTCGCGCGGATCGGCTACGTCTCCGAGAACCAGAAGCTCCCGATGTGGATGACCGTCCGCCAGCTGCTGGACTACTGCAGGCCGTTCTATCCGACCTGGGACCGCGCGCTCGAGCGCCAGCTGCTGGCGCAGTTCTCGCTGCCCGGGGAGCGGAGGCTAAGCCACCTCTCGCGCGGCATGCTGATGAAGGCGGCGCTCCTCTCCTCCCTCGCGTACCGGCCGACCCTCCTCGCAATGGACGAGCCCTTCAGCGGACTCGACCCTCTCGTTCGCGACGAGCTCGTGAGGAGCCTGATCGAGGTTTCAGCCGCGGGCGAATGGACCGTGCTCATCTCCTCGCATGACATCGAGGAGGTCGAGCGCATGACCGACCACGTGGCCCTGCTAGACTCAGGGCGCCTCGCGCTCAGCGAGCCGGCTGAGGCGCTCCAGGCCCGCTTCCGCCGGGTGGAGATCGACCTTGAGCCTGATGCCCGCGAGACCGCCCCGGGCGTGCCGATGCCCGCAGGCTGGCTCGAGATGCAGAGATCTGCGCGCAGGGTAACCCTTGTCGACAGCGCGTTCAGCGCCCGGGAGTCCGAGGGCCTGTACCGCAGGCATTTCCCCGGGTCCTCGGTGGTGGCGCACCCGATGACCCTGCGAGAGATTTTCCTGACGCTCGCCCGGACCCACCGGCAGGACGCGAAGGGGGCCGCCGCATGAAACTGACCCTTCACATCATCCGGAAGGACCTCAGGAGGCTGGGTTCCGTTCTCGTCCTGTGGGCGCTCGTCTACCTAGCGGAGTTCGTGGCGGGAGCCCGGCTCCTGCACGAAGGGATCGGCAACATGTATCAGTTCGATCGTTACCAGATCTTCACATGGATCATGGTCGGCCTCAAATATGCGATCGGCTACCTCCTGACGGCCGCCCTGATCCACGAGGACCCTCTGGTGGGCACCACGGCGTTCTGGCCGACCCGGCCGATCTCCGGGGCGCGGCTCTTGGGCGCCAAGGCCGGGACCTGCCTGATCGTGTTCGGCCTCTTTCCGATCGCCATGGCGCTTCCATGGTGGCTCTACTGCGGCTACGGCCTGCATGAACTCCCGCTGGCGGCGATCGACATCGGAGGCTCGCAGGCCCTCCCCGTCCTGATCGGGGTCCTCGTGGCGAGTCTCACGGGCACGCTGGGGCGATTCCTTGCGGGAACGCTCGGCGTCCTTGTGTTCGTCCCGGTCGCCCTTTGGTGCTTCGCCGAGGGGCACCCCGCCGTGACGGAGGACACGTTCGCTGTGGCTTCGTGGCCATGGCCTCACCTCATGCGTTACGCACCCTTGGCGGGGCTGGTCGTCATCGCCCACCAGTTCCTCACGCGCCGCCTGGCTCGTTCGCTCGCCGTGCTCGTGAGCCTGGCCGCCGCCGTACTGCTCGCCTGCGCCCTGGTACCCGTGAATCTTCCCCCGAGCGGCCGCCAGCCGCAGGATGTCCTCGCGGGCTTGCCGGTCGACGACCGGATCGCATTCGATTTCAAGGAGGCGTTCGAGGGGACCGTCAACCTGCCGAACGGAGCCCCTCAGGCCCTTTACCGTGAGACGTTCTCGATCCGAAATAAGCCGAAGGACCTCACCGTGCATTTCACGAAAACCCGGTTTGAATGGGAGTGGCCCGACGGGACCCGTTTGAATCCCACGAGCTACGGTGCGGCCTACGGATCCGCCCGGTTTCACCCCCCCAGGCCCGTGATGGATCCTCCGTGGGATTGGTATGCGAGGGTCAGAATGCTGGCCCGCGGCGGCCGCCATCGTTCCGATGCGACGTTCGGACCTTTCTACGGCGAGTCGGACGGCTCGGTCTGGGAATTCTACCAGGAGGCCCTTCCCGAGATGGGGGCGCGGCTGCGTTCCGGGCCCGCGTCCCTACAGGTTCAGTTTGAAGGCTACTTCGAGAGCTGGGAGGCGCTGCCCCCGCTGGCGCTTGAGGAGGGGAGCCACCTTGAGAATGGTGCGGAGGGTCTGCGGATATCCAGGATCCGGTGGGATGGGGACCGCAGGCAACTGGATGTCGATGAGATCGAACATCATCCTGACTACACCGTGGTCTTCAACCCGTGGACGGACATCTCCGCCCGCTGGTTTACGGCTGTCAACCGGGCGCGCGGCGAGGCGGCGGCTTCGGCTCGGGGCTATTCCGTCGCCCTGCGCATCGACACGGTCGCCATCGCCTTCCGGAGGATCGAACTGAGGGTGCCCCACCACATGGAGGGTGACAAATGGGTCCAGACGGACTCGCCCGACTGGTTCAATGGCGCGATCTTGGAGCGGAGCCTGGAAAGGCGGGTTTCGAGATTCAAAGGGAACGTTACCGTGAGCCCCTTTGCACCCCGACCAGATCCCGATCAGGCACCCTAGGACTCAGGCCGGGTCCCCGCACACGCGCCGGTAGAGGCCCACGTATTTTGGAACGATCGACTCGGCCGAGAATCGCTCGCGGGCGCGCGCTCGCGCCGTTCGGCCGAGCGAGGACCTGAGCGCGGGATCACCCATCAGGCGTTCTACAGCCCTCGCAAGGGCCTCCGGAGAGGCTTCGCCGACGAGCAACCCGGATTCGCCCGACACGACGACCTCGGGGATCCCTCCCACCGCCGTCGACACGCTGGGGCAGCCGAAGCTCATAGCCTCGAGCAGGCTGAGGCAGAAGCTTTCCGACTCCGAAGTGAAAAGCCCGAGGTCTGCCGCCTGCAGGTAGTCCTCCATGTCGGCCACGTCCCTAAGGACGATCACGCGGTCCTCCAGGCCGAGACGGCGCACCTCCGCGACGTGGGGCGAGAAGTCGGCCCCGGCGAGAATCAACAGCCTGAACGCGCCGCGCGGGCGGATGCGCGCCACCGTCTCCAGGAGGAGCCCGATGCGCTTCACCGGCCGCAGGTTCGAGGCGTGAAGGATCAGCACCTCGCTGTCCGATACCCCGAGCGCCCGCCGGACCTGGTCGCGCGGCCGCACCGCCGGCCGCGGCTCGAAAAAATTGTGGATCACGTCGATCGGCCGCTCGAGCGCGAGCACGCGCCGCGTCTCGCGCTCCAGATAAGCCGAGACCGTGGTCACGGCATCCGACCGGTCGAGCGCGTGGCGGATCGCGGGGCCGTAGCCGGCATCGCGCCCGAGAAGCGTGGTGTCGGTGCCGTGGAGCGTGGTGACGACCCGGGGCCTCAGTTCCCGGGGAAGCATCTCCCGGGCTAGGATGGCCGCCGTGGCGTGGGGAACGGCGTAGTGCACGTGCAGGACGTCGAGCGCATGCGCGCGGCTCACCTCGGCCATCTTGACGGACAGGGGCAGCGTGTAGTCCGGGTACTTGAAGAGCCCGTAGTCGTTGATGACGACCGGGTGGAAGAAGATGCCCGGGGCCTGCGCGGGGAGCCGGAAGGGCCGCTCGTAGCCGATGAAGTGCGCCTCGTGGCCCCTGCGCGCGAGTTCCTCGCCGAGGGCCGACGCGAGGATTCCGCTGCCGCCGACCGAAGGGTAGCAGGTGATCCCGATCCTGAGCGAGGCACCGGCACCCATGTCAGAACCGGCGCGCCGCGCGCCCGAGCGGCGCCAGCGAGTCGAACACCAGGGGATCGTTCGGGTAGAGGGCCTGGGCGAACTCCACGCCGGCCTCGAGGCCGAGCACCCGCGCGCGCGCCCGCTGGAGGTCCACGTAGTTGCGGGTCCTCAGCTGCGTCGCGTGCGCCTCCATCGCGGCGGTCCACGCGGCCACCACGCCCGGGTCGGAGATGTCGATCAACACCGGCAGGCAGCCGGGGGGCTCGGCCGCCTGGGAACCCGCGTAGAAGAACAGGGCTCCGATGGCGTGGGCGGGCCGGCGGCGCAGCTTGGCCACGCCCCCGTAGCGGGCGAGCCGGGCGGCGTCCCTCACGATGCGGCCGAGGCGCGGGTGGTCGGGGTGCTGGTTTTCCGGGAGGCTGGGCGCGAGCACGATCCCGGGTCGCACGCGCCGGATGATGGCGGCGAGCGCGAGCACGTGCGCAGCCTTCACCTCGAGGGTCGCATCGCCGTCCAGATCCACGAATTCGAGCGTGGCCCCGAGGGCGGCGGCCCCCTTTCGGGCCTCGGACGCCCTCGTGGCGGGAGTCCCGTGGCTCGCCGACTCCCCGCGCGAGCAGACCACGAGGTGGGCCGGGCGCCCGGCCCGGGTCTCGCGCGCGATGACCCCCCCGCAGGCGAACTCGATGTCGTCGGGGTGGGCGCCGAAGGCGAGGACGGGAGCGTCCTCAGGAGGGGTCTTCGCAGTAGGCTTCATCGGAGCGGTCTATGGTGTCGCGGTTCACGTACTGGATCTCGGGGGCGTCCTCGCGCCGCAGGTACGCCTGCTCCCCGGCGCCCGCCACGTAGTGCGTGCAGTGGAGAACGGACTGCATCCACTTGAGACGCGAGTCGCGCGACGGGCTGACCTGGGACTTGGTGAACGGGGTGGCCGGCACGGAGATGAAGGAATCCCCACCCTCGTGCAGTTGCAATGCCCCGTCGACGCAGCGGGCGCGCACAAGCTCGCCCCCGTACGGGACGTCCACGAAGAAATCGGACACCTCGCAGGCGCGGATCCTGAAATCCGGGTCGCTCGAGCGCACCACGCGGATGCCCTCCAGGAGCCCCATCTTGCGGTACATCTCCAGGCAGAAGTCGGCGACCGTGGTCGCCTCGACGGCCCTGAAGGCGTCCACCCAGCACCGGGGCACGTAGGCGGGCAGCTGACGCAGGGTGTTGTCATGCCAGGCCCGGACCACGCGCTTCGCGTAGAGGGGCGAGAACTTGCGCTGGAGCTTGTTCTCAAACGTGAAGTTGAGGACGGCCGCCTCGCCCGTGCCGATCTGGCGGAGCGTGGTGCGCGTCTCCCGAGGGTCGTGGTCGCTGTCGTGGTAGAAGAACACGATCTCGCCGCCGAGCTGCTCGCGCAGGCGGCGCGCGGTGAACACCTTGGCCGCTAGGAACCTCCGCGGAAAGAAGCCGCAGGGCTGCTGGCCGAAGCAGATGACCGGGGCGCTCATGCCGCGGCCCCCCCCGGGGATCGACCCCCGCGGCCCCATCGCGGCCTGCAGGAGCACGCTGAAGCCCATGCAGGCGGCGCACCCGATCAGGTTGTACCAGAGGTACGAGATCGAGAGCTCCCGGTAGAGCACGAACACGAGCGCCTGGGCCGCCAGGGCCGCCCAGAAGACCGCCGTGCCCCCGATCCACCGCAGGAAGAAGGCGACCAGGAACAGCCCGAGCACCACGCCGTAGAAGATCGAGCCGAGGATGTTGACGGCCTGGATCAGGTTCTCGGAGAGGTGGGCGTACAGGGCGAAGCCCACGGCCACCGCGCCCCAGAGCGCCGTGAACACCTTCGAGGCCGCCAGGTAGCTCCGGTCGTCGCCCTCCCCACGGATGAGATGGCGGTAGATGTCGACCGTCGTGGTGGAGCCGAGGGCGTTAAGCTCGCCGGCCTTCGAGGAAAGCGCAGCGGCGAAAAACGCCGTCACCAGCACCCCGATGAGGCCGTGCGGAAGGTGATCGAGGATGAACGTGATGAACACGTAGTCGGAGTCGTTCGTGGCGCCGAGCGGGTCGGCGCGGTGCAGCACGGAGCGGGTCTCCCCGCGGACGGCCTCCGCCCTCGCGAGCGCCGAGAGGCTGGCGGCCCGCGCCGCGGCCTCGGCCGAGGCGTCCCCCGAGTGGCGGGCCGCGACCCAGGCCTCGACATGGGTGCGCCCCTCGTCGTGGGCCGCGTTGAACCGGGCCTCGAGGGCTCGCAGCCGGGTCCCGTCTCCATGGGCCACCTGGTAGTTCCAGGCAGCCTGGTTGAAATAGACCGGCGGTCGCTCGAACTGGTAAAACACGAAGATCAGCGAGCCGAGCAGCAGGATGAAGGCCTGCATCGGGATCTTGAGCAGCGCGTTGAACATGAGCCCGAGGCGGCTCTCGCGCAGGGACGAGCCGCCCAGGTAACGCTGGACCTGCGACTGGTCGGTCCCGAAGTAGGACAGCGCCAGGAACATGCCGCCGAGCGTGCCCGACCACACCGTGTAGCGGCGGTCGGGGCTGAGCGAGTAGTCGACGGCGTCGATCTTTCGCAGGCCGCCGGCGACGGCGAGGGCGTCCGAGAAGGTCATTCCCTGGGGCAGGCGGGAGAGCAGCACCGCGAACGCCGCCACCATGCCGCAGAAGATCACTCCGATCTGGTACTTCTGGGTCAGCGTCACGGCGTCGCATCCGCCGAGGACCGTGTAGGCGACCACGAGGAGGCCGCTGCACACGATGGTCGCGTCGAGCCTCCATCCGAGGACCGTCGAGAGCACGATCGCGGGGGCGTAGATCGTGATCCCCGCGCCCAGCCCGCGCTGCAGGAGGAAGAACCCGGCGCCGAGCAGGCGGGTCTTCCGGTCGAAGCGGATCCCCAGGTACTCGTAGGCCGTGTAGACCTTGAGGCGCCGGTAGATCGGGACGAAGACCGCGGCCACGACGATCAGGGCCAAGGGGGCCCCGAAGTAGTTCTGGACGAAGCCGAGGCCGCTTTCGTAGCCCTGCCCGGGGGTCGAGAGGAACGTGATCGCGCTTGCCTGGGTTGCCATCACCGAGAGCCCGATCGCGAGCCAGCCAGACTGGCCCCGGCCCCTCAGGTAGCTGCTCAGGTCGGCACGGCCGCGGGTCTGCCAGAGCGCGAACGCCGCGATGCCGACCAGGGTCCCGACCAGGATCGTGTAGTCGAGTGCGTTCACGGGAATGCCTGGTCAAGCAGCGTCAGGAGCCCCACCCATGCGAGGAACACGCACAGGACGACGACGTACACCCCGCGCCAGGAGCGCAGCCCGCGAAGGCCCGTCGCTTCGTCCTCGGGCTCAGGGTTCATTTTCCGAGCGACACGAGGTTGGCGAAGAGCCGGTAGGCGCCGGGCACGCCCGCCGGCAGTTGGCGGAAGAACGAGAGGCCCGTGTAGACGAAGTAGCCCTTCCCGACGTGCGCGACCAGGAGCCCGCTCCGGAGCGGCGCCTCGCCCACGTCGCTGCATGCGAGCGGGGCCTCGAAATGAGCCGCGTCCCACTCGCTCGGGAAGTTGAGGCCGCGCTCCTGGACCCATCCCTCGAAGTCGGCGGGGACGATCACGTTCGGGCCCGCGAGGGCGGGGCTGCCCGGCAGGAGGACCGTCATCGCGGCGTGCTCGTCCGTGACGCGGAAGCGCGGCAGCTCCCGCGAGAGCTTGAGGTCGAAGGGCGCCAGGGACGGGGTCACGAGGCCGCCGGGCGTGTTGTACTGCTCCACCACCGTGCCTCCGGCCTCCGCGTACGCAAAGAGCGCCGGCATCCGCGCGGCCAGCTCCGGGCGGGTGTTGAGGGCGCGCACGCCGATCACCACAGCGTCGAGGCCCTTCATCCCGTCGGCGGTCAGGTCCGTGGCCGGCAGCGCCACGACCCGGTAGCCCATCTGGCGGAGCGCGTCGGAGACGCTGTCGCCCGCGCCCGCCACGTAGCCCACCACGCGGCCTCGGATGGCCAGCTCCAGGCACACCGCCTTCAGTCGGGCCGCCGGCTGGAGCACGAGGCGGGGGATATGGGGGTAGGCGATCTCGATCCTCCCGGTGCGCGACTGCCAGGAGCCGCCCTCCGCCACCGCCTGGATGCGGGCGGTGTCCGGGCTGGCCGGAGGTGTGACCTGAAACGCGAGCCGGGTGCGATCGCCCGCGGCGGCGAGGCGGAACGGCCGGCTCGCCGGCGAGACCGACCAGCCGGCGGGGACCTCGAGGCGGGCCGTTCCCGACACGCCTGCGCGAACCCCGGTCACCTCCAGCACCACCGGGCGAGCGGCACCGGGGCTGAAGAGCGCCGCCGCGGCATCGAAGCCGAGCGAAACGGGCGCCACGATCGCGGGCTCGCCGAGCACGGGTGCCGCGCCGACCCCGGGCGACTCATGCCGCACCGTGTCCGCGATGACCAGCGTCTGGCCGCCCACCGTGAACCGGTACTCCACCGGGAGCGCCGTAGGGCTCTCGGGGCGGCCGATCAGTGCGGCGTCCCCCACGCGGAACATGCCCGGCGTGGGCTCCTCCGAGAGCCAGTAGGGCTGCGTGAGCGGGGCCGTTGAGGGAAGGCGCGGGGAGGCGCCGCGAACCGTCGCGACTCCCGGGGACAGCGCCTTGGACACCGGGGTCTCAAGGCCGAGGGTCGCCACCGAGACCCACGACACGGGCACGGTTCCCGTCGCCCGCGCGGAATACGTGAGGGGCACGCTCTCGCCGGGCACGACGTTTCCCAGGTCGGTGCGGGTCTCGACCGTAAGCCCGAGGCACGCCTGAAGCAGGTGGTCGAGCTGGCGGCGCTTCGGGACGAGGCCCGGGTCGTCTGGCAGCCGCGCGAGGCGCCCGCGGATCTCAAGCAGCGCGGGCACGCTCGCGGCAGGGTGCCCGGGGTCGAAACGCGCGAGGGCGTCGGCCACGAGCGCCCCCACCCCGGCGCCGCCCGCGAACCGGCCCCAGGTGGTGTCAACGCCGTCCATGATGTCGTGCGCGGCCGGATCGCCCGCCAGGAGCTTGAAGGATTCCTCCCGGGGTCCGCCCCCCGAGGACGCGACGGAGAAGTTGGCGAACCCCTGGGTCGCGTGCATCGAGCGGCTGCGCGCGGCAAGTTCGGCGAAGGACGCGCCGGACACCGCGTCGGTGCCGTCGATGTTCATGTGGAGCGCCCCCGGCAGGGACTCGCCGGCGCCCGGGCGGCCGGGCGACCAGGCGTTCCAGAGGATCCTCTTCGGGCTCCAGGGGGCGAGCCGGTCAAGCTGCTCGGGAAACGCCTTGGGGTCTCCGGCCAGGGCGAAGGCCTCGACGGCGAGGGCGGCCGAGGCGGTGTGGTGGCCATGGGTTCCCCCGGGCTCGGGCGAAAACCGCGTGATGACGACGTCCGGCCTGAAGGTGCGGAGCACCCGGACGATGTCGGAGAGCACCTGCTGGCGATCCCACTTGCCCAGGGTTTGCCGGTAGTCCTTCGAGAAGCCGAAGTCGCGGGCGCGGCTGAAAAACTGCTCACCCCCGTCCAAGCGGCGCGCCGCCAGCAGCTCCTGCGTGCGGATGACGCCCAGCGTGTCGCCGAACTCCGGCCCCAGCACGTTCTGGCCCCCGTCTCCCCGGGTCAGCGAGAGGTACGCGGTCCGGTAGTCGCGCCCGCGCGCGAGGTAGGTGATCAGCTGCGTGTTCTCGTCGTCGGGGTGGGCGGCGACGTAGAGGACGCTGCCGCAGACGCCGAGCTCGCGAAGCTCCTGCCTGAGGGCGTCGGCGGAGGGCGCCGCCGCCCCGAGGCACGCGCCCGTGGAGGCCAGCAGGCAGCCGGCGAGCGCGAGCACCCGGCCCCTGACCGGCGTCCGGGGGCCCGAGGCGCCTACAGCAGGGTCGACCCGGGTCACTTAAGGCGCGCGATGAGGGCCTCGTTCAGGCGGATGTATTCGTCCTTCTCGGGACCGGTCGCCTTCGAGGCGAGATCGATCGACTTTCGGGCGGCCTCAAGCGCGCCGGGCTTGTCCCCCATCTTCGCGAGGAGCCTCGCCTTGTGGTAGTAGTAGTAGAACTGGTCGGGATGCGCGGCGATCTCGGCGTCGATCCAGCCCTTGGCCTTCGCGAGGTCGAGGTCGTGGTCGAGGTAGAACAGCGCGGACTGCAGGTAGGGCTTCGTCCCGGATCCCGCCATGACGGCGTTGATCTGAGGAACGATCGTGTCGACGACGTTGAAGCCGAGCTTTACCGGCACGCGAACGGCCTCCCACTCGAGGTTGAGGGTCGCCGAGTCGTCGCGAAGGTCGCCGAAGGTGATCTGGAATGTCTCGAGGGGCTGCGCGAGCGCGACCGGCGTGGCCGTGACGCGCAGCACATCCTTCTTGGGGTCGTACGCGTAGGCGCCCCACTGGCCGGAGGCCTTCTGAAGGATCACGGTCCAGGTGTCCTTGCCGGGGATCGTGAAGAGCTCGTAGGAACCCGCCGCGACGGCGGCTCCCTGGAACGTGACCGGCGTGCTGAAGGAGATCCGGGTGGCGCTGTTGGCGCCGGTGCGCCAGACCTCGCCGTAGGGATTCAAGCCCCCGAGCATCGTGCGGCCCCTGGCGCTCGGCCTCGAGTAGACGACCTCGACGTCGGTCACGCCCACGCGCTGGCGAAGCGTCGAGGCGGGGCTTGCCTGGGGAAAGTCGACGCGGGGGGCGGGCGCTCGCAGCAGGAGCGAGAACTCGGTCGTCTCCCAGCGGACGCGCAGCGTCCCGTTGCCGTCGGCGCCCTTGTCGATCGACAGGGTCAGCTGGTCAACGGGGGCCGCGAGCGCGGAGCGCTCCATGTCGACGCGGGTCACGTCGTGGGTCTCGTCCACCGGCGTGCCCCACTTGCCCACGTTCGAGCTGAAGGCGAGCTTGGTCGCGCCGGTGTCGGACGGGACGAGGTAGAGCGTGTAGGCGCCCGCAGGGAGGGTCGCGTCGGGGAAGACGATCGGCTTCTCGGTGACAAAGAGCGTGGCCTCGTCGGCCCCGAGCCGGTAGGCCTCGCCGTAGGGGACGAGGCCGCCCCAGATCTTGCGGATTTCCCCGGTCTTGGGGTCCTTGGAGTAGGGCCGGCCGTACACCACGGTGACGCGGTTGCCCGAATGGCGGTCACCGAGGACGGCGCTGAAGGTTTCGTGCGGGCTGACGCGGGCTTGCTGGGCTGCGGCGGGCCTCGAGGCGATGGCCGCGGTCAGGAAAACGAGAAGGAATCGGAGAGGTCTCATGGGGAGGGCTGGATTCGCGTGGTCGCGTGGATCTCTTGGGCGGGGCTGACAGGACCGGAACCCTAAGCAAGGGTTGGTCAATCGGCAAGATTTGCCAACGAAGGGGCCCGCCGATAGGGGTCGCTTGTGGATCACGACCTCCTGAGCGGCTGCCTGTGGTACGGTGCCTTCCTGTTCTCCACCGTCTGCCACGAGGCTGCGCATGCGTGGTCCGCCCTGCGCCTGGGGGACCCGACTGCAGCTCGCGGCGGCCAGGTGACCCTCAACCCGGTGCCCCACATCCGCAGGGAGCCCATGGGAATGGTGCTGGTTCCCATCCTTTCCTGGCTCTCCGGCGGCTGGATCATCGGCTGGGCCAGCGCGCCCTACAGCGTCTCCTGGGCGCGCGAGTACCCGAAGCGCGCGGCACTCATGGCCCTCGCGGGACCCGCCACGAACCTGGTGCTGGCCATCTCAGCGGGGCTGCTGATCAGGCTTGGCTACGAGTCGGGGCTCGTGGGGCCGCCCTACCGGATGACGGTTTCGACTCTGGCCGTCGGTGCAGCCGGCAGCCCGATCGCCCTCCTGGCGAGCCTGCTGAGCATCCTCCTTTCGCTCAACGTGCTGCTGTGCCTGTTCAACATGGTCCCGCTGCCACCGCTCGACGGCAGCAGCGCCCCCCTCCTGCTGCTGTCCCCGGGCGCGGCCCAGCGCTACGCGGAGATTATGAGGCATCCCGCGCTCCGTCTGGCAGGAATGGTGGTGGCTTGGCGGGTCATCCCGCCGCTCCTCATTCCGCTCCTGCGGGTCGTGGCCCATCTCCTCTACGCCTGAAAGTCGGGGAAAATACCCGTGGGTCAAGGAAGACCCCCCGGTTCCCTATCTAATTAATCATTAGATTCTTGAAGATGAACGGCTGGCCTGGGCGGCAACCGCACCGGATGGGGTCTCAAGAACCCCCCTGATCCGCCGATACAAGCTGCAACCGGGCACTCCCCAGAGGACTTCCCGGAAGCCCTTCCCATGACCGTCCGCGACCGATGCCAGCGCATCCAAACGCGCCTGCCGAGGCATGCGCGCGGGCACCGCACGCGCCTGGAGGACGCTCCATGAGGGGGGCAAGGTTTGCCCTGGCCGCCCTTCTGGCAGCCACGCCGTTCGGGGCGCGGGCGGACGCGCCCGAGCTCCTGCTGGGGATGTCCACCGTCCTCACGGGTTCGGCATCGGACCTAGGCGAAGGGATGCGCCTCGGGGTGGAGGCGGGACTGGAGCGGGCCAACCGTTCCGGGGGCGTGCACGGGCGCAGGCTGCGCCTGATCACACTCGACGACGGCTACGAGCCCACACGCACCGTCCCTAACATGCGCGAGTTGATCGAGAAGGACCAGGTGCTCGCGGTGATCGGCAACGTCGGCACGCCGACGGCGATCGCCGCGGTGCCGATCGCGCAGGCGGCGCACACGCTGTTCTTCGCCGGCTACAGCGGCTCCGATGTCCTTCGCAACAGCCCGCCTGAGCGCTACGTGATCAACTTCCGGGCCAGCTACTCGGAGGAGGGAACGGCGATGATCGACGCCCTGATCGACAAGGGCGGCCTCGCACCAGAGGACATCGCCTTCTTCACGCAGAGCGACGGTTACGGCGACTCTGGCTTCAGGGGCGTCATGGCCGCGCTCCGGCGCCACGGGCTCAAGGACGAGGCCTCGGTCGTGCGCGTGAAGTACAAGCGCAACACGCTCGCAGTCGAGGACGCGGTCGCGAACCTTCTGCTCGCCCCGCACACGCCCCGCGCGGTCGTGATGGTCGGGACCTACGGGCCCTGCGCGAAGTTCATCCGCCTCTGCCGGGACTCCGGCTTCAACCCCCTGTTCATGAACGTCTCGTTTGTCGGGGCGGCGCCTCTGGCCGCCGCCCTCGGCAAGACCGACGCCCGCGTCGTGATCACCCAGGTGGTCCCGCATCCCTTCGACGTGGGGGTCCCGCTGGTGGCGGAATTCCAGTCGGACCTGAAGCTGCGCGACCCCGGGGCCGCGCCCGGCTTCACCAGCCTCGAGGGCTACATCGCCGCGCGCGTGCTCGTGAGGGCGCTCGAGAACATCCGCGGCGAGCCCACCCGCGAGTCGATCGTCACCGGCCTGGAGGCGCTCGGCAGGTTCGATGTCGGGCTCGGCCAGGAGCTCGAGATCACGGCCTCCGAGCACCAGGCCTGCCACCGGGTGTGGCCCACGATCATGCAGGGGGGCCGGTTCGTGCCGTTGGACTGGTCGGGCCTGAAGGCCCTCGCGGAAAGCGAGGCCGCGCCATGAACACCCGCCACAACGAGGGACGCATCCTCGCGCTCGTGCGCTGGCTCGTCGTCTTCGGGCTCTCGACGGTGCTCGCGATGATCCTGATCACGGGCGGCCGGCTCGCCCTGATGCGCGCGAGGCGCACGCAGCTACAGGAGCAGCAGCACCACCTCCGGGCGCAGACCGAGCAGATCCTCCGCGATTCCCTTGGGGCGCAGTCGGAGATCCAGGCGATCCTGGACGAGACCCGCGCGGTGCCAGCCGGGGACGCGAGGCTGGGCCGGTTCGAGCAGGACGTGGCCGGTGGCGCGCGCATCTCGGGCGACGGAGCCTATCCGGAGGCCTTCGCCCAGCTGGGCCGCTGGGCGCACGAGCTCGGGCGGACCGAAGCGGAGGCCCGGGCGTGGAGGGCCCAGTACGAGCCGGTGTTGCACGACGCCCTCAGGCACGAGACGCTCGAACGGGTGCGGGCGCAGATTGACGGCCTGCGGAGCGCGGCCGACTCGGTCGAGTCGGCGCGTCGCCTGCGCCAGGCCGTGCTCTACCGCCGGTGGCGCTCCCTTCACGGCGACGAGGCCGGCGACATGGCGAAGCAGATCCTCACCGGGGCCGACGGGCAGCTGAACCTGGGGCTCGCCGACTTCCGGACCGACCTGGCCGAGCTCGCCCGACTGGCCGAGGCCATGAACGGTGAGGAGCAGCTCGAGCTGCTGCCCGACCTGAAGGACAACCAGTTCAAGATCCTGATCGACCGGCTTGACTCAAACGTAGCCACGCTCTCCGAGCGTGACCCGCAGGGGTCGACCGCCTGGCTCCGCCGGATGGACGAGCTCAAGGCCTCGATCTTCGGGCGCGGCTACACCCTCGACGGCCAGCACGCGAGCATCGTGGTCGGCGAGGGGGGCCTCTACGCGCTGCGGGCGCGGACGCTCCAGCTGCGCCGGGAGCGGGTGCGCATCCGGGAGGAGCTCGCCGGCATCGCGGCCGGCATCGACACCGCCGGCGCGGCCATCGACCGCGCGGCGGACCGCATCTCCGAAAACATGGCCGTCCAGCTTGAGGACCAGCTCGCCTCGAGCCGACGCGACACCCTCGTGATCGGCGCGATCTGCTCGGCCGTCTTCCTCTGGCTGGCGCAGCTGATCTGCAGGGCCATCCGCCTGCAGGTCTCAGCGCTCGTCCTCGCGCGCTCGGAGGCCGAGGAGGGCCGCCAGACCGCGCACCGCCTGGTCGAGCAGCAGCGCCAAGCCGCCCTCGAGCTTGAGCGCACCTCGGCCGCCCTGCGAACGTCCGAGGCCTTCCTCAACTCCCTTGTCGAGAACATCCCCGTCAACGTCTTCCGCAAGGACGCGAAGGGCCGCCTCACGTACGCCAACAAGCGCTACTGCACGCGCTGGAACACGCAGCTATCCGATATCCTGGGCAAGACCGACTTCGAGATCTCGCCCCCCGAGCTGGCGCAGAAGTACGCCGACGACGACCGGAGGGTGATGGAGTCGCGCCAGCCCTTGGAGACGGAGGAGATCGACGCGAAGCCGAACGGCGAGATGAGCTGGATCCAGATCATCAAGGTGCCGATCATCGACGCAGACGGGCAGGTCGCGGGCATCCAGGGAATGTTCTGGGACGTGACCGAGCGCCGGCAGGCGGCCGAGGCCCTCCGGTCGGCCAAGGAGGAGGCCGAGGCCGCGGCACGGGCCAAGAGCGAGTTCCTGGCGAACATGAGCCACGAGCTGCGCACGCCGATGAACGGGGTGATCGGGATGACCGGGCTGCTGATGGACACGCCGCTCGCGCCCCACCAGCGGGAGTTCACCGAGACGATCCGCAGCAGCGCCGAGACGCTGCTGACCATCGTGAACGACATCCTGGACTTCTCCAAGATCGAGGCCGGCAAGCTCACGATCGAGTCGCTCGACTTCGAGCTCCTGGACGCGGTCGAGGGCACCCTCGACCTGCTCGCGGAGCGCGCCCAGGCCAAGGGGGTCGAGCTCGCGAGCTCGGTGCCGGCGGGCGTGCCCACACGGCTGCGCGGGGACCCCGGCCGTCTGCGCCAGGTGCTGATCAACCTGGTCGGCAACGCCATCAAGTTCACCGAGAAGGGCGAGGTCGTGGTCCGCGTCGCCGCCGAGTCGGAGACCGAGGACGAGGCGGTGCTCCGGTTCAGCGTGTCGGACACGGGCATCGGCATCTCGCGCGAGGCGCAGGGCAGGCTTTTCGAGGCGTTCAGCCAGGCGGACTCGTCGACGACCCGTCGCTACGGCGGCACGGGGCTGGGCCTGGCGATCTCCAAGCGCCTGGTGGCGCTGATGGACGGCCGCATCGGGCTCGACAGCGAGGCGGGCAAGGGCACGACCTTCTGGTTCACCGCGCGCTTCGTGAAGCAGGCCCCGGCGGCGCAGGACCTGGATTCGGCCCCGGGCGACCTGACGCGCCTGCGGGTGCTCGTGGTCGACGACAACGCCACCAGTCGGCAGATCCTGCGCCACCAGATCTTCGCCTGGAAGATGCAGCGCGGGAGCGCCGCGGGAGGCTCCGAGGCCCTCGAGATCCTCCGCGCGGCCTCGGCGGCTGGGAAGCCCTACGACGTGGCGCTCCTCGACATGCAGATGCCGGAGATGGACGGCCTGACGCTTGCGCGGATGATCAAGTCGGACCCCGCGATCGCCGGTACCCGGCTGGTCATCCTCACCTCGCTCGGCCACGTCATGAACACGGCCGAGCTGCGGGCGCGCGGGATCGACGGTTACCTCGTGAAGCCCGTCAAGCAATCCCGGCTCTACGACTGCCTGGTCGAGGTGATGGGCCGCGCGGGGAGCGCGGTCGCCCACGAGGCGCCGGCCGCGGCTCCCGAGGCCGCAACTTCCTCGCAGCCCGGGGCCGCGGAGGTACCTGCCAAGACCCGCCTTTCGAAGGTGCGCATCCTCCTGGCGGAGGACAACCGGGTGAACCAGAAGGTGGCGCTCGGCCAGCTGCACAAGATCGGCTGCGAGGCGCGCGCGGTCTCGAGCGGCCTCGAGGTGCTCGAGGCGCTCAAGGAGGCCGACTACGACGTGATCCTGATGGACTGCCAGATGCCCGACCTGGACGGCTACGAGGCGACCCAGGCGATCCGCCGGCTCGAGCAGGCCGAGGGGGGGGCCTTCGCACGGGCCCGCATCCACATCATAGCGATGACCGCCAACGCCATGCAGGGCGACCGGGAGAAGTGCCTCGAGTCCGGGATGGACGACTACGTCACGAAGCCGGTGCGCCTCTCGGACCTCCAGAGGGCGCTCGAGCGCTGGCAGCCGAAGCTCAGGCTGGCCGGGGCCGTCTGACGGCTTTTGGGCGGCGCCCGGTCTTCAGGCTTGGCGCGGGGGCCGGCCGCTGAAACAAACGGGGATGGCTTCCCCTGGCACGGCCGAGCCCCGATCCGTCCCGAGGATTCGGCCCACGCAGACCCAGCAGATCGTGATCGGCCTGGCGACCGGCTGCGCGGTGGGGGCCTGGCTGAACGGCCAGCCGGCGGCCCTTCAGGCGTCGTGGAACACCTGGCTCGAGCTCGTGCGCGACGTGTTCCTGCACCTGATCAAGCTGATGATCGCCCCCCTGATCCTCGGGAGCATCGTGCAGGGCATCGCAGGCACCGGGGACGTGAAGAAGGTCGGCCGGGTCGGGGCGAAGACGCTGCTCTACTTCGAGGTCGTCACGACCGCCGCCCTGGCGGTGGGCCTCGCCGCCGTGAACCTCCTCGGCCCGGGCGTCGGCGTGCGGCTGTCGGGCGCCGCCGCGAATCTGGGTGCGGCGGTCCAGTCGAGGCCCCTCACCCTCCCCGAGACCCTGATGCACATCTTCCCGACCAGCGTCATCGACGCCATGGCGCGCAACGACGTCCTGCAGGTGGTGACGTTCTCGGTCATCTTCGCGATGGCGGTCCTGGCGGCGGGTGATCAGGGACGGCCCGTGCTCGCCTTCTTTGCGAGCCTCACGCAGGTGATGTTCAAGTTCGCGGGGATCATCATGAGGCTCGCGCCCTACGGCGTGGGCGCAGCGATCGCCGTGACGGTGGGCCACCAGGGCCTTTCGTCGCTCCTCGGCCTCGGCAAGCTGGTGCTGACGCTCTACGCCGCCCTCGTCGTCTTCGTCGCGCTCGTCTTTGGCGCGGTCATCTGGATCGCACGGGTGCCGCTCAGGCCCTTCTGCCGCGCGGCGCGCGAGCCGTTCACGATCGCGTTCGCCACCGCCAACAGCGAGGCCGCGCTGCCCAAGGCCTTCGACCTGATGGAGCGCCTGGGCGTGCCCGGGGGGATCGTGGGCTTCGTGCTTCCGGCGGGCTACACGTTCAACCTCGACGGCTCGACGCTCTACCTCGCGGTGGCCTCCGTCTTCGTGGCGCAGGCGGCCGAGACGACGACCGGCGTCCACATCGGCCTCGGCCAGCAGGTGACGATGATGCTGACGCTCATGCTGACCTCGAAGGGCGTCGCTGCGGTCCCCCGCGCGTCGCTCGTGGTCCTGGTCGCCGCGCTGCAGTCCTTCGGCCTTCCGCTCGAGGGCGCGGCGATGATCCTCGGCGTCGACGCCCTGCTCGACATGGCGCGCACCTCCGTGAACGTGTTGGGCAACTGCCTGGCGAGCGTCGTGGTGGCGCGCTGGGAGGGGGAGTTCGACGACGCCAAGGCCCGGGCGAACTTCGGGGACCCGGCCTAGGCGCCGCTCAGGGGGATTCGGGCGAGACCAGCCAGCGCACGAGCCGCTCCTCGCCGAAGGCCCCGGACTTGGAAAGTACGCGGGTCCCGTCCCAGCGGCCCCCGGCCATGGTGGAGACGGGCACGCCGGGCAGCGCCTGGCCCCGCACGGAGAGGTGATCGGTGCCGAGCGCTCCGCAGAGCGCCGAGAGCGTCTCGCCTCCCGAGACGAGGAGACTCGCCGGGGTGCGCACGAAGCGCGAGACCTCGGAGAGGGCCCGAGCGATGCGTTCGGCGGCCGCGGTGCGGCCGAGGCCCCGGGGCAGGTCGAAGCGCAGCAGGCAGAGGCCCGGGGACTCGAGCCTGAGGGAGATCTGGCGGCAGAGCTCGGGACCGGCGTCGGTGCACGAGAGCACCTCCTGGCCGCAGGCGGCCAGTTGGCCGGCCGTGACCGGATGGTCCGAGCCGAAGACGCCGAGCAGCGGGCGCTCCCAGCGGCCGAACGTGGGCGCCGCGCCGCCGGCCAGCGCCGAGGCGAGGCCCGCGGTGCCGCACCAGAGGACGGGCTCGGCCAGCTCAAGGCCCGAGCGGGCGATCCTCAGCAGGTCCGCGTCCGTCTCCGCGTCCCAGAGGCTGACACCGTGGGGCACCGCCTGCCCGGGGCGAGCCCTGTGCACGCGCAGCCCGATGGAGGTCAGGGTGGAGAACAGGTCCTCGCCCACGCGTGACGCGGAGCCCGCCTGCAGCACGTGCTGCAGGCCTCCCCGCGTCACGCGCCCGTGGAAGGGGAACGCCGGGGCGACGATGCAGTGCGCGACGCCCACGGCCCCGAGGGCGGCCGCCAGATCGAGGGAGGGGTGGCCCCGAAGCAGGCTGTCGACCTTGAAGAAGGCGATGGCGCCGCGGCCGGGTTGCAGCAGGCCGGCCCGCAGCCGGACGATCCCGGCGGAGGACGCGGGGTCGCGCTCGCGGGTGGCCAGGTCGATCGCGAAGTCGCGGGGCAGCGCGCCGGGCACACGGTGCCCGAGGAACACCGGAAGGGGGCGCGCGGCCGTCGCGAACTGCGCGGCCGCGTCCAGCGCCCCCGTCAGGTCATCGGCAAGGAGTCGCAGCTCGGGCATCGCGAGCCGAGGGCCTAGCGTGCCGGGCCCGCGCAGGCCACCCCATTCTGTGGCCGGGCGGCCGGGGCCGGGCTCGCGCCTTGGGTTGCCGCCCGGGGTGAACTGTGGAACGCTGGGGGCATGTCCAAGGAAGCCACACCGGTGCTCCTGTACGACGGCGAATGCGGGCTTTGCAACGGCGTCGTGCGCTTCCTCCTGCGCCGGGACGGCGCGGGGCGCCTTCACTTCGCGCCGCTGCAGAGCGCCCCAGCCCAGGCTTACCTGAGGACCCAGGGATTGCCGGTGGCGGACTTCTCGAGCCTGGTGTTCGTGCCCGACTGGGCCGCCGCCCGGCCGGGAGCCTACCTCCTGCGCACCGACGGGGCCCTGGCGGCGATCGCCGTCCTTGGGGGGGCGTGGAGGGCCGCCCTATGGCTGCGCTGGGTGCCGCGCGTCCTGCGCGACGCGGTCTACTGGGCCATCGCGCGCAGCCGCTACGCGGTATTCGGGGTCTACCGTCCCCGGCCGCTCAAGCGCCCCGAATGGCAGTCCCGGTTCCTGGGATGCTAGGGCGCCCGGGCGGGAGGGATGCACCCCGCCCGCGCCGCCGCTCGTACGACCTATCATGACTGCTCCCGCCGACGCACCCATTCCGACCCCGAGGCGGGGCCTCTGGACGCGCTGGATCGTCGAACCGGTGCGACGGCAGCTCACCCAGGGGGTCACCCCGCGCAAGATCGCGCTCACCCTGGCGGTGGGCAGCGCCTGCGGGCTTTTTCCCGTCCTGGGCACGGCGACCCTCGTGTGCGGCGTGGCGGGCCTGGCCCTCGGCCTCAACCAGGCGATCATCCAGGGCGTGAATGCGCTCTGCACGCTGGTCTACCTGCCGATGATCCTCGTCTTCGTGCGCCTGGGCGACCGGCTCGCCGGAGGGCCACCCTCCCCGCTCAACATCCGCACGATGATCGACCTGTTCGGTCACGATCCCGCCGACTTCTTCAGGAAGTTCGGGATCACGGTGCTGCACGCCGTCCTCGGCTGGGTGGCCGTGGCGCCCGTCTGGATCCCGCTCGTCTACGTGGCCGTGCTGCCGGCCCTTCGGTCGGCGGCGGCCCGGATGTCCCGCAGGGCCTGAGACCGTGGTCAGGCCTCCGAGGCCGCGGTGTCCTCCACCGTGAAGAACCGCGCGAAGAGGAGGATCGCCGCGAAGGCCGCGTAGGCCACCGCGAACGGAAGGGCCGGGAAGAGGGCGCCGGCGGCGTGGGGCGCCCCGACCAGCCAGTCGACGAGCGGCATGGAGCCCACGGTGTCCGAGGGCTCGTAGCGCCAGGCGTGGAGGAAGCCGAGGAGGCTGAGGGCCGAGGCGGCGAGGGCCCACAGCGCGGCCGTGACCAGCCGCCGGTCGATGATCATCACCGTGATCGTGGCGAAGATCAGCGAGCAGACGAACGTGCCCTGCTCGAGCGCGAATCCGCCCTCGACCGGCACGCCGCCCTCGTGGAACACGGCCAGGAGGCGGGGCCCGAACACGGGGCCGCCCGGCGCGCCGGCGCCCGCGAAGCGGGCTGCGTTCTTCATGCAGTAGGTGATCCAGCCGAGGATGACGGGCACCATGCCCATCACGACCGCGGGCCAGTGGCGCTGGGGCGTGGCCTCGAAGGCCTGGATCGTGATGATGAAGCCGATCCAGATGATGATCGCCATGCCGGCGTCGGCGGGGACCGCCCAGGCGATCGGGGACATGGCACCGGTCAGGCAGACGAGCGTGATCAGGATGCCGTTGGCGGTGGAGTAGCCGGCACGGGCGCCCATCCGCTTCCATGCGGGGTGGCCGATGTAGATCGAGGTCGGGAACGGCGAGCCGAAGCAGGCGGCCGCGAACGTGCCGAGACCGTTCACCATGAGGGAGGATCGGGGCGAGTAGGTGTCCCCGGCCGCCGAGGCCGACTCGATGCACTGGAGCGAGGCGAGAAGGTTGAGGAGGCCCATGGGCAGGATCACCGAGAGGTAGGGGAGGATGTCGCCGCTGGTGAGCCCCCTCCAGAGGTCGTAGAGCACCGGCACGGGGGCCCGCCAGCCGACGTCGCCGAGGGTGAGCGCGCCGACGGGGGCGAGGTGAGTGGCCCACGAGAGCGCGGTGCCGACCGAGAGGACCACGAGCGCGGCGGGGATGCCCCCGCGCGGCTTCACCTTGCCGAAGTAGAAGAGGAGGACGAGCCCGAGCGTCACGAAGCCGACGACCGGGTGCGCGAACGTCCCGAACAGGAAGTTCATGGAGAGGAACGCGAGGCCGGCGCCCGAGAGCGACGCGAGGAGCGCCGCGCGAGGCGTGGCGGCGAGGATCCTGCGCGCGATGAACGCGCCCGAGAATTCGATCAGCCCGCTGCCCACGCAGGCGACGAGACCGATCCGCCAGGCCATGGTGTCGGGGTCGGCGACGCCGCGCGCGATCGCGATCTGCTTGGCCGGCGCCATCACGAGGAAGACGAAGGCGATCAGCGCCGGGGTGTTGAGCCCGAACGGCAGGGCGCACACGTCGGTGCGGTTCTCGCGCTTGGCGAGGCGGTGCGCCTGCCAGGCATAGAAGAGGTTGCCGACCAGGTAGGACACGGCGACGCCCGGGAGGATGTGGCCGTAGACGACCTCGGGTCGGAACCCTAGGACGCTGATGCACAGGCCCGGGATCAGCAGCAGCTGGACGATGTTGTCCAGGGCCACGGCGCACAGGCCGTCGGCGTCGCCCCTGCAGAACAGCTTCATCGCGGGGCCTTCCGGCCCGCCAGCTCGCCAACGAGCGAGACGGTGAAGAGGGCGGCCTGCCGTGCGGCAAAGGGCGAGAGGGTCTGGTAATCGTTGTCGGGCGAGTTCTGGGTTCGGTTGCTTCCGCTGCGGATGCAGATGAAGGGCGTCCGCAGGTACCAGCATACCTGGGCGGCGGTGCCGCTCTCCATCTCCATGAGGTCGGGCTGCAGCTGCTTGCGGATGTCCGCGATGCGCTCGTCGGTGATCCCGAACTGGTCGCCTGCCGTCAGGCGGCCGACGCGCACGAGGGGCAGGTAGGCGGGGGTTTGGTGGAAGGCGACCTCCGGGGTGTGGCGCCCAAGGGCGCGCTGGGCGGCGGCCAGGAGCCGGGGCTCGGCGGGATAGAGGATCGGCGAGGAATCGCCGAGGGGGCCCTCCGCCCCGAAGTACTCCATCGCGTACCCGGCGCCCAGCGACCCGAAGTCATGGTTGCAGGTCACCGCTCCCACGATCACATCCCCGTTGCGGATCTCGGGGTTGATGCGCGAGGCCGTGCCGGTCATGATCACCTCGCGTGGGCGGAAGTGCTCGACGAAGAGGGTCGTGATCAGGGCCGCGTTCGTCTTGCCGATGCCGGTGACGGCGAGCACCACCGGGCGGCCCGCGATGCGGCCCTTCACGTAGGGGAAGCCCTGAAGCTTGGCCCGCGTGCGGTGGGTCATCGCCCATTCCACAAGCTCGGACTCGTGCGGGATGGCGCCCAGGACCAGGGTGAGGTTCCTGGAGGGCCTCGGCTTGCGGCGGCCGGCCACGGGAATGCCCGGGTAGATCACCGGGGGGGCGTTGCGGAGCTTGGACGGGGGCGATTTGGGCATGGAAAGGGACGGGGGCCCGCTTGCAAAAGCCGGATGCATGCCATCCGGGGACCCCCATCGGGGTGGGCACGGATCAAGGGAACGGGACGCGGGCCGATTTTTTCGAGACAAAACCGAAAATCTACTGACGAACGTGACAATTTGTTGTTCGGTTCAGCCCATCGATGGCCTCCCGCTTTCCCTTCGCTTCCAGAGACTGCGATCGGCGCATGGTACTTGGCGCGACCAGGCCCTCGCCCCTTTCCTGACACCCTGACCATGGCATCGGAACCCGCACCCACCGAGAGCGCCCCGGCCGTGCTCAACGAGGACGTATGGGAGGACCTGCTCAACTACATTGAGGAGAAGCGGGTGATCCCGATCGTCGGGCCCGAACTGCTGAAGGTGGACACGGAGTCCGGCCCGCGGCTGCTCATGGAGCTGCTGGCCGAGCGCCTGGCCCAGCGCCTGGGAGTCGACACGAGCCCGCTGCTCAAGCCTCTGACCCTCAACGACGTGGTCTGCAGCTATTTGGCGGGCCACGGCCGCCGCGAGGAGGCCTACACGCGCCTGCGCACGATCATGCGCGAGGCGGCGTTCCCCCCTCCCCTGCCCCTGCGCCAGCTGGCCGAGATCACCGACTTCAACCTCTACGTATCGATGACATTCGACCCCCTGCTTGAGCAGGCGGTGAACGACGTGCGCTTCGGGGGCGCGGCGAACACCGAGGTGATCGCCTACGCCCCGAACCGGGTGGCCGACCTGCCGGTCGAGCGCGACGACCTGCAGCGCCCGGTGGTCTACCACCTCTTGGGTCGCCTCTCCGCCTCGCCGACCTACGTCATCTCGGACGAGGACATGCTGGAGTTCGTGTGCGCGCTCCAGAGCGAGCACCTGACCCCCGAGAAGCTCTTCCACGCCCTCGAGCACAACCACCTGCTCGTGATCGGCAGCAGTTTCTCGAACTGGCTGGCCCGCCTGTTCCTGCGCATGACCAAGCGCCGGCGCCTGTCGGACCCCCGGGACGTGGGCGAGATCCTCGCGGACAACCACAGCACCCGCGACGCGCGCCTGGTCTCGTTCCTGCAGCAGGTGAGCATGCGCACCCGGCTCTTCACCGGGGCCGAGGCCTTCGTCGACGAGCTGCACCGCCGCTGGATGGCCCGCCGCGGCGGGGCCTCCAAGGCGGGAGCCGCCGAGCCGTCGCGCTTCCTGCCGCCCGCCCGCGAGATGCCGGAGCGCGCCGTCTTCATCAGCTACGCCCGCGAGGACCTTCCCGCGGTGCAGAGGATCAAGTCCGCGCTCGACGCGGCCGGCATCACGACCTGGTTCGACCTGGAGCGCCTCGAGAGCGGCGACGACTACGACCGCAAGATCCGCGGCAACATCGCGCGGTGCTCGTACTTCCTGCCGGTCGTCTCGGCGACGACCCAGCGCAGGCACGAAGCCTACTTTAGGCGCGAGTGGAGCTACGCCGTCGACCGCACCCGCGGGATGGCCGACGGCGCCGTGTTCGTGCTGCCGGTCTGCATCGACTCGACCACCGAGGCCGACGCCATCGTGCCCGAGAAATTCAAGGCGGTGCACTTCGCCCGGATGCCCGGGGGCGACCCCTCCCCCGAGTTCGTGCGCCGCCTGCTGGAACTCTTCGAAGCCCGCCGTTCATGAACCCCACCCCGTCCGCGCCCGTCGCCACCGTCGACGCGCAGAACCCCTGGCTTGGCCTCGTCTCCTTCACCGAGGAGACCCGGGGCTATTTTCACGGTCGCGAGGAGGAGGTGGCCGAGCTCGGCCGGCGCGTCCAGAGGAAGCTGCTGACCGTCCTCTTCGGCCAGTCGGGCCTGGGAAAGACCTCCATCCTGCAGGCGGGCCTCGTGCCGCGCCTGCGCCCCGAGGGCTTCTGCCCGGTCTACGTCCGCCTGGACTACGACCCCCACTCGCCCCCTCCGGCCGACCAGATCAAGCGCGCCCTCTTCAGGGCCACCGAGACGGCGGGCACGTGGACCCAGTCCGGCTCGGCCGTGGCCGGCGAGACGCTGTGGGAATTCCTGCACCACCGGGACGACGTGCTGAAGGACGCCTCGGGCCGAACGCTGACGCCGATCCTGATCTTCGACCAGTTCGAGGAGATCTTCACGCTCGCGCAGTCCGACGACGCCGGGCGCAGGCGGGCCCAGGAGTTCCTCGCGGACCTGGCCGACCTGGTCGAGAACCGCCCGCCCGCCTCGCTCGAGGCGCGCATCGACCGCGACGAGGCGGATGCCGCGCGATTTGATTTTGCGAGGGCCGACTATCGGATCCTGATCTCGCTGAGGGAGGACTACCTCGCCCACCTCGAGGGCATCAAGGGCCAGATGCCCTCGGTGACCCAGAACCGCATGCGGCTGGCGCGCATGACCGGCACCCAGGCCGTTTCGGCAGTCCGGGCGCCCGCGCCCGAGCTCGTGGGCGAGGCCGTGGCCGAGGCCGTGGTGCGCTTCGTCGCGGGGGGCACCGACCTCGCGCGGGCGGAGGTGGAGCCCTCGCTTCTGAGCCTCATCTGCCGGGAGCTCAACAACACCCGCCTCGCCCAGGGCCACGCCGAGATCTCGGCGGACCTCCTGGCCGGATCGCGCGACATGATCCTGTCGGAATTCTACGAGCGGGCGCTGGCGGACCAGCCGCCGGGGGTGCGGATCTTCATCGAGGACGAGATGCTGACCGAGTCCGGCTTCCGCGAGAGCGTGGCCGAGGAGCGGGTAAGGAAGGGCTTCGCCGCGGCCGGGGCCACCCCCGAGGCCGTGGCGACCCTCGTCAACCGGAGGCTGCTGCGGGTGGAGGACCGGCTCGACATGCGCCGCGTCGAGATCACCCACGACGTGCTGTGCAGCGTCATCGCCGCCAGCCGCCGCGTCCGCCACGAGCGCGAGGCCCTCGAGGAATCGAGGCGCCAGCTCGAGCTCCAGCGCGAGCGCGAGGCGGCGACCCAGCGGGCCCTCGTGCGGGCACGGATGGTGGCCGCGGTTTCGGTCACGCTCATGCTGCTCGCGGTCGCGAGCGCGATCTTCGGCTGGGTCAACCTGCGGCGGGCCCAGCAGGCCGAGGCGCAGACCCAGGCCGCGCGCCTGGTCACCGAGAAGGCCCGCAGCGAGGCCGAGAAGCTGGTCGGCTTCCTTCTAGAGGATTTCTACGATGAGCTCCAGCCCACGGGGCGCCTCGAGATCGTCGGCAACCTGGCCGACAAGGCCGTCGCCTACTACGAGGGACTTCCTCCGGAGCTCGTCACGCCGCAGACCCAGCTGTACCGGGGCATGGCCCTCGTCCGCAAGTCGAGCGCGCAGGCCGCGGCGGGCAACACGCTCGCAGCCGCCAAGACCTCGGACGAGGCTCGGGCGATCTTCGAGAAGCTGCGCGCGGCCGGGGACTCGGGCGAGGCGGTGACGCTCGGGCTCGCCCTGGCGCATTTCACCAAGGGCAATGCCAGCTTCCTCGGGCGCGACGGCAATGAGCTCGAGGCGACCATCGATCTCCTGCGCCCCATTGTCGCCACGGGCCGCGCCTCGCGCTCAACGAAGCTCGCGCTGGCCGACGCACTCAACTTCATGGGCCATGAGAAGCCCAAGGCGGCAGACGGCATCCAGATTTGCGAGGAGTCCCGCAAGATCCTCGAGGGCCTGGGTGCGCTCGATCTGACCGACCTGACGGCGGCCTCGGTTTACGGAGACGTGACCGACACCCAGTCGCGCCTCGAGCTGCAGCTGAACCGACTCGACGAGTCGGAGAAGCTCGCGCGGATCGTGGGGGAGATCGCGGGCAAGGTGCTGGCCAAGCGCCCGGGCGACCTCCGGGCGATGAAGAACGTGTTCCTCTCGCCGGACGTACTGGCCCGGGTGGCCCAAGCCCGGCACGACAACGCCAAGGCGGAGGACTACAACAAGCAGTCGATCGCGGCGGCGAGCAATTACATCCTGTTCAATCCTGAGGATTCCGACGGATGGCTGAGCGTGTCAGCAAGCCAAAACAACCTGGCCGAAACCTATTTCGACGAGGGACGCCTCTCGGAGGCCCTGAAGGAATGGCATGCGAACACCGAGCTCGAGAACGATCCCCGCAACCATACAGGTTCGGGGGGCACTTGGTACGTATCCTGGGAGCGGATCGCCGCAACGGAGGCCCGTCTTGGGCACATCGACCAGGCTATGGCGGCTTTGGCGGAAAACGCGCGCGTAGGCGAAGCCATGATGAAGGAGCAGGCCAGTGGGGCCGACCTGCAGAAGGTCGAGCGCGCGTGGCAGGAGCTCTATCAATTCAACGTGCTGGAAGCCAAGGGCGACTATGCCTCGATCCTTTCGAGAGCGATCGCACTCGAGGATGCGCTGGCGCACACCAGCGCTCCGAACGCGGTGTGGCGCAGCATCCGGGCGAACGCCATCCGCCGCAACCGACAGTGGATCGCCGAAGCTGCCTTGCGCACGGGTCACCTGGAGGGGGCCGTTTCTGCGGCTCAGGACGCGCTCAACAGTCCGCCCGTGGGGAGGCAGGACCTGCGCTTGGAGGCGGAGGCCATCGCCCGGGAGAAGACGCTGCTCGGTCAGGCGCTGGCCGTGCAGGGGGAGCTCTCAAAGGCCCGGGGGCCGCTTTCCGAGGCGATCGCGCATTACCGTTCCCTCCAGGCAGAGGGTGCCTCCGAAACGGCGTTCCGGCTGGACTTCGCGCGTGCCCTGTACGCGATGGCCCTGGCCCAGGAAGCCACCGGGGATGGGCGCGCCGAGCGCAAGGCGCTCCTGGCCGAGGCCGCCAGCCTGCTCGGAGGCCTGTCCCAGGAAGCGCAGCAGATGGACACGAGCAAGGAGTTGATCGAGTGGGTCACCCGCGAGGCTTCGAAGGCAGGGTGAACCGGGCCTGACTGCAGCCCAGGCCAAGACGATGCGCACAGTGCTCGGGGTCATGGGGTTGCTCGGCGTGGCGCTGGCCCAGGCGGCCGAGCCTTCAACGCCCTACGGCAGAAATCCCGCGGCGGGCCACTATGCCGAGGTCAACGGCATTCGCCTACATTACGAAAGCTACGGCAAGGGCACGCCGCTCGTGATGCTGCACGGCAACGGGGGGGACATCTCCGCACTCCGCTTCCAGATCGAGCACTTCAAGGCGAGGCACTGGGTGATTGCTGTCGACAGCCGGGGGCATGGCCAAAGCAGCCTGGGATCCGAGCCGCTCACCTTCGAGAGGATCGCGGACGACGTCGCGGCCCTGCTGCTGCAGCTCCACGCGGGGAAGGCGGACATCCTCGGTTGGAGCGACGGCGGCATCGTCGCCCTGGAGCTCGCGATCCGGCATCCCGACCAGGTGCGCCGGATCGCGCTTTCCGGGGCCAACCTGGTTCCCGAGGCCCTGAAGCCCGAGGACCTGGCCGAGATGCGGCGCGACCTCGCGGAGGACGACGCGAAAATCGCCGCGGGCGACCGGTCGCAGCCCTTAGCCCGCCAGCGGCAGTACGTGCTCCTGGATCTCTTTCATCCGCACATCACCGCGGCCCAGCTCGGTGCCATCCGGATACCAGCGCTCGTGATGGCCGGCGAGCATGACATGATCCCGGAGGCCCACACCCGCCAGATCGCAGCCGAGATCCCGGGGGCGAAGCTGCATGTGTTCGCCGGCGCCGGCCATGGCGCGCTGATGGAGGTGCCCGAGGCCTTCAACGGCGTGGTCGAGGCGTTCCTCGACGCGCCTTAGCGCCCGCTCAGCGGTTCAGGAGGTCGCAGTAGACCTTCTCGAGCTTCGGCACGTCGAAGGCGCGCACCACGGTGACCTCGGGCTCGCCGAGGCCCGGCCCGCGGCCGACCGGCCAGCTGAGGATGGCGCCGTAGTCGGCGCCGTGGTTGATATCGATGTCCATCAGCAGCTGGGAAGAGGCGCGAACGACCGAGGGGTCGACGAGCACGGCGGCTGCGCCCTCGTCCCAGAGCGGGAAACCCGGGCGGCAATACGCCGCGGTGTACCGGGCCGAGGGGCTACCGCTCGAGCTGGCGCGCTTGATGAGGTCCGGGGTCGTGAGGGTCTCGACGCAGGGATCGAAGGGGACGACCGTGATCTTCTTCCAGCCTGCGTGGAGCATGATCTTCACGGCCTCGGGGTCGAAGCGGCAGTTGAACTCGACGCGGGGGCTGTGGATGAACTGGAGCGTGAAGACGTCCTCCTTCTCGGCCCTCGGGTTGAAGGAGCCGCCCATGATGACGAGCTGCTTGCAGTGGGCGGCGAAGCTCTCGTCGAGGCGGCAGGCGAGCGCCAGGTTGGTGAACGGCCCCATGGCCAGGATCGAGATCTGCCCCGGGAACTCGCGCACCTTGCGCACCAGGAAGGCCGCCGCGATCTCGTCGGAGGCCTTGAGGGTGGGCATGCCCTCGTCCAGGTGCGGGATCACGTCCGGGGCGTGGTAGGCCGGGACGTTCGTCTTGTCGTAGTCGGGAAGCTTGTCCATCCAGGCCCCCTTCCAGGCCAGCTTGCCGTAGAGGGCCTCCCAGCGGCGGGTCTCCTCCTCGGTGTTGACCAGGGGATAGGTGGCTCCGGGAACGACGGGAATGTCGGGCCGACCCACGAGTTCCAACATCCGAAGCACACGGGCCACCGACTCCTTCACATAGGTGTCACCCGTCACCTCGGTGATACCGAGGACTTCGGAGTTGGGGTCCTCGACCACCATGAGCACGGAGGCGCCGCCGCCGTCCTGGTCAATGATGACTTTCTCCTTGGCGGCTGCGGGAAGCGCAGCCAGCGCGCCTGCAAGGAGTGAAAGGGGGAGCAGGAAACGGTGTTGCATGGACATGTGAGGCCAAAGCCCACGCATAAGACATGCCACTTGGGGGATTCACGAGAGCCTGCGCGGGTCCGTCGGCGTTTCACGGCCGCGTCGGCTGGGCTGCCCAAAACCCGCTTCCTCCTAACGGTCGACCCCGAGCCTGAGGACCGTAAGGGAGTTTCCCTCCAGGCTGATCTGCATCGTGGGGGATCCTCCGACCGTGACCCGGGTTTCCCTCGGCACGACCTCGTCGGGGTGGTCGAAGGTGTTGGTGGCCGCCAAGTCCTCGGAACCGAGGGTGTCCACAACCATGCTTGTGACGCCCCTGACTCCTTCCAGCCGCAGCACCACCGAGGCGGGCGCCGGGTCCGCGTTCACGATCTTGAGCGTGACCGCCCCTGACGCGTCGTCGGTGACCGAGGAGGCATAGAGGTGCGTCCCGGCGGGATCGAAGTCGATCGGGAGCACCCGGTCCCCGCGGTTGCGGGCAAACAGCGACTGCACGTAGTAGCTTGGCGTCCGCAGCACCCGGAGGCTGTCGGCCCAGATCAGGTCCGGCGTCCACTGCCAGGCGTCCACGTTGGCGTAGAGGGGGGCGTAGGAGGCCATGCGCACGACCTCGGCGTTGCGCTCGAGCCCGGTCATGAAGGCGGCCTCGGAGAGGGCGCACTCGAGCGTGCTGCGGTTGACGGGGCTGACAACGGCGACGCTCTGGGCCGCGTACTCGCCCATGAACACCTTGGGGCCCGCCCGGTCGTAGGCGTCGTAGCGGTGCACGTTCGAGAAGAACCAGTCGGGCCTTCCGTAGGCGTGCTCATCGACCAGGTCGGCATGGAGCCCGCGCAGCGTCTCCCACGCGAGCTTGAAGCGAGGATCGGCGGGATTCGGGTCGGGACCCGCGGCGGACACGAGGAAGATCTCGGGGTGCTTCTTCTTCAGCGCCGCGGCAAAGCGGCTGTAGCGCTCAAAGTACTGAGGTCCCCACTGCTCGTTGCCGACGCCAAGGAGCTGCATGTTGAAGGGGGCCGGGTGTCCCATGGCGGCCCGGCGCGCGCCCCACGGCGTCGTCGGGGCGCCGTTCGCGAACTCCACCAGGTCGAGAGCGTCCTGGATGTAGGGCTCGAGCTGGTCGAGCGGGCACAGCTCCCCCGAGTTGAACTGGCAGGCCATGCCGCAGTTGAGGATCGGCAGCGGCTGGGCGCCGATGTCCTCGCAGAGCTGGAAGTACTCGAAGAACCCGAGGCCGAAGGACTGGAAGTAGTCCGGCGTCGGGCGGTGGATGAACTCCTGGTTCCAGCGGTTGATGAGGATCCTGCGCTCCTCGACCGGCCCGAGCGTGCGCTTCCACTGGTACCTGCGGGCGAGCACGGAGCCCTCGACGATGCAGCCGCCCGGGAAGCGCAGGAATCCCGGGTGGAGGTCGGCGAGCGCCTGGACCATGTCGGCCCGAAGCCCGCCCGGGCGGTGCTTCCACGTGGCCTCGGGGAAGAGCGAGACGAAGTCCAGGTCGAGGACGCCCTTTCCGAGCGAGAGCACCGACAGGCGGGCCTTGGGATCGGTCGCGGACGGGTGCAGGGTGGCCGTCACCTTGGTCCAGGTGGCCGGGAAGCCCGAGAGCTCGACGCTGTCGAGAAGCACGCCGTCGCCGCCGTAGAGCGCCACCGAGAGGTGGCAGGCCCCCGACCCGGCGCGCACGCGCGCCGAGAAGTCATAGGCCTCGCCCTGGCGCACGCCCATCCCCCGGAAGCCCTCGTTCGAAACCCCGAGGGGACCGGTGCCCTCGGAGGCGATGCGCACATAGTGGGGGTTCGCGGAGTCGAAGGGGGTGTCGGTCCTCATCGTGACCTCGCCCTTGGCGAGGGCCGGATGGATCATGATCCATCCCATGAGCGGCTCGGGAAACTCGAAGCCGCGGTTCTTGACCATCTCGGCGTAGAGGCCGCCGTCCGCCCCGAAGTTGATGTCCTCGAAGAAGGCGCCCCACATCGCGGGATTGATGCGCGCACCGGGCTGGTCGACGCGCACGGTGAGGACCGGGGAGGCGAAGGCCGTGGCGGTCGCCGCAAGTAGCCCTAGGGCAAACGGAAAGCACGTCTTCATGGGGGGCGGGCCCGGGGGGAAACGGGCACCCGCGATCAAAGGCTGCGACGTCGGCCGTGGCAAGGCGGGGCCGCCCTCGTTACCGGGATTTTTCACAGCCTTCGAGGTTTTCGGCGGGTGAGGCCGGTGGAGGCGACCTGCGCAACGGATACCTTGGATGGGAGCGGAACGCGCTCAAATCGCCCGCCGACCGGACCCCAACCCCCAGACCTGAAACCATGGAACCCTTGATTCGCCCGTCCCGCCACCGCCTCCTTGCCGCAGCGTGGGCCCTCGCCTGCGCCGTCCGCCTGTCCGCCGCGACGGCCGTGGGGACCCACCATCCCTCCTCGGGGGCGTATTCGCCCGTGAACGAGGCATCGTGGGCCACCGCCGGCTGGCCGCTGGGGTCCACATTCACATCGGGTCCCGGCAGCACCCTCCAGGTCGCCGTCTATTCCGCGAACGCGACCCAGATGGTGCTCGAGATCTACACGTCGGACACCGGCGCGGACGCGGCCTACGACTACCTCATGGCCAAGGGCCCGGACAACCTCTGGAGGGCCGCCGTGTCGGGTGCGCCCAATTTCACGCTGTACGCCTTCCGGGCCTGGGGCCCCAACTGGCCGACCAACGCGGGCTGGGCCCGGGGGAACTCGGCCGCGGGCTTCGTGACCGACTGCGACTCGAGCGGCAACCGGTTCAACCCCAACAAGGTGCTCTTCGACCCCTACACCCGGGAACTCTCCCACAACGCGGACACGCCGGCGTTTGTCGCCGCCGGCGAGAACCACGCGATCTACTCGACCGGGGGCACCGACGTCGCCCCCACCCAGACCTACAACGGCCCCTCCTCGGGCAACGTGGCCGTGAACGCCCGCACCGTGGACGACGGCCACTGGGCCCCCAAGTCGGTGGCCTTCGTGGACACGACGCCGACGGGCACCAAGCCCAACCTCCGGCAGCAGGACGCGATCATCTACGAGACCCACCTGAAGGGCCTGACGGCCCATCCCTCGAGCGTCAGCCTGACGACGCTCCTGAGCGCGTACTCCGGCTTCCAGGATGCGGCCAACGTGCCCGACGCCCTGAGGGGCACCTACGCCGGGGCGGCGTACATGGCGGGCTACCTGAAGGACCTCGGGTTCAACACGGTGGAGTTTCTGCCCGTCCACGAGTCCGACAACGCGGCCGACCCCACCACCAAGCCGACCGACAGCGGCGGCGGATACTGGTGCTACTACACCTACGGGTTCTTCGCGCCGAACCGGCGCTACGCAAGCAACCAGGCGCTCGGGGGACCCACGGCCGAGTTCAAGGCGATGGTCGCCGCGTTCCACAACGCCGGCATCGAGGTCTACCTCGACGTGGTGTACAACCACTCGGGCGAGGGGGGCACCTACGACAGCACCAACGCCCAGGCGGACCTCACGTTCTTCAGGGGCCTCGACAACGCCTCCTACTACACCCTGGTCCCGGGGAACGCGTCGAGCTACTGGGTCAGCACGGGCGTCGGCAACAACGTGAACGGGGGATCGGCGCCGGTGCAGCAGCTGGTGACCGACTCGCTCACCTACTGGACCACGACCATGGGCATCGACGGCTTCCGATTCGACGAGGCCGCCGAGCTCGGTCGCGACGGCTCGTCGAATTTCTCGGGAAGCGCGCCGCTCCTCGTGTCGATCGCCTCCCTCGCCAGCGCCGACCACTTCAAGATCATCGCGGAGCCGTGGGACGGCAACGACGGCGGCGAGATCGGCAACTTTCCCGCGGGGTGGGCCTGCTGGAACGGAAACTACCGCGACACGGTGCGCCTCTACATGACGGGCAACATCACCTCGTTCATCAACGCCGCGGGCGACCTTGGCTACGACCAGGCCTTCAGCGGCGACCCCGCAAAGATGACGGCCGAGGGGGGGCCCCAGAAGTCGATCAACTACATCGTCTGCCACGACGGCTTCAACATGACGGATGTCGTCAGCTACGGCACCCCTCCGAACGACCTCGCGTGGCCGTTCGGACCCGAGCAGGAGGGGGGCACCGACAACAGCTCGTCCTGGGGCGGCAGCCAGCAGCTGCGCCGCCAGGCGATCCGCGACTTCTGGACGTACCAGGTGCTCAGCCGGGGCGTGCCGATGATGGTCTGGGGCGACGAGTTCGGCCGGACCGTGAACGGGAACAACAACTCCTACAACATCGACTCGGTTGCCACCTGGAACAACTACGGGATGATCGCCTCGGCGAGCCCCGACACGGTGCCCACGGGCGACACGACGGGGGGAACCATGCCGTACGACAACAACCTCGGCACGTTCTCGGGGGGCCAGAACGCCAACTTCGTGTTTCTCCAGAACCTGCTCCACCTGCGGGCCGCGCATCCGGCGTTCAGGCAGGGCGACTTCACGTCGGAGTCCATCACGTTCGCGAAGGCGGACCTGTCCACGTTCACCGAGTCGACCACCCCCTCGTTCGAGATCTATGTTCACGGCACCCAGGTCGGCGACGACGATTTTCTCGTCCTGACGAACATGGGGACCAGCGCCGTCACCTACGCCGTGCCCGCGGCGCCCTCCGGGACCGCGTGGCTTCGCGTGATCGACACGAGCAGCGCCTCCGAGGGCAACGCGAACTTCTGGAACCCCGCCGCGGCGGCCACCGTCGGCGCTTCCGCCTCCGTCCCGGGCCAGTCGATCACGGTCCTGGAGGCCGTGGCGCCCACGCCGACGTTCTCCGCGCAGCCGCAGGCGGTCACGGTGTACACGGGCCAGACGGCGATCTTCGCCGCGTCCGTCTCCGGGGGCGGCGCGCTCACCTACCAGTGGCAGGAGCTCGCCCCGGGCGGCTCCACATGGAGCAGCCTCTCCGACGGGGGCGGCATCAGCGGGAGCGCCACCCCGGCCCTGAGCGTCGGCGCCATCGCCCCGGCGGCGTCCGGGGCGTCGTTCCGCGTCGTGGTCACGAACGCATTCGGATCCATCACGAGCAGCCCGGCCGTGCTGACGGTGGCCAGCGGCTCCCCGCCTGCGGTCGCGTACCGGCTCTCCAACATCTCGACCCGGGCCGACATCCAGACCGGCGGCAACATCGCGATCCCGGGGTTCGCGGTGAGCGGGTCCGCGGGGTTCACCAAGCAGCTTCTCATCCGGGCGGTCGGTCCCGGACTGGGCGCCTTCGGCGTGCCCGGCACGATCGCCGCCCCGGAACTCACCCTCAACGACAACGCGGGCACGCCGATCGTGACCGACGCCGGTTGGGGCAACCCGCTCGTCGCGGGGGCCTCCACGGCTCCGGTCACGTACCGCAGCGCCACCGCCGCCGACTTCCAGAAGGTGGGGGCCTTCGGGCTCACGGCCGGGTCGGCCGACTCGGTCATCGTCGCGACCGTGCCCCCGGGCACGTACACGGTGTCGGTGCAGGGCGTCTCCCAGGGAACCGGAATCGGCCTCGCCGAGGTCTATGAGATGAACCCCTCGGACACGGCGGTGCTCGTGAACATCTCGACCCGGGCATTCGTCGGGTCCCAGGCTGCGCAGGCCGCGATCCCCGGGTTCGTGATCGCGGGGACGGGGGCCGCCAGGCTGCTGGTGCGCGGCGTCGGCCCCGGTCTCGGGCTATTCGGGGTGACCGGGACCCTCACGAACCCCGTGCTCGAGGTCGATGACGCGAACTCCAATCCGATCGCAACCAACACCGGGTGGTCGACGGCGCCGGCCCCCGGCTCGTCGCCGCTGGTCGCGGGCGCCTCCCCGACCGCAAGCGTGCGGGTGGCGACGCCCGCGGACTTCACGGCGGCGGGGGCGTTCCAGCTGACCGCCGGCTCCGCCGACTCCGCGATGGTCCTGACGCTGCCACCCGGCAACTACACGGCCAAGGTGTCCGGCGTGGCGTCGGGGACGGGGGCCGTGCTGGTGGAGGTCTACGAGCTTCCGTGACCTAAGCCTTCAAGGATTGCGCGGAAAAGTGCCGGGCGAGCGCCGGGTAGGCCTCGCTCGTCCGGGCATACACCTCGCCGGCTCGGGCGAGCACGTGGGCCCCGGCCTGGCGGCCGTGATGCACCAGGATCGTGTGCACGCCGGCCGCGTGCCCCCCGAGCACGTCCACGTCGGCGTCGCCAAGAAACACCGCCTCCGCGGGCCGCGCGCCCATCGCTGCCAGGCAGCGCAGGAGTCCCTCGGGATCGGGCTTGTGCGTCTTGAGGTCATCCCCGCACACGACCGACGCAAACAAGGGCGTCAGGCCGTGGGTCGCGAGCATCCGCTCCGCGGACCAGCGGTCGCGGCCCGTCCAGACGCCCAGCCGGACGCCGCGGCCGTGGAGACCGGCAAGCAATTCCCTCGATCCCGGAAAGGGCAGCAGCCGCTCCTCCTGGTCCTTCTCGAAGGCGTGCAGCCGCCTCATGGCCTCGGGGAGCGAGGCGGACGCCTGGGAGCCCAGCAGGTTGCCGACGCAGACCTGGAGCGGGCCTCCGAGGTGCCCGAGGACCTCCCCCTCGGTGGGCCGTGGACGGAACGGCTCGACCGCGTGGATGAAGGCCTCGACCACGAACGGCATGCTGTCGAGCAGCGTGCCGTCGAGGTCGAAGACCGCGACGGTCTTCGGCTCGGCGGGTAGCGGGGGCATCGCTGGCGGTGTGCCTGGAGGGCCCGTACGGACGGTCAGGGCTTCGCGGGGGCGCGGGGCACGCCGGGGTTGGCCGCCGGAGCCGGGGTCGCCGGCGGGACCGCAGCCGCCTTGGGCGTCGGGGTTGGCGACGGGGCCGCGGCCTGGGCGCTTTCCTCCTTCTCCTTCTCCTCGGGCTTCACGGCAGCCGCCTGCGCGGCGAGCTCCTGCACATCGGCGGTGCTCAGGACCAGCGGGCTCGTAGGCCGGCCGTTCTCAAGGTAGACGCCGCCCAGGCCAAGCACCTGGCCGGAGGCATCGACGACGGGGACCCCGAGGGCCAGGTCGTTCACGAGGTACAGGCGCCGGGGCTTTTCAACGATGCCGTTGATGGTGGCCGTCCGGACGAGCGGCACCCGCTGCAGGCTCTTGGGGGCCCGGGTCACGAAGAAGTAGTTGCCGAGCACCTCCGCGGTCGCGGCCCTTTCAAGCGAGACAAAGGGGAAGGTCCGGGCCGGGGCCGTCGAGTCCACCAGGGGGGCGATGAAGACCAGGTTCAGGTCCGGGTCCTTGAGCACGATGACGGCGGGGACCTCGGTGTTGTTCGCCAGGCGCAGCTTCACGTCCTTGAACTCGGTCTCGCCGATCTCGACCTTGGGGCCGCCCGGGCCCCGCGAGGCGGCCATCGCCTCCATCGCCCCGCGCGGGTCGATCGTGCTCAGGATCGTCACCGAGAGGCCGGTGGGCGAGATGACGGTCGCGTTCACCTCCACCTTGTTCTCGCGGGGCGGCTGCGCCCGGTCACCCACGGTCACCTTCAAGGTCGTCACCACCTCCAGCGAGATCACCGTGTCGGCGTATTGCTTCACGAGGGCCCGTCCGGTCGCGGCCTCGGCTTCCGTCAGCGCCCGGGAACACGGCGCGCCAACGAGGGTCGCGAGGCTGGCGAGGAGGAGGGCGGGGCGGAGTCGAAGGTTCATTTTTTGAGATGGCTCAGGTTGATTTCGATAAAGAGATCCTGCCCCCGGCGCTCGACCTGGAGCACCCACCAGGGCTTCCCTGACTTGACGGCCTCGGCCCGGGAGCGTTTCAGGTCATCGACGCTCGTGACCGCGGCGCCCCCGGCGGAGATCACCAGGTCGTCCCCGTGAAGGCCCGCGAGCTCGGCCCAGCCGGCGGGCGTCGTCGTCGAGACGAGGACGCCCTTGGCGCCGGGTGCCAGCTGCAGGCGGGTGCGGTCGTCGAACGCAAGCTCGCGCACCTCGAACTCGAGCTTCTCGTCCTCCCATAGGGGCATCTCGGCCGCGGGCCGGGGCTGCACCTCGAAGGTGACCGGCACGTCGATGAAGGCCCCCTCCCTCCACAGGTGGACGGCGGAGGTGCTCCCGGCCCTGTACTGGCGCACCAGGCGCTCGAGCACCTCGCGGTCCTCCGCGCGGCGCTCGGTGATCGCGATGCCGTCCAAGGAGAGCAGCACGTCGCCGACCTTGAGCCCGGCCTTGTCCGCGTCGGTCCCCGCATAGACGCGCGTGATCCGCGCCCCGCCGTCCTCCGAGTTGATCCCGAGGCGCTTGTTGAGCTTCGGCGTCAGCGGCTGGGAATCCACGCCGAGCCAGGCCTTGAGGACGCTCGGGGCGATGTGGTGGGGGTTCGTGTTGCGCAGGTCGATCGCGGCCTGGAGCGTGCTGCCGTCGCGCCGGAACGTGACGACGGTCGGGTGCGTGAGGGCGGTCTCCGAGTCGGGGAAAAAGGCGCCGGTGATCCTCCTGAGGCCCGCCACGTCGGTCACGGGCTTGCCGTCCACGTTGATCACCACGTCGCCGCGTCGCAGCTCCGGCTCGGACTGCCCGCTCGGGCCGCCGGGGCGGATGTTCATGATGATGACGCCCGTCGAGTCCGGAAGGAGTTCCTCGCGAACGACGGACGGGGTGAGGTCGCGCACGACCGCGCCCCACTCCGGAACCTCGACGTCGTCGGACTGCGCGGGCTCGCGCGCGGCGAGCGTCAGCACGACCGAGCCGCGCTGCCCCCGGCGCACATAGTCGAGCGTGAACGCGCTCCCGGGAGCGGCGGCGGTCTCCAGCCGGTAGAAATGCGTGATCGCCTTCTCCTGCGCCCCCTCGATCGCGACCCCGTTGCAGGCAAGCACCACGTCGCCCGGCATCACGCCGGCCTTGGCGGCCGGGGAGCCGGCCTCGACGTCCGAGACGACGACGCCCGCCTCCGAGGCCTCGGACTCGAGGCGCGGCTGAACCGTGAGGCCCGACCACCCGCGGACCACGCGGCCGCCGGCGATCAGCTGCCTGGCGACCGACTGCGCCAGGTTGCTCGGGATCGCGCCGCCCAGGTTGAAGACGCCGAGCTCGTTCACGCCGATCACCTCGCCGCGCTCGTTGACCAGGGGGCCGCCGCTGTTCCCGCCGAAGATGCTCGCGTCGTGGAGGATCCAGCGGACCAGGAGACCGACGTTCTCGCCCCTGAGGATCATCTTGCCGATCGTGCGCTCGGGCAGGACAAGCGAGGGATTGGAGACGATGCCCTGGGTCACGGATTGCTCGACGAAGCCGGGGCTGCCGAGCGCGAACACCCGGTCGCCGGCGCCCAGCCGGTCCGAGTCCCCGAAGACGGCCACCGGAAGGGGACCCGAGCCCTTCTTCAGCTGGCTCAGGTCCAGCTGGAGGACGGCCAGGTCGGTCAGGGGATCCTGCCCGACCCGACGGGCGTCCACATGCTGGCCGTCGTAGAGGTAGCAGCGGAAGGAGTCCACGTCCTCGGTGACGTGGCAGTTGGTGAGGACGTAGCCGGCCGCCGAGATGATGACGCCGCTCCCCGCGCTCCACGATTTCGTCAAGTGCCCGTCGAAGGGGAGCAGGCGGATGGCCTCGATGCGAACGATCGAGGGAAAGACCCGGGCGAGCATCCTCGACTGGGCCGCGGTGGGTCCGGCCTGAGCCTCGGCCCCGGGGGCCCCGGGCGCCGCCAGCACGAGGGCCCCCCATGCCGCCAGGGCAATCGATCCGAGGAAGCAGGACCGCACGCGTGAAGGTTTCGTCATGGGGAGGGCCGAAGAGGCGCCATCTGATTCAAATACCCTGCGAGGCGCAATTTGCAAAATCTGGGCCCCTGGGGCCCCTCCGGGACCCTTATTGAGTCGCCGAGCGCCCGCCGAAGCCCTTTAACCCTCTGCCGCGGGGCGGGCGCCTCGCCTGAAACGCTGAATCTTCTCCCATGAACCCGGAACAATGGACCCGCGTGGACGAGTATATCAGCGAGCTGTTCGTCCCGCAGGACGAGGTGCTCGAGGCCGCGCTGCGCGACAGCGCGGCGGCCGGGCTCCCAGAGATCCACGTGGCGCCGAACCAGGGCAAGCTCCTGGAGCTGCTTGCCCGGATCCAGAGGGCGAGCAGCATCCTCGAGGTCGGGACCCTGGGCGGCTACAGCACGCTCTGGCTCGCGCGGGGCCTCGCACCGGGAGGGCGCCTGGTCACCCTTGAGTATGAGCCGCGCCACGCCGAGGTGGCGCGCGCGAACTTCCAGAGGGCGGGGCTTCAGGGCACGGTCGAGATCCTGGTGGGGCCGGCCGCGGAGAGCCTCCCCAAGCTTGCCGCCGCGGGCCGCGGGCCCTTCGACCTGATCTTCATCGATGCGGACAAGGAGGGATACCCCGAATATTTCGCGTGGGCGCTCAAGCTGTCCCGCGTGGGCACCCTGATCATCGCTGACAACGTCGTGCGGGGCGGCGCCGTGGCCGACCCCGCCAGCAAGGATCCCCGCGTGCAGGGCGTTCGCCTCATGAACGCGTTCGTCTCCACCGAGCCGAGGGTGAGCGCGACCGTCCTCCAGACGGTGGGCAGCAAGGGCTACGACGGGCTCATGCTGGCGACCGTGCTCTAGGGCCTGATCAGCTTTTTCAGGATGCTCTTCTCGGCCGTTTGCGGGTCGGCGGTGCCCGGCGACTTGATGGGAATCTTCGGGGACCATTTCAGCCATTCCTTTTCGGGCTCCAACGCCAGGCCGAACATGAAGTCTCCCGGGGCGGCCGGCGCGAGTTCTCCGGTGTCAGGGGTCGCGAAGGCGACACCGCCCGTGATCAGCGACTCGAGCGACGTGTCCTTGAGCTGTGCACCCCCTCCGAAGAGGCTGAACTTGAACGAGAATCCGCCCGTGTTCCAGAACTTCGAGTTGGTGCGCACAAGGTCCGAATAGGGTGCGTCGACGTGGATCCGGATCAGCACGGTCGTTGAATCGTCAGACAGGTGGCTGGCCTCGATCTTCCCGACGACGAACTCCCGGTAGAATATCGGGGCCCCTGTCTTGAGCGAGCCGAGCTTGTCGCTCTGCAGGACAAACGTCCTGCCCTGCCCGGTGACGTCCGGTGCCGGTGCCCTGTCGAGGCCAAGGAAGTGCTTCGCCGGCGGCCCGTCTCCGGCCAGGACATTGAGACGCACTCCGGTGACCAGCGTGTCGAGCCCCGTCACCTCAGCGAAATTGAACTCGGGATGCACGATCCAGAACCGCGACCCCTCTTTCGAAAGCGCGTTTGCCGTGCGGCTGAGGCGGACGCGGATGCTCACGCCGTCGAGGCCCGGCTTGAGCCTCACCGATTCCACCGTCCCCGCCGACACCCCCTTGTATTCAAGGATGGTCCGCCCCGCCTCGACTCCCGAGCCGTCGGCGAAATCGATCGTGATCTCGCTTCCTCGATCACGCAGTTCCCGGACGCCGAGCCAGATGCCGATGGCGGCCGCAACCACCGGGACGACCCAGATGAGCGGGAGCGCGCGCGAGCGCGTGACGGTAGGAGCGGGCGCGGAGCTCAAGGCGGGGGGGCGGATTCCGCGTCCCAGATGGACCGCGGGTCGAATGCCTGGGTGGCGAGGACGGTCAGCACGACGGCCGCCGCAAACGCGACGATCCCGGCCCGAGCCGTCACCGTCGCAATTTCACCGAACTGCACGAGTCCCGTCAGGAACGCTGCCAGAAACACGTCGAGCATCGACCAGCGACCAATGAAGTCGATCGCCACGTAGACCCGCGTCATCCGGCGAGGATTGCGCGGGGGGCCCCTGCGCGTGCCGAGCACGAGCCATCCCAGCCCCACGAGCTTGAGAACCGGGATGACGATGCTCGCGGTGAACACGATCGCGGCGATCGCCCACAGTCCCTGCCGCCAAAGCTCGACCGTGCCGGAAAAGATGGTGTTGTTGCTGTTGCTGCCGGAACTCTCGGTCGTCAGCACCGGAAGCAGGTTGGCCGGCACGAGCATGATCGCGGCAGCCAACGCCAACGCGGCCGAAGCGGAGTTTCTGCGCCATCCGGAAGGTACGGGCTGACGGCTCATGGAGCGGCGGAGGGGCCGTTCGGCTCCAAGACGAGACTGTGCTGCGCGGCAAGGAGCGAGAGCGCCATCGCGCCATAACACCAGAACCCGGGCCCGAAGGAGACGTTGACGACGCTCCCCAGCTTCATGTACGCGACAAGAACGGCGAGCACCTGCACTTCTGGTATGGCCCAGTGCTCAAGGAAGCCCGCGATCCGTACGAGCGGCTCGAATCCGGCCACCGTGAGGCCCGGGCGACGCGGCGCGGGCGCTGCCGCCAATGTGGCCAGGAGCGCGAGGGGAAAGAGGCCGCCACAGAGGACGACGAGGATGGCCAGCGAGCGCATCCCGCCGTCCCACAGGCCCGCCGGCCCGGTAAAGAGCAGGCTCAGGCGCACGGCCCCGACCTTGCCTGCCGTTACGAACGTGAGCAGCGCCGCCGGCGGAGCGAGGACCAGGCCGGTGACCGCAAAGACGAGGGTCGCCCGGGGACCCAGCAGACTCAACCTCGCGACCACGGCGCCGCAGCGCAGACAAAGGGCCCTCTCGCCGGGCTGAAGGCTCACAGCCCGGTGTTGTTTGCCACATAGGCGACACGTTAGCATCGAGTCCGGGTCCATCGTCGGAATTGGGCGCGCGGGATCGTAATCACCCGGTGCCCGCAGAGGTATGGGGTGTTGACTCCATGGACAGGGACCCGGGCGGGGGTTTCATCCTGTCGGCACTCCCCGGGTTTCGAAGAGGGACCGCTTAAAGCAGTCGGCGCAGCAGGAGCCCGGCCCACGGTCCCAACCGCAGGAACCCGTTCCCTTCGCCTTCCCCCGGTTCTCGGATGCACACTCACCACACCGATGCCGCCTCACGGAACATGTGGGAGCCGGGAGTTCCCGCTCGGCCCCATCGTGTGTTGGGCCCCGGTAAAACGGCTCATCGAAGCGTCCCTTGCTGACGCCGCGAGTTTCACCCCTTCACCGCGCTGCGTCAGCCCTTCGGTGACTGAAAAAGGCTTCACGCGCGGCTATGTAGGGATCGACGGCGTCGCCGACGACAGCGTCGTACGCGTGAATCGCCCGGGGGATGGCGCTCGCGACGTCCAGGGACTGGATGGGAACCCGGTAGGGGTTCGCAATCCACGTCCTGTGGCCCAGATGGATCGCGTCCCAGTTCGTCGGGCTGAGGAAATAATCGCATGCTTCGCCGGCGAAATCGCGCACGTCCCCGGGTCCCAGGATCGGCAGCACCACATAGGGTCCCGCGCCAATGCCCCAGGATCCGAATGCCAGCCCCACGTCCTGTGGGGGCAGGTGGGCCAGTTGGGGCACCTGGTCGGACACCCGAATGAGGCCGCCCAGTCCAAGGACCGTGTTGAGTCCGAATTTCTCGGTCTCCCGGGCGGCGCGGCCCACGCGGCCCTCCAAAAGGGAACTGACAAAGCGAATCGGAAAATGGAGATTGTCGAAGGCGTTCACGATGCCTTGGCGGACGGGTTTCGGAACCGCGCGCTCGTAGGCCCGCGTGGCCGGTCGGAGCGCGTAGGTATAAAGCCGGTCGTTGAAGCGGAACATCGTCCGGTTGAAGCGCTCCATCGGATCCCACGTGTGCGCCTGAGCCGAGCTCTCCGCCATCGCGTCCGCCACGGCATCCGCGTCGGACTCCGCCTTGGCTGGAGACGCCGCCTGGGGGCCTGCATTCGCCGCGGGGGACGCGTCCGAACGCGGCGAAGCGCCCGGATTTATGGATCCTGGTACGGTGTCGTCGCCCGGAGGACGGTCGGACCCGGGAGGCGACGCCCCTGCACGGGCTCCCAGACAGGCAAGCACGGCGAGCGGCGCCAGGACACGCAAGCCACGCAGCCGAGGGAACGCACGTGCCCTCACGGTTTCCCTTCGGCGGTCTTCGCGAGCCGCGACTCTATCGCTTGAATCACGGCTGAGCTCCCGCCCCTTTGCATGATCCCGTCGAACTGCGCCCGATAGTTGGACACGAAGCTGATACCCTCAATCACGACATCGGTCACGCGCCAAGCCCCTGCGTGGCGCTCCATCCGGTATTCCACCGCGTACGTTTCGCCATCATAAAGGACCCGCGTCGGGACGTCGCATCTGTCCTCACCCTGCCTTTCGGGGGTGCCGTAGGTGATGCGTGGACGTTCATCGCCCCGAATTCGCGAAGCGTAGGTATGGACCACAAGGTCCCTAAATTCCCTGATCGAGCGCCGACGTTCGTCCTCGGAAAACTGCCGCCAGCCAGGGCCGATCGCGCGGCGCGTGATCGCGCCGAAGTCGAAGGCCTTTTCAAGGATGGGAAGCGCGCGTTGCTCAAGACCGGTTCCTCCCGAAACGGCCTTCTGCGGGTAGGCCACATCGAGCACTTCGTCCAGGGTCTCGTGCAGCAGGACTTCGGGCTGCGTCGCCTGTGGCTCCGCCCCGCCGTGTAGCTCAAGCGCCGTCAGCGCGATCAGGAGCGCAGATACTCTGGTAAGCCGGCTCTTCATTTCACGGTCTTTCCCTTTGCGCCATCTACATTTCCGAAGGCGAAGCGGCTGATCAGCGACTCGAGGTCGATCGCCGATTCGGTGTCCGTAATCAATCCGCCAGGCTTAAGGGTGCCCTCGTCGCCCCCGGGCGAGAGTGCGACGAATTTCTCCCCGATCAGGCCACTGGTGCGGATCGACGCGATCGTGTCCGTGGAAAGACGAAGGTCTTGGCGGACCCGCAGTCTCACGATCGCCGCGAACTTGTCATCGAGCGCGATCGAGTCGACGCGACCCACGTTCACGCCGGCAATGAGCACCGGGCTTCCCGCCTTGAGGCCGCCCACGTTCGAGAACTGCGCCCGGACCTCGTAGGTGTCCCCGCGCGGAAATTCATCCGCGACCACGCGTTCGAGGGCCCATGCGATCGCCGCGATTCCGGCAAGCACGAAGACCCCGGCGGCGATTTCGACGCGGTTGCGGCTCATGTGAGAAACCGCCCCGCGAGCGGCGTGACTCCGGTGATTCCCGCGACGTGCCGGGCCAGGGCGCCGGCGCTGTCGCGGAGGTCCGACACCATCGGATCCCGCGATGCCATGAAGGACTCGGGAT
>CAIXHE010000148.1 GCA_903919205.1 uncultured Opitutaceae bacterium | reverse complement strand
CGCCTCACGGGCCTCCACGAGACCCAGTCCATCGACAAGTTCAGCTACGGCCTCGCGGACCGCGGCGCGTCGGTGCGCATCCCGCACAGCTTCGTCAACAACGGCTACAAAGGCTACCTCGAGGATCGTCGTCCGAATTCCGCCGCCGATCCCTACCTGGTTGCCGGACGTATCATCAAGACGATCCAGTCGGTGCCGACGACCTGATCGACGGCTTCGCTGGGACACAAGGGCGCCATCCGTGAGGATGGCGCCCTTTTTTGTTCGCCGCGTCGCGCAGGCGCGCGGCAGTCTCGGGTGTGGGCTCCGAAGACCGATTCCCCGCGACCGACGGCCCGCCCGCGGCGGCCACCCGCGGCGAGTGGCTCCGGGTCTGCCTGCTCTCCGCCAACCTTGCGTGGACGACCCTCTGCCTCGGCGGCTTCCTGCCCGGCACCCGCGTCGCGATGGCCGTGATGAGCGCCCTCCTCGTGGCGGCGCACTTCCTGGACCCGCGCGCGGCACGGCGGGGCCACCCTGCGGCGTGGCTCTTCGTGCCCTTCGTGGCGTACGCGGCCGCCAACGTGGAATGGCTCTCTCCGGTGCGCTGGCTTGGATGGCTCGACTGGATCAACTGGGCGCAGGCGCTCGCCATCTTCTGGGTCGTGCTGAACGGGGTCCCCTCGCGCGCGGGGCGGGCGGCCCTCGCCTGGGTGGTGGCCGTCCTCGGCGTCACGGCCTGCGCAATGGCGGCCTACCAGCACTTCGAGGCGCCCTCGTGGATCATGCTGGGGCGCACGCAGGCCCCGCAGTTCGTGGGACGCTCCTCGGGGTGCTTCGGGATCCCCAACAGCCTGGGGGTCTTCATGGCGCTGCTGATCCCGCCCGCCGCGGCTCTCGCATGGGAAGGGGGCCGTGCGGCGTGGCTTCGCGTGCTGGCGGCCGCGGCCCTGTGCGCCTTCGCCGTCGGATTCGTGCTGGCGATCAGCCGCGGCGCTTGGATCGCGCTCGCCGGCGCCTGCGTGCTGCGCGCGCTGCTCGGCCCGGGGTACTCGATCGCGCGCCGGATTGCCTCGTCGCTCGCGGTCGTCGGGGCCGTCGCCCTCGCGGCCGTGGTGCTCTACCTCGCCTTTCCCCTCATGCGCGAGCGGGTGGACCAGCTGGTCAGGGATGCCGGCGAGCGCACGCGCCCGGTCATGTGGCTCGGGGCCTGGAGAATCTTCGAGGCGCACCCGATCCTCGGGGGCGGGGGCGGGGGCTACGACGTGCTCTTCGAGGCCTACCGCCCGCAGGGTTTCCGCGACCAGCCGATCTACGCGCACTGCGACTACTTGAACACGCTCTGTGACTACGGGGCCCTGGGTTTCGTGCTGCTCTTCGGCGCCGCGGCCGCGGTGGGCTGGCGCTGCGCGGGCGCGCGCGGCCTGGCGGGCGCAGCCTTCACCGGGCTCCTCGCGTTCTCTCTCCACCTCCTGGTCGACTTCCATCTGAAGATCCCGGCACTCGCCATGATCGTCGCGACCGTGGGCGCGTGCGTGGTGCGGGTGGCTTGGCCCTCGACGGATCCCGGGCCCGCCGGAGCCGCATCGCGCGCGGCAGGCGTCCTCGCGGCCGCCGCAGCCCTCGGCTTCGGGCTGTTCTGGGCGGTGCCCAAATTCCAGGCGGAGGAGTGGCGGCGGCAGGCGCGCGAGTCGATCGACAAGATGGCGAGCGGCGGTGCCGACGTCGTGCGGGAGCGCGCGGCCCTAGCCGAGGCGCGCGGCCGCCTCGCACGGGCCGTCGCGCGCGATCCCGGCAATGCGCGCGCATGGTCTGACAAGGCCTATGCGGACTCGCTGTGGGCGCTGGTCGAGCCCGCGCGCACGGTCGAGCTCGGGGCCGAGGCGGAGGCGGATGCGCGCCGGGCGCTCGCGCTCAGCTCGGTTGTGTCGGAGTTTTGGATCCGTCTCGGGACGGGGCTCGACATGGAGCGCAGGTGGGCCGACGGGGGCGACTGCTTCGTGCAGGCCCTCAAGATCGCGCCAATGAGGGCGGACACCTGGTACTACCGGGCCTATCACTTGAGCCTCTCGTCCTCCGAAACCGGGCCCGCAGAGGCCGCAGCGAGCATCAGCTTGCGTCTTGACCCCGAGTTCCTTCTTGCACAATCCTTGCGTCAACGTCTGGAGGCCCGGTCCAATCAAAGCCCTTAGCAGATCATCCCATGCTCAATAAGATATTGTTCATCATAGCGTTGGGTCTCCTGCTTTCTGCAAACGGCACCCAAGCCCAGACGACCCCGGCGCAGGCCGCCAAGATCCGAGGCAAGGTCATCGCGGTGCGCGTGGAGGGAACCGTGAGCTATTCGCCGAAGTCCGGCGGCGCGTCCACGGTGCTGCACTCGGGGGACGTTTTCTACGACGGCACCGAGGTGGTCACCGGGCCCGGCGCGAGCGTCGTGCTCGTGTTCGACAACGGTGCTCGGCTGAACGTGGCGGGAGACTCTACGCTCGACGTCGACCAATTCGTGCTCGATCCGTTCGCCACGCCCGAGAAGGTGTCCGACCTGAAGTCAGAGCCGAGCACCTCCGTGACAAGGCTGAGCCTCGCCCGCGGTGAATTGGTCGGCAAGGTCGCCCACCTGAACATCGACAAGGGATCGGAGTTCACGGTGCAGACGCCCGTCGGCGCGGCAGGCATCCGCGGCACCACCTTCCAGATCATCTACACGCCGTCGAGCGACGGGAAGGCGTTCTTCACCGTGCTCACATCCGAGGGCCAGGTGGTCTTCACCGGCACCACCTCGGCCCCGCTCAACATTCCGGCGGGCAAGCAGGTGGTCGTCACCTTCTCGGTCACGACCGCGTCGAACGGGACGCCGGTGGCCTCGACCCCGGTCGTTGTCACGAACGCTTCGCCCACAAGCCTTACCCAGATCGAGGCGATATCGCAGGGGATCATCCAGGCTACCTTGAGCTCGACGGTGAGCACCGGATCGGGCGGTACCTCCGGGACCCCGCCGCCCACCACGCCGCCGAACAACACTCCCTCGAACCCCGTGCCGGCTGCTGCGCAGCCCACGCCGGGTGCGGGCTCGTCCTAGGCGGCGCGCAGGCTCGGCCGCTAATCTGCTTTCATTGCGGGTTGCGGCTGAATAGGTTCTGGGCCCGTGGCATCCCCGAAAAAGACCGCGCTCGGGCGGCTTCGCTGGCTCCTGCTGGCGCCGATCCCGCTGGCGTTCTGCGCGGCGGCGCACTTCGGGCTGCTGCGATTTCAGGAGGAGAAGCTGATCGACTGGCGCTTCCGGGTCCGCGGGCCGCTCGAGTCCCCGATCAAGGTGGTGTACGTGGACGTCGACTCCCGCTCGCTCAACGAGATCGGGGGGTGGCCCTGGAGCCGCATGTACTTCGCGCGCGTCACCAAGGCGCTGATCGAGTCCGGCAAGGCCCGCGCGGTGGGCATGGATTTCGTGCTTTCCGAGAACGGGACGTCCGAGTCGATCGACCACAAGAAGCTGGTCGACGGGAACATCGAGTTCGGCCGCTATCTCCACAAGGCTCCCCCGGTGGTGCTGGCCGCGTCCTACGCGGGCGCGGAGTTTGTCGACGTCAACGGGGAGCACCGCAGGCGCTTCCTCTCGCTCGTAAAGTCGGAGACGCGCGCGGTGGGCAAGATCGAGCCGCCCGAGGCGAGCGAGCTCCAGGTGAGCTACGACAGGGCGATCGCCCACCTGTGGCAGCCACCGAACCTCGGTCTGATCGACACGATCGACGGGGGCACGCGCCTGGTGCCCGCCTTTGCCTACTCGTCGACCGGCACCTTCCTGCACATGTCCGTCGAGCTCGCGCGGCTCTTCTGGGGCGTCCCCGAGGACGGAGTGAAGATCGAGGCGGACCGCGTTCGCCTTGTGGATGCGAACGGAAGGGAGCGCGCCTCGATCCCCCTCATCAACAACCAGCTGATCGAGGTGAACTGGTTCTCCGCATGGATGACGCCCCAGAATCCGAGGATAAGCTTCTCCCAGGTCTTCAACTACTCCGAGATGCTGTCCTCGGACAAGGAGGACGAGCGCAAGACCGCACAGACGTTCTTCTCGCAGGGCGAGTTCAAGGACGCGGTGGTCCTGATCGGCCCGGTGGACCGCCTCCTGCAGGACCTCGCCACGACGCCTTTCGATGAGGTGCCCGTCCCCAAGGTGGGGGTGCACGGCAACCTACTGAAGACCATCGTGTCGGGCCTCTACCTGAAGCACATCCCGCCGAACGCGGAATGGGCGATCGTCTTCGGCCTTTCCGGCGTCGTCGCCGGCCTGGCCCTTGTCGGGGGTGGCCGCGCCGTTGTCGCCAAGCTGGCGGCCGGCGCCCTGACGGCCGGCTACGCGGTCCTGGCCTTCTACGTCTTCAGCAAGCACAACCTGATCCTGCCGATGGTGGCTCCCCTGGGCTCGGTCTTCACGACGACGTTCGCCGCGGTGGCCTGGCAGGTGATCGAGGAGCAGAAGCAGAAGGGGCGCATCAAGGGAATGTTCGGCGCGTACCTCTCGCCGGTGCTGGTCGAGCGCATGGTCTCCTCGGGCGACGAGCCGACGCTGGGCGGCATCGAGGAGAACATCACGCCCTACTTCAGCGACATCCAGTCGTTCTCGAGCTTCTCCGAGAAGCTTTCACCATCGAGCCTGGTCGAGCTGATGAATGAGTACCTGACGGCGTGCACCGACATCGTGCAGGAGGAGGGCGGCACGCTCGACAAGTACATCGGCGACGCCGTGGTGGCGATCTACGGCGCGCCTCTCAAGATGCCCGACCACCCCCTGCGCGCCGCGATGGCGGCCCTGCGCGTCCACCAGCGGGTCGCGGACCTGAGGGAGAAGTGGAGGCACGAGGGCGACCGCTGGCCCGAGATCGTCCATCGGCTGCAGACCCGCATCGGCCTCAACACCGGGCTTGCCGTCGTCGGCAACATGGGAAGCCACTCGCGCTTCAACTACACGATGATGGGCGACACCGTGAACATCGCCGCCCGCATGGAGAGCGGCGCCAAGAGCTGGGGCGTGTACACGATGTGCACGGAGAACACCCGCGCGGCCTGCGAGCAGCTCGGCCCCGGGCAGATCGTCTTCCGCCAGCTGGGGCGGATCGTGGTGAAGGGCCGGGCCCAGCCGCTCCCGATCCACGAGGTCACGGCCTTTGACGCGCAGGCGAGCGACACGCTGCGCGAGTGCATCGCGATCTTCGAGCAGGGGCTCGCCAAGTACTACGCCCGCGACTGGGACGGCGCGATCGAACGCTTCCGGCGCTCGGAGGCCTTGGAGATGCACGGCAAGGGCCGCACGCCGGGCTCGGAGACCAACCCCTCCCAGGTCTATATAAAAATTGCGGCGGGCTACCGCGAGGAGCCCCCCTCCGCCGACTGGGACGGGGTCTACGTGATGAAGGAAAAGTAGCCGCGTTCAGAGGCTGATCAGGCCGCGCAGGTAGGTGACGCCGTTGCCGGCCAGGCGCACCCGCTCGCCGCAGTCCTCGCACCAGAGTTCCCCTCCGCGCCGCGAGAGCTGGCGGGCGTGCAGCTGGCTCCTTTGGAGCCGGCCCGACCAGAAGGGGATCAGCGTGCAGTGGGACGAACCCGTGACCGAGTCCTCCCGGATCCCGACCTGCGGCGCGAAGAAGCGCGACACGAAGTCGCAGTCCCGGCCTGGAGCCGTGGCAATGAAGCGCCCAAGCGCGGTGGCGGCCAGGGCGGCGTGGTCGGGCTCGAGGCAGAGCACCTGCTCGGCGCTCTCGTAGACGCAGAGCCACGCGAGCGCTGTCGCATACACCTCGGCCGGCCGGGTCCTGAGCGCCGCGAGCAGACCCTCGGGGGCCTGCGCCGCTGAGGCGGGCCTCGAGGGCAGGTCGATCTCGATGCGGGCCTCCCGGAGGCGCACCTCGAGCGTCCCGGCCTGGGTGTCAAACGCGACGGGACCGGGCGGCTGCCCGAGCTCCCTGTAGAGGACGTGGCCCGTGGCCAGGGTTGCGTGCCCGCAAAGGTCGAGCTCGGCCGAGGGGGTGAACCAGCGAAGGTCGGCGCGTGCCGGACCCGTGCGCCGGAAGAACGCCGTCGCCGGGAGCGCGTTCTCGCCCGCGATGCGGCGCAGGAGCGCCGTGTCCGGCCAGGACTCGACCTCGACCACGGCCGCGGGATTTCCGCCGAACGCCTTGTCGGTGAAGGCATCGACGCCAAAGACGCGGAGATCCATGCTATTTGGCGGGCTCGCGGGCGGGCGCGGGTGCGGCGGCCGCGGGCGGTGCGGCCTTGCTCGCCGGCGAGGCGTGTTCCGCGGGAGCGGGGCGCGCCGGGACCGCGCGGGGGGTGGCCGGCTGGGCTGAAGGCGACGAGGGCGCCGCAGTGCGGGGCTCGGGTACCCCCGTCCCGCGGGGGCTCGGGGGCGGAAGATTCGGGCTGGGCGGGGCCGGCCGGTCGCGCGGCTGCTGCAAAGGCGCCTGCGTGGCGGGAAGGACCAGCCTGGGCCGGGGCTGGGGCTTGGACGGAGCGCTTGACTGCGGCGCCACCGTGCGGACCTCGGGAATCGACCGGAACGGCCGGGGTGCCGGGGCGGGCTGGCCGCTCGGGTTAGAGGCTCCCGTCGGTTTTCCGTTCGGCGCCCTCCACGGACGCGCGGAGCTCGGCCGCTCACCGGGCGCCCGCCAGGAGGGCCCGCTTCGCCAGGCGCCGGGTCCGCCGAGCCAGAGCGTCTGGCCGCTCCAATCGAGGCCGTACACAAACCAGGCGCCCACCGCGAACGGCGGCCCGAAGTCGACGGGAGGCCCGTAGGCCGCCGCGGCGTCGCCCGCGTACACCACCGCGGGGTCGTACGCGGGCACATAAATGGCGTCGGACTGGGCCGGCAGGATCTCAATCTCGCCGCCCACCACCGCCACCCGCTGCTGGGGCGTGGAGACAAGCGATCCGGTGGCGAGCGCGCGGGACCGCATGCGCTGGATGGCGGTCATCACCGATCCGGGCGACGCCGAAAACGCCGAGCCCAGTGCCTGGGTCCACGGCAGGTTGTTTGCCATCCACGCAACGACAGCAGGGTAGTGGGCGAGCGCGCGCACGCTAGGGTCCCAGGGCTGACGATCGATCTGCGACGGATCCCCGTACTGCACGAGGTAGGCGGCGGCCGCGGTCAGGTCGGACGGATCGGCGGACGCCGGCAGCACAAGCGCGACGAGGGGGTCGGGATAGAGAGCGATGGGACCCACCAGGGCGTCAAGCGCGGCGCCCTGCTCGGGACCGGGCGAGTACGGCCCGGGCTCCGCAGGCGCCTGGACGGGAGGCGCGGGCGCGTTATCGGGCGCCGTCGCGATCGGGGGCGGCGGGGGCGGATAGGACGAGGCGAGCGGCTCGTACTGGACGCAGCCCGGGCTGAGGGCCAGCGCGAGCGAGGCGACGAGGAGGGACGCCGCGGAGCGTGTCGTCATGGGGTTAGCCTGCTCTATCCGGGGCGCTGATGCAAGGCGGCCCGTGTCGCAAGAAAGGCCTTCCGTACCGCTCTGCTGCGACTACGATCGCATATCCCCATGGAAACCCCTTCCCCTACCGGTTCAGGGGGCGTCGCGACCGGCGAGCGCCTCGTGTCGCTCGACGCCCTGCGCGGTTTTGACATGTTCTGGATTGCGGGCGCCGACGCCATCGGCGACGCGCTCCACCATTTCGGAGGCGGCCGGCTGACTCAGTCCCTTGCCGTGCAGCTCGACCACGTGGACTGGGCCGGCTTCCACTTCTACGACATGATCTTCCCCACGTTCCTCTTCATGATGGGCGTGGCGATTCCGTTCTCGATGGCCCGGATGATCGAGCAGGGAGGTCAGGCGGCGGCGGCGCGCCGGATCTTCCGCAGGGCCATCCTCCTCGTTCTGGTGGGCATCCTCTACTACGGGGGAATCAATCACGGCTTCTCGCACATCCGCTGGATGGGGGTCCTTCAGCGCTTCGGGCTGTGCTACCTGGCCGGTGCGCTGCTGTACCTGCGGCTCGGGCCGCGCGGCCTGGTCGCGGTGTGCATCGGCCTCCTGCTCGGCTACTGGGCTCTCCTCACCTTCGTGCCCGTTCCCGGCGTGGGTGCCGGCAACTACGCGGAGGGCATGAACCTCTCGAACTGGATCGACCGGATGTACCTGCCTGGACGCAAGTGGGACGGCGACCACGACCCGGAGGGCCTGCTCAGCACGTTTCCGGCTATCGGCACGGCCCTGATCGGCGTGCTCTCGGGAATGTGGCTGCGCAACGTCCGCGTGGCGCCCCTGAAGCGGGCGCTCGCGCTCGGCGGCTCGGGCGCGGTGCTCCTTGTCCTGGGGCTCGCGTGGGGCGAGCACTTCCCGGTCATCAAGAAGATATGGACGTCGTCGTTCGTGCTGGTGGCCGGCGGAAACGCCGTCATGGCGCTCGCGCTGTTCTACCTCGTGATCGACGTCTGGAAGGTGCGGGCGTGGGCCACTCCCTTCGTGTGGGTCGGCGCCAACGCGCTCACCATTTATCTCCTCTGCAACGTGATCGAGTTCGGCCCGCTGGCGCAGCGCTTCGTCGGCGGCGAGGTCTCGGCATGGCTCGACACCATCCACACGGGCCTCGGCGGACTGGTGGTCGCGCTCTTCAGCGCGGGCCTGTGTTTCGCGATCGCGCGCCTCCTCTTCCAGCGGAAGCTGTTCCTTCGGCTGTAGCGGCGCGCGCGACCGCCGTCAGGACCGTCTCCTCCGCTTCGAGCGGGTCACCCGGGCCCAGCCGCAATCCCCACTATCGCAGCGGCCGCCACGTCTCGGGAGCGTTCGGCCAGGAAGCCAGCGCGGGGGATGTCTGCCACGGCCGGAAGCTGGCGTCGTCGGCCATGCAGGGGGCCGGCGGGCTGGAGGGAAAAGGCACCGCGGCCCTCACTTCATCGCCACGACCTCGACCTCCACGCAGCAGCCCTCCCTGGCGAGGCCCTTCACCTCGATCAGCGTGCTGACGGGGCGGTTGTTCTCGAAGAGGCGGTTGCGGATGGGCGCGAATTTCTCGAAGTCGGCCATGTTGGTGAGGAACGTCTGCACCTTTACCACGTCGCCGAAGTCCATGCCGCCCGCCTTCAGCACGGCGCCGATCAGCTCGAATACGAACTCGGTCTGCGTCGCGGCGTCGTAGGGAGCGACGACCTTTCCATCGGCGCCCACCGCCAGCTGGCCGGTGACGAAGAGCGTGCGCGTGCTGTCGTGCTCCACGAGGAGTCCGGGGCTGTAGGTGCCCCGGGATGCGGGATGGTTCGGCGGGCTGATGAGCGTCTTCTTCATGGTTGGTAGATGGGTGAAATTCTGCGGCGGCGCAGCAAATTGGCGTTCCGGTTGAAGATTATTGGCGTTTAACTAGCCTAATCCATGAAAATCTACCCCTTTTCAGCGGCGGTCGCCTGGGCGTGTTGCGTCCTCACGCAGCCGCTGCTCGGGCAGACGGCCGACCCCGCGGCGTCGCCGCGCACGCGCGCCGTGCTCGCCTACATCCAGGGCCTCGTGACCAGGCACGACAAGCATGTGCTCTCCGGGCAGTTCCTTTCTTACGCCCCGCGCGCGAGCCTCACGCTGCCCGAGGCCATCCACCGCGAGTCCGGAAAATGGCCCGCTTACATCGGGGTCGATTACATGAATTTTGATCGCAAGAGGGTCGACACCGAGGCCGCCGACAGGGTGGCGCTGGCCTACTGGCAGCAGGGAGGCCTTGTCGAGGTGAACGTGCACCTTCCGAACCCGGCCGACCCCACCGGACGCGACGGCGGACTCAACGACACGGGCGTCGACCTGAAGGCCCTGCTTGCCCCAGGCACGCCGCTGAACGCGGCATGGCTTGCGGAGCTCGACGCCATCGCGGCCGGGCTCGCGGAGCTGCAGGCCTCCGGCGTCGTCGTGCTGTGGCGCCCGTTCCACGAGATGAATGGCGGGTGGTTCTGGTGGGGCGCGAAACCCACCGCCGACTTCGTCGCCGTCTGGAGACACATGTTCACCTACTTCACGCAGACCAAGGGCCTCCACAACCTCGTGTGGATCTATAGCCCGAATCGGGGCGACAACGCGGCGGAGTATTATCCCGGGGACGCGTACGCCGACATCGTGGGAATTGACGCCTACACGGACTTGGTCGACGCGGAGCACGTGAAGGGCGCCGCGGCCCTGCTGAAGACGGGCAAGCCCTTCGGATTCGGCGAGTACGGCCCGCACGGTGCCAGCAACCCCCCGGGCACCTTCGAGTACCCGAGGTTCGCCGAGGGCCTCGCCGCGCACTTCCCCGAGGCCGTGTTCTTCATGGCGTGGAACGAGAAATGGAGCCCGGCGCGCAACTTCGGCTCCCGCGCGTTCTTCAGCGATCCCTCGATCATCACGCGCGAAGACCTTCCGCCCGAGCTGTTCAAGTGACGGCGGTCCCGTCGCCGGCGGCGGGACCCGGCAGGTTCTCGACCTTGCCCAGGAGGACGAGGAAGGCCGCGACGCCCAGGACCAGGATTGCCGCGGCCGTCAGGAAGGCGTTGGCGAAGGAGTGCGTGGTGGTGACGATCCAGCCGGTCACGATCGGCGCGGCGATCCCCATCGCGTTCACGGCGAAGTTCATGATCCCCCCCACGGCGCCCACGCCGCCCTTGGGGGCGATCAGCGAGGGCAGCGACCAACCCACGGGTGCGGCGGCGGCCAGGCCCCCGAGCGAAACGGAGATCCAGAACGTGGCCCACGCCGGGTTGGCGGTGCGGGTCGCCCCCACGACGGCCATGCCGAGCAGCATGCCCGACACGAACACCGTCTTTCGCACGCGGGTTTCGCTGCGGCCCGAGGCGATCAGGGTGTCGATCAGCCATCCGCCCACGGCCAGGTCGGTGAGGGTGGCCACCGCCCAGGGCACCGCGGCGTAGCCCGCCGACTTGAGGACGCTCATCCCGCTCGTGCGCACCAGGTAGTCGGGCAGCCACGTGAGGAAGAGGTAGAAGGAGTATCCGTAGGCCCCGAACCCGAGCGCGAGACCCCACACCTTGGGCTGGCGCAGCAGGTACCCGAGCATCTGCCAGGAGGTGGTATTCGGGGCGCCCTCCGGCACCGCGCCCCCGCGTACGATGTAGGCGTGCTCCTCCGCGCTCAGGCGCGAGTCGGCGCTCGGGTCGCGGTAGAGGGTCCAGAAGGCCGCGAAGTACGCGAGGCTGATGGCGGAGGTGAGCGCGAAGCCCCAGCGCCAGCCGAGTCGGTCCACGGCGACCGCGATCAGGGGTACGCCGATCACGTTGGAGAACTTTGCGGAGGCGTCGAAGATCGCGGTCGCGCGCGCGCGCTCGTTGCGCGGGAACCAGTGGCCGGTGGCCTTCGACACCGTCGGGAACGACGGGGCCTCGGCAACCCCCAGGATGCCTCGCGCAGCGATGACGGCCCAGGATCCCCGAGCCACCGCCGTGACCGCGGACGCCAGCGTCCAGAGCAGCGCCCCGAGCCTGCCGACCCAGGTCACGCCCACCCGGTCGACCACGAGCCCGATGGGGATCTGCAGGACCGCATAGGGCCAGTAGAAGGCGCTCGAGAGGATCCCGAACCCGAGGGCATCGAGGCCGAAATCCCGCTGGATCTGGGGCGCCGCAACGGAAAGGTTGATGCGGTCGAAGAAGCTGACCATCACGCCTGCGCCAAGGAGGACGCCGATCCCCCAGCGCCTGCGGGGGACGGGGGGCTCGGGGAGGGGCGCCATGGGCCGACGAGCCCATAGGGGCCTGCCCGGGATTGCAATGGTTTCGGCGCCGCACCCTCCAAATCCGGGCTCGCTAGGCATCCCGAGGTGCGGCAAGTCTTTGCGCGATGTCGCTGGTATTTCTAAGTTTGTCCATCGCTGTGCTTTGGATGAATCTTATCGGGGCCGGCCTCGCGGCGCGCCGATGGACGGGCGACTACGTGATCGGGCGGCTTGCAGGCGCGCTCGCGTTCACCCTGGTCTGCTTCTTTCTCGAGCACTTCGCGGGGTGGGGCACACGTCCGCCCCTGCTGCCGGTGACGACGGCGCTGTCGATCTGGCTGATCTGGCGCGAGCGCGCTTCGCTCAGGGCGCTGGTCGCTCCCGAGGCCCTCTTCGGGGCGGGCTTCTTCTACTGCATGGCCTGGCGCTATGCCTTCCCGGACATCGACACCACCGGTGAGAAGATGCCGAACCTCGAGATGATCGAGGGGTACATGCGCGGGACGCGCCTGCCGCCCCCCGACCTCTGGCTGCCGCCTTTCCGGGCGGATTGCTACTACAGCTTCCAGCACTACGCGGCGGCCCTGATGGGCCGGATTCTCGGGATTGGCCCGGGCCCCAGTTACCACGTCGCCTACTGCATGCTGGCCGGGTTCATCGCTCTCCTGGCGGGCAGCACGCTTTCCCGGTTCTGCTCGTGGCGCCCCGGCAGGGGCCTCGCGCTCGCGAGCCTGATGCTAGGCGGCAGCGGCGCCGTGCTGGCCGCGCACGTGGTCCTGTACCAGCCCCACATGATCCAGAGCGTGCGCTTCCTTGGCGGCTCGGTGCAGCATGAGACCGTGAACCCCCTGGGGGTGCGCCTGGCCAAGGCGCTCAGCAAACCGGGCGTCGAGCCCCGGGATCTTCCGATGGAGCCCCTCAGCTACGTGCTGGTGAACGGCGACTACCACCCGCCGCTCGCGGGCTACGTGCTCCTGGCGTTCGCGACCACCCTGATCGCGGCAAACGCGGCGGGAGCCTCCGGGAGGGTGCGCTCGGTGAACCACGCCCTTCTCGCCGCTACGATGCCCGTGACCCTGCTCTCAAACGCCTGGGTCTTCCCGCTCCACTGCGTCCTGGTCGGCGGATGGTTTGCCTACCGGGGGATCTGTGGCGAGCGCCGCTTGCTCGTTCCACTCCTGGTCGGCGCCAGCGCCGCGGCCCTTCTTGAATACCCCTACCTGGTGGAGTTCACGCAACAGGCCATCGGCGACAACGCGTCCATCGGGCTCACGGCGGCCGCGGATCGCACGCCGTGGCTCGGCTGGCTGATCACATTCTGGCCGGTCGCGGGCATCCTCCTACTCGGCCTATTCGAGCGCGAGCGGCGCTCGCTGTCCGTTTTCCTGCTCGCGGTCTGGAGCGGGGAGCTCGTGGCGACCGAGGTCTTCTTCAACCACGACGTGTACGGAGGCGTGTGGAGCCGCTTCAACACGACGCTCAAGTGGTGGCCCTGGGTCTACGCGGGCATCGTCCTCACGCAGGGCGCGGTGAACCTCGGCTCGCGCTCGCGCCTGTGTCGATACGGCACGGTGGTCCTCCTCGCTCCGTCTCTGCTCTTCGCGCTCGACCTGGGCCGCCACTACGTCGCCACCCAGAAGCCGTCCCTCGGCAGGCTCTCGGGCTCGGCCTGGATCGAGAAGGACCTGATCGTGCGCAACCTGATCCAGGAACTGAAGGCGCGGCCCGACGGCGTCACGATCCAGAGCGGCCTCGTGATGGCCAACTCGGACGCCCCGGCGGTGACGCTCTTCGCGGGCAAGGCGAGCCTCCTCGGGTGGCCCTGGCACGAGACCACCTGGCGGGGTGCGTTCCTGGAGATCCGAGAGCGCGAGGACGAGATCGACGCGTTCTACGCGGGCACGCTTGAGGATCCCGACCGGTGGCTGCTGCGCAACAACGTGCGCTACGTGCTCTGGTACGGGAAGGACAACAGGGACGGCAGCAACCGCTTCACCCAGATTCGCGAGAGGATACGACCCCACTACTTCTGGCACCGCGTCTACGGCAACGACGGGGACTTCGCGGTTGGGTTCTGGGAACGCATCGACGGCCCCGCCGCTCCCTAGCGAGCCGGAGCCTTCGCAGCCGGGTTGTGATTCGCACACACCGGTGTCATGGTTTCCCTCCACATGGCATTAGACTTCAAGGACTATTACGAGACGCTCGGGGTGACGCGCACCGCCACCCAGGAGGAGATCAAGCAGGCGTTTCGCGCGCTTGCCCGTATCCACCACCCGGACGTCGCCAAAAACAAGGTGTCCGGTGAGAAGAAGTTCAAGGAGATCAACGAGGCCTACGAGGTGCTGGGCGACCCGGAGAAGCGCCGGCGCTACGATGAGCTGGGCGCCAACTGGCAGCAGCCCCCTCCCCAGGCCGGCCAGCGACCGGGCGGCCGACCGACGCCGGAGGGCGACTTTGAGTTCGGGGGCACGGGCTTTAGCGACTTCTTCGAGTCGTTCTTTGGCGGGGCCGGCGCGGGGCGCGGCGCCTCCCGGCGCTGGAACGGGGCGGACCCGGACGGCTTCGCCCAGCCCGGTGGGGACGCCGAGGCCGATTTGCTGGTGACTCTCGAGGACGCCTTCAAGGGCACCTCGAAGAAGATCACGCTGCGAAGGCCCGGGGCGGGGGGCGAGGAGCGGACGGACACCTACCAGGTGCGCATTCCCGCCGGCGTGCACGAGGGCCAGCGCATCCGGCTTGCCGGACAGGGAGGCGAGGGCCGCGGGGGCGGCGCGGCCGGCGACCTCTACCTGAGGGTGCGCCTAGCGCGGCACCCGGACTTCACGGTCAGCGGGTCGGACCTTTACTTCGACCTGGACCTGGCCCCCTGGGAGGCGGTGCTCGGCGTGCAGGCGAAGGTGCCGACGCTCGACGGAACGACCTCCGTGAAGGTGCCGGCGGGGACCGCGGCCAAGAGCCAGCTGCGCCTGAGGGGACTCGGCCTACCGAACAAGGACGGCGCTCGCGGAGACCTCTACGCGGTGGTCAATATCGTGACACCGTCCCCGGTGAACGCCGCGGAGCGCGCCCTCTGGGAACGGTTGGCCGAGACCTCCACCTTCAAGCCCCGGCGGCTGTCCTGACGGCACCAGGAAGGGTGGGGCGCCTCCTCATTTTGCTCGGCATCCGGGGCTGGCGCCGGCAATCACTGGCTGCGTGAACCGAGCCAGCCACCCGGGGGCCGCCCCCGAGCATCCCTGACCCCGACGCATGCCCGCCCGGATTTTCGTGGTGCGCCATGGCGAGACGGACTGGTCCAAGTCGGGCCAGCACACGAGCCGCACGGACCGGCCCCTCACCGCCGTCGGCGAGGCCGAGGCCCGGGCACTCACCCCGATCCTCGCGCCGCTTGGCATCACCCAGGTTTGGACGAGCCCGAGGGAGCGCGCGCGGCGCACCTGCGAGCTCGCGGGCCTCGGTGCCCACGCTGGGGTCGATCCCGATCTTGCGGAATGGGACTACGGCGACTTTGAGGGCCTGCGCACCCCCGAGATTTTGGCATCCCACCCGGGATGGCGGCTTTTTCAAGATGGCTGCCCGGGCGGGGAGTCACCGCAGCAGGTGTCCGCGCGGGCCGACCGCGTCGTGGCCCGGCTGAGGGCATTGGACGGCCCGGTCGCCGTGTTCACACACGGGCATATGGGCCGCGTGCTGGCCGTCCGCTGGGCGGGGCTTGCCGCCGCCGCCGGCGAGCACCTCCTGCTGGGCACGGCCTGCTTGGGTGTGCTCGGCTTCGAGCACGGGCACCTGTCCATGCCGGTGATCGAGCGATGGAACGTGGGGTCCGGACCCCTGGCTTAGGGCCCCCGGCGTCAGCCCGGACCGGAGGCGGCCCGGCCGCCATCCTTGATGGGGATCGCGAACTTGTACTCGATGTCCCACGGGAAGAAGATCCATTTGTTCTGCTTGAACTCCTTCACGCAGCAGTCGACCAGCGGCCGGCCGGCGGGCTTCGCGTAGAGGGTCGCGAAAAAGGCCTTCGGCAGCATCTGGCGCACGGCGGCCGCCGTGCGTCCCGAGTCCACGAGGTCGTCGATCAGCAGGTAGCCGTCGCCGTCGCCGTTGACGCCCTTCAGCAGCTTCACGTCGGAGCGCACCTGCTGGGCGCCACCCTCGGAGCCCGCCGCGTAGCTGGTCACGCAGATCGTGTCGACCAGCCGGATCTCCAGCTCCCGGGCCACCAGGGCCGCGGGTATCAAGCCGCCGCGGGTGATCGCGATGATTCCCTTCCAGGTTCCCTTCGCGTGGAGAAGCTCGGAGAGGTGCCGCGCGTCGCGGTGCAGCTCGACCCATGAAATGATGATCTCGTCCTCGTAGTTGGAGCGGGGCATCCCGGACGTTGGTTCATTGTTCGGCGGCGATCAATCGCGAAGAAGCGGGGTTGTGCGGGTCCGCCCCTGGGCGTCACAGGGACGGCGGCAGCACCAGGTCGCGAGCCCTCGAGGACGGGCTCACCACGATCCTCTGGATCCTGCCCGCGTGGTACACGCCCTCGACCGTGGTGTTGTCCGGAGCGTGGAGCTTGAAGTCGACGTCCCAGGCCCTCGGCCACGCGGGCAGCACGTAGAGCTTCTGTCCGACCGCCTGCAGGAGCATCTCCTGCACCCCGATCATTCCGGAGCCTCCCCAGTTCTGGTCCGGGACCCAGTCGTGCCCGGGGCCCCACCACGTGGGGAACCGCCGCCCGGAGTCGGCCATCTTCCGCGTCGTGAGCACGCCGGCCTCGTTTGTGAGGCCCAGGCGGGCGCAGAAGATGGCGTCCTGGTGCCAGCTGATCACCTGCTTCTGCTCGGGCGTGTCGACGCCGTACCTCCACGTGTCGATCGCCACTTGGAGGTCGGGCCTGCCGATGCCGTAAAGCCCCCAAGGGAACACGGGATAGAGCTGGGGGATCTCCACGTTCTGGATGTGCGACCACTGCCACGCGGGCGAGATCGTGCGGCGGCCGTCGCGCTGGCGGAAGCCGATCTCGGGAACGTGCCCCAGCATGTCCTTCCAGCGCCTGCGGCTGGCGGCGGGGAGCTGGTCGTCGGACAGCTCCACGAGGGAGGAGAGCACGACCTTCAGGGCGGCGAGCGTCGGGGTCGGGTTGAGCGCGTCCTTGTAGGTCTCGAGCGCGGTGCCGGGCAGGACCACGAGCTTGCCCTCGGCGGAGTAGGGGTGCCCGGTGCGCGCCTCCTGCTGCCTGCGGTAGTACCCGTCGTAGAAGCTGAGGCAGCTCTCGATCATCGGCAGGTACTCGCGAATGTCGGCGCCTGTGTAGCGCCGCATCTCGAGAATCATCTGGCAGAACTCGAAGACGGTGTCCCACTCGTGGTTGATCCAGGCGCTGTCCACGTCGCCCCGCTCGGCCCCCGGGCCGCGCTTCCATCCGTATTCGAACCCGACCGGCAGCCCGAAGTTCTCGATCTGCTCGGTGAAGCTCGCCCCCTTCAGGCCCCAGTAGACCTCGGAGCGCGCCTCGGCGTTTCCGAGCGCGCGCACGTAGAACGCGAACTGCGAGCGCATGAGGTCGAAGTCCCCGGACTTGAGCATGGGCCAGTAGAGCAGGCGCTGGTTCTGCGCCGTGAACGAGCCTCCGCCCCATTTGCGGTAGTCGGGACTGTAGGGAAGGGAGGGGTCGACGTATTGGGGATCGAAGGTGAAGAGACCCCCGTTGAACTTGCTTGGGTAGGCCCCGTAGGCATTGCACCCGAGCTGGTAGCGGAACACCTGGTAGTTCCTGCCGATCTGCCATTCGGGCGACGCAGGGTCGGGCTTGTCCGGATTCACGAACACGTGGCTGCGGTCCCAATAGGTGCGCCACCAGAACTGGGTCTCAAGCCACGCGGAGCCGGGGTTGAGGTCCGCCTCGCGCTCGTGGCGCTCGAGGGCTGCCTCCCAAGCCGCCAGGCTCGGCGTCGCGGCGACCTCGAGCACGGCCGTCAGGTCGTGGCTCTGCGAGGGCGTTCGGCTCTCGATCACCCACGCCCTGAACGGCGTGCTTGCGTAGCGGCCCTCGCGTGTGCCCGCCGCCACAAAATCCCGGCCGTAGAAGGAGCCCCCGAACGTCAGGCCGGAGAGCGGGTTCCAAAGCCGCTGCTTCACGCCCTGAAGGCCCTGTTGCGCGACGACCATGTCGAAGGCCGTGCGTCCCTCGTCCCGGTGGACGAAACGCACGGCGTCCCCGTGGAAGGACACGCGGTCCGCTCTCACCAGCGCCCGCTCGGGCGCCCCGATGTACGACCGGTTCGGCCCCATCTCGTCGGGCGCCTGCTCGCGGTCCGCGAGCCGCCAGCTCTCGTAGGCCGCGGTGACCTTGGTCGGCTGCGTCGAGTGCACGGCGATGTGCACGGCCGGGCGGAACACGTCGACCCAGAGGGTGACCGTCGCCCTCACGCCGCCTCGCTCCCCGAGAACCTCGACGAACCCCTCCCTGAGGCGCAGCTCCTGCCGGAACTGGCCGCCGGCCCCGAACGGGTTCGGCGAGAGCGTGGCCCGCAGCCGCCCGAGCTTGGGCATCCCGTTCAACTCATCGAAGGCGCCGCTGCGCGAGAGGTAGACCAGCAGGTCCCCGTTCTCGACCCACACGTTCAGGCCGATGTCGCCGCCGCCGCAGGGCATGGACTCCGAGGAATTGGTCGAAGGTGAGGTCCAGACCACGTCGTAGTCCTTGAGCTGCGGGGCCCCAGCCAGGGCGGCGGGCAGAGCGAGGACGAGGAGGAGGGCGGATCGGGCTTTCGGAAGGGCGGGGAGCACTGCGCGCTCCCACTCAGGAGGCCCCGCCCCTCGGGCTCAACAGCAATATCCCGCCCCGCGGGGGGCCGGGCGGCCACCGATTGTCTCAGGGCCTGTCACCCAATCGTCACGCTTTTCTGCTCGGCTTTGGAGCCGCCCCTAACAAGAGGTTTTGCCGATGCATCTCTGGGGTGAATTTCTTTCCACGGGATCGGTCATTTTCCTGTTTCTGGCCCTCGCCCTGGCTTTGGCGTTTGAGTTCGTCAACGGCTTTCACGACACCGCGAACGCGGTGGCAACCGTCATCTACACGCATTCGCTCAAGCCGAATGCCGCCGTCGTCCTCTCCGGATGTTTCAACCTGCTGGGCGTGCTAACCTCGAGCGGAGCGGTGGCCTACGGGATCGTGAGCCTACTGCCGGTCGAACTCGTGATCAACATCGGCTCGGGCGCCGGGTTCGCGATGGTGTTCGCCCTCCTGCTCTCCGCCATTATCTGGAACCTCGGGACCTGGTACCTGGGCCTGCCTGCCTCCAGCTCCCATTCCCTGATCGGGTCCATCATGGGGGTGGGCCTCGCCAACTCTCTGATGGCGCCCGGGCACGTGTTCGGCGAGGGCGTGAACTGGGGGCAGGCGAAGAACATCGGCCTCTCCCTGGTCGTGTCCCCGATCGTGGGCTTCGTGTGCACGGCGCTCCTTTTCCTTGCCTGCAAGGCCCTCATCAAGTCCCCGATGCTGTACCTGCCGCCCGACAAGGACAAGGCGCCCCCGTTCTTCGTCCGCTGGCTACTTCGTTTGACCTGCTGCGGCGTCAGTTTCGCCCACGGCTCCAACGACGGCCAGAAAGGCATGGGGCTTATCATGCTGATCATGATCGGCGTGGTCCCCGGCGCCTTCGCCCTCAAGATGAACGCGGACACCGCGATGATTCAGCAGGTGGCTTCCGAGTCGCGCGAGGCGACCGCGGCGCTCCGTAAGGAGGCGGGCTCCGCGGCCACCCTGGGCGTCCCTGAGGCGACTCAGGTAGTCTCCGCATTCCTCAAGTCGAGCGGCAAGCTCGCCCCGCAGACCTTCACCGCCCTCGCGAGCCTGAACGCGGCGGTCACTGACAAATTGGCCGCGGCGAAGAGCTTCAGCGAATTGAGCGAGGCCGACCGGCGCTCATTGCGCACCGAGCTCTTCCTCGTGGGTGAGGGCATCGCGAAGCTCGGCAAGACCCACGGCTTCGCCGACGCGAAGGACCAGCAGGCCTGCTCAGATTTCCGCACGGACGAGGAGAAGCTCACCAAGTACATCCCTGTCTGGGTCAAGGTAGCCGTCGCACTGGCCCTGGGTCTCGGCACCATGATCGGCTGGAAGCGGATCGTCGTCACGGTGGGCGAGAAGATCGGCAAGTCCCACCTCACCTACGCCCAGGGCGCCTCCGCAGAGGTCGTGGCGATGCTGACCATCGAGGCTGCCGACCACTTCGGGCTGCCCGTCAGCACGACCCACGTGCTCTCCTCAGGCGTGGCCGGTGCCATGGCCGCGAACCACTCCGGCCTCCAGACCCAGACGCTCAGGAACCTGCTCCTCGCCTGGGTGCTCACGCTCCCGGTTTGCATCTTCCTCGGCGCGGTACTCTTCGCCTCGGGCTTCTACATCGTATTCGACGTGCTCGGCCTTCGCTAGGGCCGCCGGCCGGCCTATGCCTTGTCGATGAACTGGAAGGCGCTCCAGTTGCTGGTGTTGGCGATGGCAGCCATCGTGTCCACCAGCTCCGGGGTCTCGAACGGCAGCTCCACCCCGCGGGACTTGAGCTTGGACCAGACCGGGTAGGCCGGGTCCCTCAGGCGGGTGAGGATATTCTTCGCCTCGACGGCCGAGCCCGCAAGCGCGGCCTGGGCGAGCAGGTGGGCCAGATGGATCACGCAGACGGTGATGAGCGACTCCGGGTCGGTCACCCTGGAGGGATCGTGGTGCAGGGATGCCGCGTCCTGCATCAACTCCGGCTGCTCCAGGCTCGCGACCAGCCTGCGTCCGGCCTGCTGGTGGTCGATGCCGAAGAGGGCCGTCTCGGCCTGCTCCACGGTGATTCCCTCGTCCTCCGCGAGCGCGAGGGCCAGCGCGTAGGCCCCGGGCTCCCCGATCGCGAAGAGCCAGCGGCCCCCGTCGTGCACGAGGCCCGCGGCAGACAGCATGAAGTCGTTGGCGAGCTTGAGAAGGCGTCCGATCTCGTAGGCGATCAGGGACGCGGATAGGGTGTGGGCGAAGAGTTGCCTCAGGTTGAGCAGGCCGCCGCGGGGCAGGCTGTTCGCCACGCGCGCCACCGCGACCAGGGTCATCACCTTCGCCACGCCCTGGGTCTCGACGATCTTGGACATGGCGGGCAGGGTGTCCATGGGCTGCTCGGTGCCGGTGATGCGCTCCAGGACCTCGCGGTACGTGCTTGAGAATCCGCGGGTGTCCCTCGCTATGGTCGCCGCCTCCTCGACCGTGAGGCTCTGTATCGACTGGAGTAGCTTAAGGGTCGAGACCACCGTTGGGAACGGGGCGGTTACGCGCACGCGCGTAGTCGACTCGAGGAGCTCGTCGGGAGTGAGAAGCGGCGAGCGCATCAGGCGCTTGAGTTGGCCGCCATACTGCCAGAGGGGCTTGTTGATGATGTCGCGGGAGTAGGCGCTCGCGATCGAGACAGGGGCCGTCTCCTGCGCGCCGTCCGACGTGGGAGCGCTCCCGACCGTGAGCGCCGTGCGGGCGACGGACCCGTTCATCTTGAGCACGGAGAGCATGCGGTGGCGGATCATGCCGAGGAATGACTCAACCGACCGCAGGCCGCCGTACGCCTCGTTGATGTCCTGCTCCTCCGCGCTCTTGCGGATCGAGCGGATGACCCCGTCGATCACGTTGATGCCCACCGTGCGGCATTGCTGCTCGATGCTCGAGAGCGCCGCGGAGAGAACCGTATCATGGGGCGTCATCAGCCGCCGACGGGCGATGGTGAGGCTGTCCTCGATCGAGCGGGTCGCCGTCGCGAGCAGCCCGCCGTAGTCCTCGATCGAGAGTCCTAGCCGTGCGCAGACCACGTCCGGCGGCTCCATGACCTTGGTCGTCCACTTCGACTCAACGGCCTTGTTGAGCTCGCGCAGGATCACGTCGGACTGGTACGGCTTCACATGCAGGCTCTGCACCCCGAGCTCGAGGTAGCGAACCACCGCGCTGCGCTCGTTGTGGGCGCTGTAAACGATCACGGGCAGGCCGCGGTACGCGGCGCTGCTGCGCAGCATGCGCAGGAACTGCCAGCCCCACTCTTGGTCGAGCTGGTTGTCCAGAACGACCATGTCGACGAGCACGTGCTCCTGGAGCTTGTCCCAGGCGTGTTGGGTGGAGTCCGCCGAGAGCGCCTCGTGGCCCGCATTGCTGAGCACGCGACCGACGACCTTCTGGGAAAGCCGGTCGTCCTCTAGAACCAGTACCTTTGCCATGGCGATCGGTTCAGGAGTGCCCGGAGCCCGGAACTGGACCACGGGTGGGCGGGTTCGTAACTATGCTGGCATAGCGCATTATGAAAGTGTGATCGACACTGAATGGCGCTACTTGACCCAAAAACTGCTCGGGATGCGCCCTGTCACCCGGAGTCTCCACGGCGCCGCGTCCACTACGCAAACATCCGATCATGAGGGACATGGGTCGCGCCGGACGTCCCCTTGGGCCGCGGCAGCGGGTGTTTCTACGGTCCCGGTCCTACACCAGGGCCTCGTGGGCCGATTTCACCGCGGTCAGGAGCTGCTCCCTCGAGAAGGGCTTGGCCAGGAATCCCGCGGACGCCGAAGACCCCGGCCTCGATAGGCCAGGGTCGTTGAAATAGCCGGACATGTAGAGCACGCGCTGGCCCGGATACAGCGCGTGGATGCGCTCGCCGAGTTCCCTGCCGTCCATGCCGGGCATGGCGAGGTCGGTCACGACGAGGTCCACGTTAGGCGTGCGCGCAAGCAGTTCGAGGGCTTCTGCTCCGTCGGAGGCCGTCTTAACGTCGTAGCCCTCGCTTCGAAGAAGCCGCGCCGCGGTCTTCAGCACCGAGACCTCGTCGTCAACGAACAGGAGGCGACCGCGCGCGGGGACCGGGGCCGCCGACTCCGCGGGAGGCTTTGGCGACGCGCTCGGCCGCTGCGCCTTGGCGAAGAAAATTCTAAATTTTGAGCCGACGCCCACCTCGGTCTCCAGTGCGAGGCTGCCCTGGTTCTGGGCGACGATGCCCTGAACCGCGGCGAGGCCGAGCCCCGTTCCCTTGCCCCTCTCCTTGGTCGTGAAGAAGGGCTCGAAGATGCGGGCGCGCAGCTCGGGGGCGATGCCGGTGCCCGTGTCCGTGACCTCGAGCAGGGCCTGCTCCGGGTCCCCGAGGCGCGAGCCGAGCTTGCGCGCCTCGCTTGCGGAGGTCCACCGAACGGAGATGCCGACATTCCCGCCGTCGGGCATCGCATCGCACGCGTTGGTGACCAGGTTTAGCACCACCTGCTCGATCTGCGCCGGATCGGCCTCGACCCACACCGGGTCCGCTCGGCCGGGCACCAGGCGATGCTGGCGCCCGAGCAGGCGCTCCACGATCTGCGACATGCCGGCCACGGTTCCCGCCAGGTCGATGGCGCCCGGCTGGTGCACGTCTCGGCGCGCGAAGGCGAGCAGCTGTCGGGTCAGGTTGCTGCCGCGCCTCTGCGCGGCGAGGATCACCTCGGCCGACTCGCGCGCCTCCGAGTCGCCCTGCATCGTGATCAGCTCCGCGCTTCCGCCGATCGCCGTCAGCAGGTTGTTGAAGTCGTGCGCGATGCCGCCCGCGAGCTGGCCCACGGCCTCCAGACGCTGGGCGTGGCCGAGGTGCTGTTCGATCAGCTTGCGGTGCGTCATGTCGCGCAGCAGCACGAGCGTCGGGGCGTCTGGCACCTGCACCGGACGGAAGGCGAGCTCGAAGGTCGCCGGCACGCCGTCCGCGCCGTTAACGGTCAACTCGAGCGTCTGCTGGTGGTCGCGGGCGCGCTTCACGTCGAACGCCGCGCTCATCCCGTAGCGGCGCAGCACCTCCATGACGGGTCGGCCGACGAGCGACGCGCGGTCCGCAGCCAGGATGCGCGCGGCCGCGTCGTTGGCGTCCACGATGATGTCGCCCGAGTCGAGGCTTATCAGGCCCTCGGGCAGCTGCTCAAACAGGCCGCGGTAGCGCAGGCGGTCCCGCTCGGAACGCTCGAGGGCGTTGTCGTAGCCCTCAAGGGCCGCCCGGGTCAGCACCGCCGAGGCGAGGATGCAAACCACGTCCGTGAAGAGCCAGAATCCCTCCCTGCCGTGGCGCAGTCCAAGCCGCTGGACCGTGGCGCCGCCGAGGAAGCCGGCTGCGCTCACGCCGAGCACGCTCACGATCGCGGTGATCCCGGCGCTGCGGCTGCCGAGGAGGAGCCCGGCGGCGGTCACCATGAGCGGGTACACGAGCAGGGACGGGTCGATGAAGCCGCCCACGATGTAGATCGAGAGCGTCAGGTCCCACCACACGGCCGATAGCACGCACAGGGCGGCCAGCCGGGGGCGGCGCCTGGCAAAGGCGAAGCTCAGAAGGCTGATCAGGGCCACCGAGGGCGGGAACTGATTGCTCAAAAGGGAATTGCCCTGGGATAACGAGTAGAGGGTCGTCAACGAATACCCAGCGGCCGACACCCCTATGCCCACCCGAATCCATGTGAGATTCTGGTGGCCGGGGGCGGCCTGCGGGCCCGCGGGCGCCGCGCGTGTGTCTCGAGCAGGATCCATTTTACAAATCTGCCTTCCGGTCGTGCCTGGGGACTGAAAACAGGAATATCATCGGGAGCGAGCTACTTAAGTGTGGCGTGGGCCATGGGGCGGATCCACTGACATCGGCCGCTTTGCGTTTCACCTGAGCGCGCTGACCTAGGATTTTTCGGCGACTTCAAGGTTGGTTCATCCGCGGTGCGCTCGCGGCCGCCCGGCGGGCGTGCATCGTGGGAACCGCCGCCCCGGATTCCCCCGCCCCCTCGGCACAAACCCCCATGAGAGCCTCCCGCCTCCGCCGCGCCGCCTGTGCGGCCACCCTCCTTCTCCTCGGCGTCCTGAACCGGGCCTCGGGGTCCCCGGACGCGCCCGCGCGCATGACGCCGGACTGGATCCGCCAATCCGTGATCTACGAGGTGTTCCCCCGCCAGTTCTCCGCCACCGGAAATTTTGCCGGCATCACCGCTCGCCTCGACGAGCTTAAGGCCCTCGGCGTCGACGTGCTCTGGCTGATGCCGATCCATCCGGTCGGTCACCTCAAGTCGAAGGGCACCCTCGGGAGCCCTTACGCGGTGCAGGACTACTACGCCGTTAACCCCGAGTACGGCACCAAGGACGATTTCCGGAGGCTGGTCGACGGCGCCCACGCGCGGGGCATGAAGGTGATCATCGACATCGTCGCCAACCACACCGCGTGGGACAGCGTGATGATGGCCCACCCCGACTATTATAGGAAGGATGCCTCCGGCAACGTGATCCCGCCGCATCCCGAGTGGTCGGACGTGGCCGCCCTCAACTATGCCAATCCCGACACGAGACGGTACATGCGCGACATGATGGTCTACTGGGTGCGCGAGTTCCATCTCGACGGGCT
>CAIXHE010000147.1 GCA_903919205.1 uncultured Opitutaceae bacterium | reverse complement strand
GTTCTTCCGAAGCCAGTACGTGGCCTCGCACGCCAAGATTCTCGATCGCTACCAGAAGCAGTACCCGTCGGCGGACAAGCCGCCCGTCGCCTACCTGCGCTATCCCCCGGTCCTTCCGGACGGGGTGGAGGCGCGGACGCTTCCCAAGATCAACGCCACGTTCAGGGTGCTCGAAACCGGGGAAATCGATTCGCTCCAGCTCGACGAGGGCCTCGACCCCCGGGTCGCCCAGGCGATCCGGCGCGCCCTCAATGGATGGCTGTTCCTGCCCAGGCTGAAGGCGGGTGTCCCGGTGGAGACCCTGATGCGCCTGCCGCTCGCATTCGGGTCGTGAGGCCGGCGCGCGAACGCGGGCGGCCGGTCAAACCCCTTGCCCCCGGCGGCCGCTGACCTCTAGCCTCCGCCCAGTGACTCCCGCAGAATTCACCCTCGTCATCGCGGCGATCTCCTTCCTCGCCGGGCTCCTGGGGTCGCTGGTCGGGGTCGGGGGCGGCATCATCGTGGTGCCGGCGCTCACCCTCCTCTTCGGGGTGCGCATCCAGACGGCGGTCGCGGCCTCGATCATCTCGGTCATCGCGACGTCAAGCGGCGCGGCGGCGGTCTACGTGCGCGACCGCATCACGAACCTGAGGCTCGCCATGGTGCTCGAGGTGGCGACGGCCGCCGGCGCCCTCTCGGGCGCCGTCGTCGCGGCCTACGTCTCGGGCCGGTTCCTCTTCCTGCTCTTCGGCGTGCTGCTCAGTTACACGGCCTGGTCGATGTCGCGCCGGGCGGGCACACGGACGGCGGCCCTGCCGCCGGACCCCTGGGCCGACCGCCTGAAGCTCCACGGCTCCTTCTATGACCGCGCGGTCGGCGAGACGGTGTCCTACCGGGTCTCGCGCACCCCGCTCGGGCTCGCCGTCAGCTACGTGGCCGGCCTGGTGAGCGGGCTCCTGGGGATCGGCGGCGGCGTACTCAAGGTGCCCGTCATGAACCTGGCCATGGGGCTGCCGATCAAGGTGTGCACGGCCACGAGCAACTTCATGATCGGGGTCACGGCGGCCGCGAGCGCGGCCGTCTACTTCATGCGCGGCGACGTGCAGCCCTTCATCGCGGCGCCGGTCGCCGTGGGGGTGCTCCTCGGGGCCAAGTCCGGCTCCAGGCTCCTCGGGCGCCTGAAGAACCACGTGATCAAGGTGGCGTTCGTCATCGTGCTGGCGATCTCCGCCCTGCAGATGCTCTGGAAGGGGGTCCGGTGAGCGCGCCGGATCCCGAGGACAAGGCCCTCCGCGTCGAGGAGGTGATCAGCGGACTCCTCCACTGGGGAGTGCTGGGCAGCCTGACGCTGATCACGGCGGGCACCGTGCTCTGCTTCCTCGAACCGGGAACCTACGGGGTCCGCGGCGGCTCGCCCGCCGACCTCCACCGCTTCCTCACCGCGGGCGCCGCGTTCCCGAGGCAGCTCGCCTGGTTCCTCGGGGGCCTCTCACGCCTCGACGGAACGGCCGTCATCGTGGCCGGCCTGCTGCTCCTGATCGCGACGCCGGTCATCCGCGTGGCGGTCTCCATCATCGCCTTTGCATCCGTCCGCGACCGCATGTACGCGGCGATCACGTCGGTCGTCCTCGCGCTCCTGCTCTTCTCGTTTTACCTCGGGAAGGCCGGGTAGGCTCAGGCGACCGGCGCCGCCTCGGAGGGAGGCCGGTTCTCGGGGAACGCGTCCTGCAGGTGGGTCTTCTCGCGGTACTTCATGGCGACGAACGTGAAGACCACGGCGGCGCCCGCGGAGACGGCGGCGAAGAAGAGATAGTAGGAGGAGCCGCTCAACTTGAGGGTCCCGTCGGGGTTCTCGATCACGGCATGGACGATCGCCGTGAAGGCGTTGCCCGCGGTGATCGACCACAGGTAGAGGGCCATCACGATCGACTTCATCGACTTGGGCGCCTGGGTGTACGAGAACTCGAGCGACGTGATCGACACCATGATCTCGCCCGCCGTGATGAGCGCGTAGGCGGGCAGCTGCCAGCCGATCGACGGCCTCAGGCCCCCGGCGATCTGGCGCTCGATCCACGCGCTCACGAGGAACGACGATCCCGTGACGAGGAGACCGATCCCAATCTTGCGAAGGGGCGTCAGGGGGAAGACCCGGTTGATCGCCGGGTAGATGCCGTACTGGAAGAGCGGGATGAACGCCAGGATCATGATGGCGTTGACGGCCTGGATCTGGGACGGGAGCCACGTGATGCCGGCGAAATGCAGGTCCATCTTGTCGGCCTGGAGCACCCACTCGCCCCCGGTCTGGTCCCAGAGCGACCAGAAGACGGCGACAAAGGCGTAGATGATCGCAAGGCGGCCGAGCGTCAGGAGGCCCTCCCGGTTGAAGGTGTCCCTGAAGAAGGCGCCGCCCGCGGGCGGGATGTGCACGAACTTTCGCCGCCCCATCCAGAAGATCACGGTGGCGACCGCCATCAGGATGCCGGGTATCGCGAACGCGACCTTGGAGCCGTAGTGCTCGAGGAGCCAGGGGATCAGCAGGATCGAGAAGAACGAGCCGGCGTTGATCGAGAAGTAGAACCAGCCGAAGGCCCTCGAGATCAGGTGCTGGTTCGACGCGCTGAACTGGTCGCCCACGTTCGCCGAGACGCAGGGCTTGATCCCGCCCGCGCCGATCGCGATGAGCGTGAGCCCGGCCGCGAGGCCCAGGCGCGTGTCGTCGATCGAGAGAGCGAAGTGCCCGAAGCAGTAGACGATCGAGAGCCAGAAGATCGTGCGGTACTTGCCCCAGAGGGCGTCGGCCAGGATCGCGCCGAAGATCGGGAAGAAGTAGTTCGTGGCGACAAAGATGTGGTACCACTTGTTGGCGTCGTTGTCGCTCATCGGCGCGATCGCGCCCGCGCGGTCGCGCAGGTAGTGGGTCATGAACACGACCAGGATCGCGCGCATGCCATAGAAGCTGAAGCGCTCCGCGGCCTCGTTGCCGACGATGTAGGGGATGCCCGGGGGCATCCGGTCCGTGCGGGCGGGAGCCGAGGGGCTAGCTTCGGCTGCCACGGTGTGGGGGGGTGCGGGCGCTGCGGTGGGTCTGCATGGAAACGAGATGCGCGGGTTGCGGGCCGAACTCCAGCCCGATCTGCGCGCCGGGCCGACCTCCCGATTCGTAGTGTGCATGGCCCGGCGGTGCGACGGGGGCCGCATCCCGGAACTTGTGGTAGAGGGCGGCCGCGGCGCCGGCCACGATCAGCAGAAGCACGGCCACGGCGCCGAAGGGGAATCCCTTGGCTTCCCTCGCCGCGGAAGCCGGGGTCCAGGGGTCCGCGGGCGCGCCGCCGGGGCGCTTTTCAGGGTCGGGCATCGCGCGCTGGTTCTCGTCGCCCGCCGCGCGGTTGGCGAGGTTATAGTCGCAGCCGCGACTACGGTCCGCGCGCGCCGAGGAAGGCGGCGAGCTGGTCCAGCTCCGTGTCGGAATAGTGCGGGTGCGGCTCCATCTTCGCGCCGGGGATGAGCGACGTCGGGTTGCGGACGTACTGCCTGAAGAACTTCATGTCGGCCGCGGCGATCCCCTGGGGCAGCGTAAAGGGCACGCCGGACTTCGTGCCCCCGGTGACGCCCGCCGGGCCCGGGTGGCAGCTCGCGCACGAGTTGATCCAAATCTGGCGGCCCTGGCGGGCGGGCTCGCCCAGGTTCGCCCACGGCCCCTGGAAGAAGCCCCCGAAGCTCTGTTTCATGGAGGTCACCGTCAGGGAAACGACGCCCCACGGCCCCTTGTGGCCGATGTCCCTGAGGGCGCTCACCCCCGGCACCACGTGGTCCGAGACGCCGATCAGGTTGGGCCCCGGGTTGTAGGCCAGGCCGGGCGGTGGCCAGCGGTCCGGCCCCAGGCCGTCGAGCTCCAGCACCAGGAAGGGCCGGTAGCGCCGGATGAATTCGAACGTGTAGACCGATAGGTACCCGTCGGAGCACCGGGCGAGCAGCAGGTCGGATCCCGGCGGCAGCGCGAGCGCGTCCAACAGGTCCGCGAGGAAGACGACCCTCGCTGAACGCACCCGGGTGCCGAAGCCTCCAGAAACGTCGACGGTCCCGTGGGGAAGGCCCATCAGGTCGGCGCGGCTCAGGTGCATCACGCGCCCGGGTCCCTGGATCCCCTCGACCGGGAGGTCATAGCGACCCCCGGGGCCGGGCAGAAGCTCGAGGGGGGCGGCGCACGCGGCCGAGGCGAGGAGTCCCAGGCAGAGGAGGAGGCGCGACGGTCGCTTCATGCCGCCAGGTGGGCCGACTTGCGGAACTGGCCCGGGGTGCCGCCCGTCTCGCGTCGGAAGAAGCGCACGAAGTAGGCGGGATCCTCAAACTGAAGCTCGAAGCCGATCTCCGAGACCGTGAGCGAGGTCTGGGCCAGCAGCCGCTTGGCCTCGAGCACGGCGCGTTCGTGGATCAGCGCCGAGGCGGTGCGGCCGGCCCGCCGCTTGAGCTCCAGGTTCAGCTCGCGGAGTGAAACCTGGAGGAGCTCCGCGTACGGTGCCGCCTGCCGCAGGCGGGGAAAGTGCTGAAGGAGGGCCATCCTGAACCGGAGGGCGAGGATGCCCTCGGGTCCTTGGGGCGACTGCGGGCCCCCGCCCGCCAGCATGCGCGACACCTGCCCGAGGAGGCGCCCCATCCGCGCGCGCACCCGCTCCTCCCTGTCCCCCCCGGCCGAGTCCACCTCGCGCCGCAGCTCCAAGAAGGTCATGGCCGCCGTGCGCCGGTCGGCGTCGCCGAGCCGCAGCACGGGGGCCCCGGCCGGGTCGTAGATCCGGGCCACGGTGGAGAGACGCCCCTCGCGCCCGGGCCCGTGCGCGAGGAACGCCTCGTCGAAGCGCACCACGTCCCCGTACGTCGGCGAGCCGGGGGCCCACGCCATCCGTTGTCCCGGAACGCCGAATACCAGGCTGCCGGGGCGATAGGGGTGCGGGCAGGGCCCGAGGAAGACGTCCCCGTGGCCGCGGACCACCCAGTGCATCTCGAAGTGGCGGACCTGCGCCCGGGATCGGCGACCGGCCTCGATGAAGCGGTCGAGCGCGAGCGTGCCCACCCCCGCCTGCGGGGGCGTGCGGTCACAAAACGGCAAGGTCGTAGAGCTCATGGCGACAAGGTTTCTCCTGTGGCCACGCGCAACCGGCGGAATCGGCCGCAGCTACACGCGTTGCAGCCCGACCTATAGCACATCGCGAGCCAGATTTCCAACGCCGTGCACGCCCGGCGGACCCGGGAATCATCCGCCGCACAAAAAGTACCATGATTCGGGACCCCGATGTCACTCCTCGGGCACACCCCATGCTAGCCAACCTCCCAACCGCATGCACCCCCTCCCTCACTCCGCACCGCGATCCCTCCGGGGCCTGCGCGGGCCCGTCCTGCGAGCGGCGCTCCTCGCGCTCGCCCTGCGCGGGGTCGCGTTCTGCGAGCCGGTCGCGCCCGCGCCGCTTCCGCCCGTCGCCAAGGCCGTTGCTGAAAACCTCGTCCACACCTTCCTCAAGTGCTGGGAGAGCGGCGACCTGGCCACCTTCTCGGGGCTCCTGGACGACGGCGTCGTGTTCGCGTACCCGGGCGGCCGCTTCAACAAGGCCGAGCTTGTGCAGACCTTCAAGGACTACCACGTGCAGAAGAAGGATATTAAGATCTACTTCTCGGACTTTTTCCTGAGCGACGGGTACCGCCATGTGACGTCCTACCAGTTCGCGGCCACCGACCAGACCACCGGGGCGCGGTTCGCGGTCGGGACCGGCGTCATCTGCAAGATCCGTGACGGAAAGTTCGTAGAGTTCAAGGAGTACTGGGACAGCGAGGTGCCCGGACGCCAGAAGCTCGGGGAACTCCCGCTCGACGAGGGCCAGAAGATCGCCCCGTGGCCGTCCTCCGTCCTCCTGCGGGCCGAGAAGATCAACTAGGCACCATGAATCCCTCCCTCGCCCGACCCTCCGCCCTGCTCACGGCCGCGCTCTGCCTTGCCCTTGGCGCCGGGTTCGCGCGGGGCGCCGACGCCCCCGCGGCCCCGACCCCGACACCCGTGGTCACGAACGACTCGCGCACGTGGATCGCCGCCTATGGCGACAACATCTGGGCCCAGTACCACCCCGACTGGCAGGGATGGTTCCCGGGCGGGCACTCCAACCGCTTCCACCAGATGTACGTGCAGAACGTCTGGGACCACCACCCGATCACGACCGATTGGAAGGAGTTCAACCGGGCCTGGCTCTTCGACGGCGAGTGGTTCGCCGTCGAGTGGTTCTACACGGCCAAGTTCACCGACGACGGCTTCATGCAGTGGGAGGGCACGCTCGGCATCGGGCACCTGAAGGATGGGAAGCTGATATCATGGACGGAGTTTTTCGACGACCAGATCGGCAACCTGCAGCACCTGCGGATGATGCCCCTCTACGACATCAAGGAACCCGTGTTCCCGTGGCCCGCGAGATCCTACCTGCGGATGCCCTACCGGCCGTAACCGGCCCCCACCCTTTATGAAGACCCGCATCACCCTCCTCTCCCTGGCGATGCTCGCCGGGGCCGCGTCCCCGACCCTGCGGGCCGACACGACCGCGCCGGCCACCTCGACCTCCTCGGGCCAGCCCGTGCAGACGATGGCGGCCTTCACCGTGCAGGACGTCCCGATAGAGGACCAGATCATGCCCACCACGCGGCCGATCTCCGGGGTCCTGGGCTACGACGCCGACATCATCGACCTGCCCCGCTCGGTGACCACGATCGACAAGTCCCTGCTCTCCCAGAGGCAGGTGAAGCTGATGACGGACCTGGGGCAGTTCTCGCCGGGCGTCTACACGCAGGCGCAGTACGGCCTCCCGGCGACCCCGGTCATCCGCGGCGACGAGGGGTCGGTCTACCTGAACGGCCAGCGCGGCATCTTCAGCTTCAACAGCGTGGTGCCGAGCTTCAACGGGGTGGAGTCGATCGACATCGTGAAGGGCCCTGGATCCGCGGTGTACGGCCCCCAGGCGCAGGGAACCGGCGGCTACGTGAACCTGGTGACCAAGCAGCCCTACTTCGACGGCGACCATTCGCAGGTCACCGTCACCCTGGGCTCGTGGGTGGAGGGCGGTATGAGCTACGGCAACCCCGAGTGGCAGTTCGACACCGGCGGCCCGATCAACTCCAAGCTCGCCTACCGATTCAGCTACCTGGGCCGCGGGGGCGACGGGTACTACCAGGGCAGCAAGAACACGACCGAGGACTTCTACGGGGCGCTCACCTACCTGCCCACGCCCAACCTGCGCCTTGAGTGGTTCGTGCAGGGCTACGAGGATCGCTACAACGAGATCACGGGCGTCAACCGCGTGACCCAGAACTTCATCAACAACGGCATCTACCTGGGCGGGCCTGTGGAGCCCCTAAACGTCTTCGGGCAGCCCGTGGCGCAGGGCCCCTACTTCCTGCTCCTGAACCCCGCCACGGCCACCCAGGTGAAGCTGCCCGAGAACGTCGCGCTCTTAAGCCCGAGCGACAGCGCGCGGGCCAAGCGGCTGCTCTCGCAGCTCGTCACAACCCTCACGCTCTCGCCCGAGGCGAAGATCGTGAACCTGACGATGTTCGAGGACCAGAAGTCCAGGAAGCAGGAGACCTACGGCTACGACGAGCTGGTCCCCAAGGACTGGGCCTTCGACACCCGCACCGAATTCCACTGGGACCTCCACTCCAACGGGGCGTTCACGGACCGGACGGTCTCCGGCGTCGACCTGCGCTACCAGCGCCTGGTCAGCTACTCCGACTACACGAACGAGCCGTTCTTCCTGTACGACCTCTCGCAGCCGATCAGCCAGATCCTCTACCCCGGCTACAACAACAACAACCCCGCCGCAAATTTCGGCGGCAACCCCGTGCCCGGCTATCCCGGCTACGCCGGCTTCGGCGCCGGGCCCGACGCCTCCAACCAGGACTCCTTCGTCTATCAGGCGGGCTTCTTCACCCAGCACGACCTGCAGTTCACGCCCAAGTTCTCCGCGGTGCTGGGTGCGCGCGTGGACCTGATCGACGGCACCGCCCGCAGCTCGAACATGGTGGGCGCCCCGCTCGGCTTCTTCTACAACAGCTCCGCCCACAACATCGACCCGTCGCTCTTCGGCAGCCTGGTCTACAAGATCACGCCGACCACCACCTGGTACGTGACGGCCGACACGGTCGACGCGATCGTGGGCGGCGGCAACTTCGGCGGCCTCGACGGCACCGGGGGCGACGCCGGCCTAAAGAACGCGATGAAGACCGCCAGCCTCCTCTACGAGACCGGCCTCAAGTCGACGTTCCTCGGCAACAAGCTGTACACGAGCGGCGCGTTCTACTTCCAGAAGCGCACCCAGCCCGAGCTGCGCGCGCCCTCGTCCCTCATCCGCTCGACGGGCGTCGAGCTCGAGGCGGTCTACCAGGAGAACCAGTTCTTCAACGTGAACGCGAACGTGACGCTCCAGCACGTGATCCGCGAGGGGCAGAATTTCTACGAGCAGACGGGCAGCTACCTCGACGGCTACCCAGTGGGCTTCATCGTGGACGGCAAGAGCGGCACCGGCCTAGGCAGTCCCAACTACACCTCGAATCCGAACTACCTGAAGATCGATGCCTCCGGCCTGCCCAAGGTCATCGCGAACCTGTTCGCCGTCTACCAGCTTCCCTCGGGCTTCGGCATCGGCGGCGGCCCCCAGATCCAGGGCGGCATGACCGCGGACCAGGAGGGAGCCCTCACGATCCCCTCGCAGTACGAGCTGGATTCGTTCCTCTTCTACAAGCAGAAGACCTGGGACGTCCAGCTGAGCGTCAAGAACCTGACCAACCGCCGCAACCTGACGGCGATCGACCCCAACTTCGCGGGCAACGACACCATCTACGTGGTGGAGATGATGAACGCCTCGGTCACCTTCCGGTACCGCTTCTAGCCGGGAAGCGGGGCACGCGTCCTGCTGACACGGCCGCAATGACCCCTCGTCTCCTCCGTCACCTCGCCCGGACCTGCGCGGCGCTGGGCCTCGTTCTTTGCGCCACCCTGCGCGCGGCAGATCCCGCAGGGCCCAACCTCCTGCTCGTCCGCAACGCGCTCGTCTTCACGCTCAAGCCGGGGGTCGACACCCCGGCCGCGGGCTACCTCCTCGTGGGTGCCGACGGGCGGATCCGGGAGGTCGGCGCGGGCGAGCCGTCCGCGGGCCTCTCTGCGCAGACGGTCATCGATGCCCGGGGCAGGTTCCTGACCCCGGGGTTCATATCGGCGCACACCCACATCTACCAGAGCGTCCTGCGCGGCCTCGGCGTCGACCAGACCCTGCTCGGCTGGATCAGCGCGATCCAGCCGATGGAGGGCACGAATCCCGAGGACCGCTACTACGCCACCCTCTTCGGCTGCTTCGACCTGCTGCGCCACGGCATCACGACCTCCTTTGACTTCAACGACGCCGGAGGGAGGGAGGGCTTCGACCAGGCGGGCCTGCGGGGCGAGCTGGCCTCGGGCATGCGTTTCGTCCACGCCTACTGCCTGCCCTTCGTCGGCACCCGCGAGAGCCGCAGGACGGACTTTGAGGCCTTCTACGCCTACTCGCGCGCCTTTGCCGACCGGCCCACGTTCCTTTCGGTGGCCCTCGGGGGCTACCAGAGCTTCATCAACGACCCCGGCTACTCCCTCCTCGAGGGCGAGATCATGCGGGAGCACGGCTTCTACAACGAGGCCCACTTCCTCGAGCCGCCGGAGGCCGACGCGGTCGCCGCCCAGCGCTCCCGGTTCCCCTTTGTGGTCGCCGCCGGGGAGCTTGGGCCGCACCTGAGCTTCGGGCACTTCATCCACACCGACGACGCCATCCTGGAGCAGGTGGCCAGGGCGGGCGGCTCGATGGTCTGGAACCCGCTCTCCAACGGGCGGCTGGCCTCCGGCGTCGCCGACATCCCCAAGTACCGCAAGCTCGGCATCCGCATCGGCATGGGCGTCGACGGCGAGGCGAGCGCCGACATCGCCGACCCCTTCGAGAACATGCGCACGGGCCTGTACGCGATCCGCGACAAGTACGAGAGCGCCAAGGTCCTGCAGCCCGAGGACGTGCTGCGCTTCCACACGCTCGGCTCGGCCGACGTGATCGGCGTCGCCGACCGCGTCGGCAGCCTCGAGCCCGGCAAGTACGCCGACTTCCTGATCGTCGACCCCCATTCGATGGAGACGGGACCGGTGTACAACCCCTGCGCGACCCTGGTGCTCGCCTGCGGCGTCCCCAACATCGACCAGGTCTACGTGGGCGGCCGGCTCGCCGTGAACCACGGAACACCCACCGACACGGGCTTCGCCGCCGTGTGCGCGGAGGCTGACCGGCGGTTCTCGGAGATCAGGGACCGGCTCGCCGCCAAGGCCGCGGCCGCCGACCGCTAGGCGCCACCCCACGAAATCCCAAAGCACGTCCCCTACGGACCCCTCCCCCATGACCCCTCGCCTCCTAAGGAACCTCGCGCGCGCCTGCGCTGCGCTATCGATCGCGGGCGCGGCCGCCCGCTGCCTGGCAGAACCCCCGAAGCCCGACCTCCTGCTCGTGCGCAACGCGCTCATCTTCTCGATGAAGGCGGGCGTCGACACCCCGGCCCCGGGCTACCTCCTCGTGGGCGACGACGGGCGGATCCGCCAGGTGGGCGCCGGCGAGCCGTCCGCGGGCGTCACGGCCCGCACGGTCATCGACGCACACGGAAAATTCCTGACGCCCGGGTTCATCTCGGGCCACACGCACATCTACGAGAGCGTGGCGCGGGGGCTGGGCGTGGACGAGACCCTGATGGCCTGGATCGACGCCATCTCGCCGATGTGCAACTCGACGCCCGAGAACCGCTACTACGCGACCGTGTTCGGGTGCTACGACCTCCTGCGGCACGGCATCACCACCTCGTTCGACTTCAACGACGCCGGCGGGTACGAGGGCCTCGACCGGGCGGGCCTGCGCGCCGAGCTCGCCTCGGGGATGCGCTTCGTCCACGCCTACTGCCTTCCCTTCGGGGGCACGAAGGAAAGCCGGCGCAAGGACTTCGAGGACTTCTACTCCTATGCCAAGGGCTTCCTCGACAGGCCGACCTTCCTGGCGGTCGCGCTCGGCGGATACCAGTGCTTCGTCGACGACCCCGGGTACTCGCAGCTCGAGGGCGAGATCATGAAGGAGCACGGCTTCTACAACGAGGCCCACTACCTGGAGCCGCCGGAGCCCGGGCTGGTGGCCAGCCAGCGCGCGAAGTTCCCCTGGTATGTGGCCGCCGGCGAGCTCGGGCCGCGGCTGATCTTCGGGCACTTCATCCACCCCGATGACGCCATCCTCCAGCAGGTCGCCAAGGCCGGGGCCGCGATGATCTGGAACCCCCTTTCGAACGGCCGCCTCGCCTCCGGGCTCGCCGACATCGCCAAGTACCGCAAGCTCGGCATCCGCATCGGCATGGGGGTCGACGGCCAGGGGAGCGCCGACATAGCGGACCCCTTCGAGAACATGCGCACCGGCCTCTACGCCGTGCGCGACCGCTACGAGAGCGCGAAGGTCCTGCAGCCCGAGGACGTGCTGCGCTTCCACACGCTCGGGACGGCGGACGTGATCGGCGTCGCCGACCGGGTGGGCAGCCTTGAGCCAGGCAAGTACGCCGACTTCCTGATCATCGATCCCCACGCCATGGAGACCGGGCCCGTGTACAACGCCTGCGCCACGCTGGTGCTCGCCTGCGGCACCCCCAACATCGACCAGGTCTACGTCGGCGGCCGCCTGGCGGTCGACCACGGGACCCCGACCGATCCGGGCTTCCCGGCGATGTGCGCGGAGGCCGACCGGCGCTTCTCTGAGCTCCACGCCTCGCTGCCCGTCCCGGCCGCGCCCCCGGCCCGCTGAGGGCCCCCGGGGCCGCACCGGCCTGCGCGTCAGCATTTTGCGCGACCAATTGGTCCGATCCGTGCTAATCGGAGGCCCATGGAGGAAACCCCGTTGCCGTCCGCGCCGCTGCCCACCCTGCTCTACGGTCCCGACGACCGCCTGCCGCTCGGCACCGGGGTCTTGGTCAGCCTCCAGCAGGTGGCGGCCATGGTGGTCGGCGTCGTGACCCCGGCGCTCATCCTCTCGAACGCCCTGCACTTTCCCGCGTCCGACACCGCGTACCTGGTCAGCATGGCGCTGATCGCCGCGGGCTTCGGCACGTTCCTGCAGACCTCGCGCTTCGGGCCGGTGGGCTCGGGCCTCCTCAGCGTCGCCGGGACGAGCTTCGCCTTCCTGCAGCCGCTCATCAACGCGGGCAGCGCCGGCGGCCTGCCGCTCATGTTCGGAATGTCGCTCGTCTGCGCCCCGACGCTCTTCATCTTCCTGCCGTTCCTCTCCAGGCTGCGCCGCGTGTTCACGCCGCTCGTCTCGGGGATCGTCGTGCTCCTGATCGGCCTGTCCATCATCCCCGAGGCGATGCCCGGGATCGCGGCCCCGATCTCCCCCGACGCGCCCGTCTGGGCCGGCGGCGCCATCGCCGCCACGGTGATCGCGGTCGTCCTGATCGCCCAGTCCATGGGCAGCTCCAAGGCGCGGCTCTCCAGCATCCTATGGGGCGTGCTGGCGGGCTACGTCGTGTGCGCGGCCTGCGGCTGGCTTCACCACCCCACCGGGCTGGGAGGCTCGTGGGTCACGGTGCCGCGCGTGCTTCGCAACGGCTTCGCCTTCCAGGGAAAGTTCGTGCTGCCGTTCGCCTTCATCTACGTGGCGTCGCTCCTCGAGGCCCTCGGGGACATGACCGCCACCTCCCAGCTTTCCGGCCTTGCGACGAGCGGGCCCTCCTACTCGGCGCGGCTGCGGGGTGGCGTCCTCTCGGACGGCATCACCTGCGTCCTCTCGGGCATCTTCGGCTCGTTCCCGAGCACCACCTACGCCCAGAACAACGGCGTGATCCAGATCACGGGGGTCGCCAGCCGTCACATCGGCAAGTGGATGGCCGCGATCCTGGTTCTCCTCGGGCTGTTCCCCGTCGTCGCCCAGTGGGTGACGGCGATGCCGCCCCCGGTCCTCGGGGGCATGGCGATCCTGCTCTTCGGCCTGGTGTCGGTGTCGGGCCTGCGCCTGATCCTCCTCGCCGGGCTCAACCATCGCGACGGCCTGATCGTCGCCCTCTCCCTCGGGATCGGCCTCGGCGTGACCTCCCAGGCGGCGTGGGTGCACAGCCTGCACCCGATCCTGCAGACCTTCCTCGAGTCCAGCGTGTCGGCGGGGGGCATGACCGCCCTTCTCCTGAACCTGGTGCTTCCCCACCCGAAGGCGCGCCCGGTCAACGACGCGTCGACAAGAGAATCCTAGGCGCACGCCCCAAGCAAGACGTTCATTCGGATGCAGGAGGCGGAGAGGCCGCGAAATCCCGTCAGCATGGAACCCCTCCGCTCGACCGCATCACACCTGCCCGAGGCTACGTAACCCGGTTGGCGCGGTACTCACGGGGCCTCTGGCCCGTATGCCTCTGGAAAAAGGTGGAGAAATACGACGCGCTCCTGAACCCCAGGTGCTCGGCAATTTCGGTGGTCGTTTTCGCCGTATGAAGCAGCATGCGCTTCGCCTCGAAGATGATCCGGTCCCGGATGTGATCGCTCGGCGCGAAGCCCGTATCCTGCAGCACCGTGCGATGCAGGAAAGACCGCGATACTTTGAGATGGTTGGCAAACTCCTTCACCGAGGCGAGGCGCGGACACTCCGTCAACAGGGCCCGCTTGAAATCCTGGGTCAATGGGTTACCAGCTGCCGCTGCCTTCTGGGCGCCGCGCCCGACGTAAAAGCCGTTGATCTTGCTGAAGAGAATCAAGAGCAATGCCTTGAGCACCTCCTTACGGTCGAAATTGGATTGGGCGTCGAAGTCCCGGATGATTTCGAACACGGTCCGCACCAGGTTGTCCTCGCTCGCGCTCAACTGGATGGAGCGGGATCCGTTGGGCTGCAGGAAAGCCGTCAGTTCTCGGAACGGCAGCGAAAAGTTGGAGCCCGAGGTGAAAGCCTCGGAAACAGCCAGGAGGTAACCGCCGAGGTGGTGGGTCTCCTTCCATTTGTGGATATCTCCCGGACCCAGGATCACGAGGGTCTTCGCGTGCACCTGAATCACGTCGCAGTCCCTCTCAATCAGCCCATGCCCCTCGTTGAACCAGAAGATCTCGAAATGCGGATGTCGGTGGGGAAACGCGATGCTGAATCCCGGAATGCCCTCCTCGGTCAGGGAGAAACCATCGTTGTACCGGAACCGTCCCACCGAAAAGCCCGGGCTTTCCGTGGAATTTCCCAGCGAAATTTCTAGAATCTTTTCTCGAGGCTCAACCATCAGAAAACCCGGTTTATCGGGGTCAGGGACGCCTTATCGGCAGGCCCGACGCCCACGTCTGCATAGGTTGTGCCATCCACCCCCCTTTTCGAAAAAGAGCCCCGCTGCACAGACGTGCAGCGGGGCCCACCTGGAAGGGAGAGGCTCCTAGGCCCCTTCGCTCAGAAGAAGTACCGAACCGTCAAAGAGGCCGTGATGGGGGGCCTCGGCATGATTTCGTCGTTGCCGGCGAAGGTCACGTCGATCGGATCGTAGAGGCGGGCGTTGGTGAAGTTCTTCACGCTCACCTGTACCGAGTAACGCTTCGTGTGGAACTTGACGAAGCCGTCCCACTCCGTCTGCGAGCGGATGATGAGGGATCCCTCGTCGTTCGCGTTCATGTGGCCTTGGAACATCGGTCCCGCCCCGATCGACCAGTGGTCGCCGAAGTCGTACTTCGCGTAGGCATTTCCCATCAGCTGGGGGACGCCCGGGGAGCGAATCTTGCCGTTGGGCGGGGCGTAGCCGCTGTAGTCGGGGCTTCCCTTGCCCGTGCCACTCTTGCCGTCCACTATGTAGCCGACCGGGTAGAAATCCAGGTAGGAGCCCGTCTGCTCGTAGAAGAACGTGCCGAAAAGGGTTCCGTCCTGATAGGTCACGTTGGCGTTGAAGCTCCATGCCTTGCTGGGCTGATAGACCGCCTCAAACTCCACGCCCTGGTCCTTGTTCAGCTGGGCGGGTCCCACCTGCGGAGGGGCCACGGGGTCTCGACGGTCCTGCTGGAAGAGGGCCAGTGAGGCATAAAGCGTATCGTGGAACAGGCTCTCCTTGATGCCCACCTCATAGAGCTTGTTGGTGGTCTTCAGGGAGGTTACGAGTCCGGAATTGCCGCCGCTTCCGTTGAGCCCGGCGAAGTTGGCTGAGCCCGCGGCCGAATCCACCCGGTCATACGTGGCATAGATGGAGGTGTTGGCATTGACCTTGTAGTCCAGGCTGAAGAAGTACGAGGGGTCGAACGCCGTGCCGGTCGCGAGGTACTGGTAGCCCTCCGGATGGTTTACGAACGGCGGACTGGCTGCCGAGCCGTTGATGTAGTCGCCGCGGATGCCGACCACACCCGAGAGCTTGTCCGTAAAGGCCACGCTGTCCTGCAGGAAGGCGCCGACATAGGTGGTGTCCGAATCCTGGGATCCGGTGTCCGTGAACGAGGAGCCGGAGAAGCCGAAAGCGCCGGGCGCCTGGAACCCGCCGACGGTCCCCGTTTGGAAGTATCCCGGGAGTACCCACGTGTAAGGCGAAGCCTCCAGGTCGTACGGAGAAATGGGTTCCAGGCTGAAGTCCTCGTACGACTGCAGGCGGTCGCGGTGAGCGTCCACGCCGGCGATCAGCCTGTTCTTGAACGACCCGATCTCGAACTCGTCATGGAATTCCAGCCTGTCGGATAGGCGCCAGGAGAGGGGCACATAGTTGTCATAGCCGTAAAGCGAGCGTTGGCGTTCCGACTCGTCCTCGAAATAGAGCAGGTTGACCAGGCTGGAGTTCGCGCTCAGCTGGTCGGTCGCCTTCAGCTGCGTTTGAAACTTGTCCGAGTGGACGAAGTCATAAGGGCTCGAGAGAATCTGATAGGGCTGGAGCTTGACCGTGTACGCCGTGGCCGGATTCAGGGTGAAGAAATAGGGCCCCTGCTGGAAGGTCTGGCCGAAGAGACCGAGCGTGTTTGTCGGACCCGCTATGTAGATGCCGTTGTCGAGCAGGTTCTGCGTGACGCGGTTGAAGCCGGGAGACGAGGTTTCACGGTCAAAGTAGTACTGCGCCCAGAACTCCACCTTGAAGGTCTTGGTGGGGACCCAATCAAGCGCCGCGTAGAGGTCCTGCGTGTCGTTCTTCGAGAACTGGTAGTAGCCGTCGCCGTAGCGGCTCAGATAGCTGAGGCGATAGGCCAGGGTGCTCGAGATGGGCCCCCCCACGTCGAGCTGGAACTCCGGGTTGGAATAGGAGTGGCCCGAACTCCAGCCCTCCCAGTTCACCTCGACCTCCCCGTGGGTGGCATCGAAGAAGGGGGTTTTCATGACCAGATTGACGTAGCCGCCGGCTGCATCCGACTGGGGGCCATAGACGGCGGAGCCGGGACCCTTTACGATGTCGATGGCCTCGACTCCATTGAAGCTGGGCAGGATCGAGTTGCGGTTGAACTTGGTCGTTTGACCGTCCACGTAGATTTCCGCCAGCTCTCCGCGGATCTGCGGGATGGCCGCAAGGCCGTATTCGGAAGGGGAGTAAACACCCGGTGCGAACTGTCCCAGGTCCATCGTGTCGCGGATGTTGCGTTCCTTCATCCACTCCTCGTTGACGCTCGTGATCGAGCGGGGGATGTCGAGGATGCTTTCGGAGTCGCCCATCACGCTTCCGATGGGGCGCGCTGTGGGCAGGATCTGCTGATCGATCGGGACGCTCGAGACATTCATCTGCTCAAGGGTCGTCACTTCTCCGGCGGGAGTCGTGGTGTCCGCGGAGCCGGTGCCTGCCCATGCCTGCGAGGTCGTCGCTGCGGCGAGTACACACGCAAGAGCTCTGAGCCTCCTTGCGTGACGTTGGGTCGTTTGGTTCATTGTATTCTGAGTGTAGGTTGTGTCGGGTGTTGGTGATTCCGGGGTAAACCGGTCTGCACCCCAAATGCCAGAGTCCGGCTCTTTCCTGGAACAGTGGTCCTCAAATGGTCGATTTTGTCTACTGCCACCGCCTCTGGCGCCCCCGGGGCCTTGTCTCCACAATCGAGATACACATCTACAAAAACAGTTTTTTTGCGACACGTTTGATGTCCTATGCGCGGCGCTTGGCACTCCGAATGCCTTGGGGGCCCCATCCCCCGAAATGACCCGTGACCCCAGAGGCCCCGCTGGCCGAGATACCGGAATCACCCCCTTCCAGAATGGCCGATAAATCAGACGGTGGAGGTGCTCGGCCGCTCTCCAACGGCGCCATCGTGCGCCGACTCCTTAAAATAACCTGGCGGTACAAAGGCGGTTGCATCCGGATCGTCCTGATTCAGCTCGCCCTGCTCGCGATGGGAATCTTCGGGCTCAGCTTCACGGGCGTGGCCATCGACTTCATGCGATACCGGCTCCGTGCAAGCAACGCGGCCCCCTTTTCGGCGTTCGGCCTCACGGTGCCCAGCGAGATGCCCACGATGCAGGTTATCGCCGTCCTGGCCGCGCTGATTCTCGGGATGGGACTCCTTCGGGCTGCGCTAAGCTACCTCTACGCCGTGCAGGTGAACAACCTGATCGAGCAAACGTTCACGGTCGACCTGCGCGGCGAGATCTACGAGCACCTGCAGCACCTCAGCTTCCGCTTCTTCGACGCCAACAGCACGGGCTCGATCATCGCAAGGGCGACAAGCGACGTGCAGTCGGTGCGCATGTTCGTCGACCAGGTCATGGTACAAAGCCTGATCACGCTGATCTCGGTCACGGTTTACGCATCCTACATGGCGAGCCTGAGTCCAAGCCTGGCCGCGGCCTGCCTCGCGACGGCCCCGGTACTCTGCTTGCTGGCCACGAGGTTCTCCAAGAGCGTCCAGCCGGAATATGCCCGCAATCGGATGCTGGTGGACCGGATGCTCCACTCCCTCGCGGAGATGGTGAGGGGAATCGCCGCGGTGAAGGGCTTTGGCCGCGAAGCCGACCTGCGGCAGAGGCTCGAGCGCGCCAACGGCGAGGTATTTGGCCAGCAGTACCAGATCTTCTGGAAGGTGAGCCTCTTTACGCCCACCGCCTGGTTTCTATCCCGTATCAATACGATGGTGCTCCTGCTTTTTGGCGGCTGGCTGGTCATCCACCGCAACTTCCCGCTGGGCTCGGGCCTCGTCGTCTTCGCCGGACTGCTCGACCAGTTTGCCGTGCAGGTGAACGGCGTGGCTACCATCGCCAACTCCGCGCAGCAGTCGCTGATCGGAGCCCGCCGCGTGTTCGAGATCCTGGACACGCCCCTCGAGGTGAAGAACAGCCCGAGCGCCGCGCGCTGCTCCCGGTTCTCGGGCGCCATCGCCTTTGAGGGCGTCGGCTTCGAGTTTCGCCCGGCGGAATCGGTGCTCCGCGACATCGACCTGCGGGTGCAGCCGGGCCAGTGCGTCGCCATCCTGGGCAGCACCGGGGCGGGCAAGAGCCTTCTGATGAGCCTGTTGCCCCGGTTCTTCGACGCGACCGAGGGCCGGATCCTGATCGATGGCACGGATGTGCGCGCGATTCATCTCGAGGACCTTCGCCGGAACATCGGCATCGTTTTCCAGGAAAGCTTTCTCTTTTCGAACACGGTCGCCGCCAACATCGCGTTTGGACATCCCGAGGCCAGCCAGGCCGAGATCGAGGCTGCGGCCCGAGTCGCCTGTGCCCACGACTTCATTCTCGGGCTTCCCATGGGCTATGAGACGGTCCTGACAGAAGGGGGCACCAGCCTATCGGGCGGCCAGCGGCAGCGCCTGGCCATCGCGCGAGCGGTGATCAAGCAGCCGTCGATCCTGCTGCTGGACGACCCGACCGCGGCGATCGACAGCGAGACCGAGCATGAGATCTACGAAGCGCTCGAGCGGGCCATCCGCGGAAGAACCACCTTCATCGTTGCGCACAGGATCAGCACGCTGCGAAGGGCTGACTTCGTCATCGTGATGGAGAAGGGCAGGATCGTGCAGCGCGGCACCCACGAGGAGCTGCTCCGGGCGCCCGGACCCTATCGGCGGGTTGCGAACCAGCAGCTGGTCGACGGCAGCGAACTGGAGTTCATCGCCTCGGAGACCCTCGTGCCATGAGCCTCGCGGACGCGCCCCGCCGCGAACCGCTCCTTTTCCCGCGCCCCGCGGCCGAGGGTGGGGAGGAGGCCCATTTCAAGCCGCTGGCGTGGGGACTCGTCGCCCGCCTCTTCCGCTATTCCTATCCAGCCAAGCGCAAGCTGGTGCTGCTGACTGCCCTTACCTTGATCCGATCCGCGCAGGTGCCCGCCCTGGTCTGGCTCGCGGCCAGGGTGATCACGGGGCCGATCGCGCACGGCGACTTCGACGGGGTCGCCAGAGGGACCCTGGAATTCGCGCTCCTCGCCGTCCTTACCGAGGGCATGTTCCATTTCCGCCAGCGGTTCGCCCTCGAGCTCGGCGAAACGGCGGTGAACGGGATACGGTCGGACATCTTCCGGAGCCTCCTGGCACAGCCGATGAGCTTCTACAACCGGGTCAAGGCGGGCCGGATCCTGAGCGCGCTGACCGGCGACCTCGAGGCCGTGCGGACGGGCATCCAGGACGTGGGCTTCATGACCGCGGTCCAGCTTGGGCAGATGCTGTTCTCGGCGGCGGTCATGGCGGTCTGCGACTGGCGGCTGTTCCTGGTGATCGCCCTCGTTGCGCCGGTGCTCTGGCGGGTGAACACGCATTTTCGCATGAAGTTCAGCCGGCTCACCCGCGAGTCGCAGGGCAGCTTCGGCCACGTGACGGCTGCGCTGACCGAGTCGGTGAACGGGATCCGGGTCACGCAGGGCTTCGCCCGGCAGAAGGTCAATGCAGGGCTCTTCCGCCGGCTCCTGTCCGATCACGCGCGATTCAACGTCCAGCTGGCGCGGACCGCGGGAATCCTGACGCCGCTTCTCGAGCTGAACGGCCAGTTCTTCGTCGCCGTCCTCCTGCTTGTGGGGGGGTGGCGGCTCTTGAATTCCAGCCTGACGGTCGAGAGCCTGATCCTTTTCCTGCTGATGGCCAACCAGTTCTTCTCACCGATAGCCGTGATAGGCATGCTCTATAGCCAGGCCCTCATGGCCATGGCGGGTGCCGAGCGCATTTTCTGGCTGATGGATTTCAAGCCTGAATGGACGGATACGCCCCAATCCGCGGCCCTTCCGAATCCAACCGCGTTGCCGCGGACCGGGTGTCGGGTGGAGTTTCGCGGGGTCTCCTTCGGCTACGACCCGAGCAAGCTCGTGCTGCGGGGAGTCAGCTTTGTGGCCGAGGCGGATCAGACCATCGCGCTCGTGGGGCACACGGGCAGCGGGAAGAGCTCCATCATTAACCTCGTGGCGAAATTCTACCTTCCCACGCATGGGGAGGTCCTGATCGACGGTCACGAGATCCGCAGCGTCACCAGCGCGTCCCTTCACGCAAATCTCGGCATTGTGCTCCAGCAGAACGTCCTGTTCTCGGGCACCGTGGCGGATAACATCCGCTTTGGGCGCCCGGAGGCGACCGACGCCGAGGTGCGGGCGGCGGTGGAGGGGCTCGACTCGCTCGACCTCATCGAATCGCTTCCCCTCGGCTTTGAGACGAAGGTGGGTGAAAACGGCGCAGGGTTGTCGCTGGGTCAGCGCCAGTTGGTGTGCTTTGCGCGTGCATTCCTGCCCAACCCTCGCCTCGTGGTGCTCGACGAGGCGACCAGCGCGATCGATGCCCTGACGGACATGCGCCTGCAGAAGGCCCTTTCCCTGCTTCTGCGGGGCCGGACCAGCTTCGTCGTGGCCCACCGCCTGAGCACGATCCGACAAGCCGACCTCATTCTTGTCCTCGAAAAAGGACGGATCGCCGAGCAGGGCGGCCATCGTGAGCTGCTTGCGCGTCGAGGCCGTTATGCCGCGCTGTACCGTCAGTTCCTGCAGATTGAAGCTCCTGACCCGTCGAGACCCGGCTCAACGACCGCAGAGAAGCGGGGGTCTACCCCTGCACAAGCTTGATGCTCAGGCGGTTGTGGAGCTCGAGCACGGCGGGAAGGTCCACGGTGGCGAGCGCGCCCCCCTCGACCACCACGCGGCCGTTCACGACGACCCAGGAGGCCCGCTCAGGAGCACAGAAGACCAGGGCCGCCACCGGGTCGTGATGGGCGCCGGCCATGTTCGCGCCGCGCAGGTCGAACGCCGCGAAGTCCGCCGCCATGCCCGGGGCGAGGGCCCCGATGTCGTCGCGGCCAAGCACGCGCGCTCCGCCGAGCGTCGCCACCTCGAGGGCCTGGCGCGCGGTCATCGCGGTCGCCCCGAGGCCCACCCTCTGGAGCAGAATCGCCTGGCGCACCTCTCCCAGCATCTGGGCCCCGTCGTTCGAGGCCGACCCGTCCACGCCGATCCCGACCGGAACGCCCCGCTCCACCATGCGGCAGACCGGCGCGATGCCCGATCCGAGGCGCATGTTCGAGCAGGGGCAGTGCGCCACGCCGGTGCCCGTGCGCGCGAAGAGGTCGATCCCGGCGTCGTCCAGCTTCACGCAGTGGGCGTGCCACACGTCCGGGCCCGTCCAGCCCAGCTCCTCGGCGTACTCGGCCGGCGTCCTGCCGAACTTCTCGCGGCTGTAGGCCACGTCGTGGTCGTTCTCGGCCAGGTGCGTGTGCAGCGAGACCTTCATCGAGCGGGCCAGCGCGGCCGACTCGCGCATCAGGTCGCGGCTCACCGAGAACGGCGAGCACGGGGCGACGCCGATGCGCACCATCGACAGGCGCCGGGCGTCGTGGTGGGACTCGATCAGGCGCTGGCAGTCGGCGAGGATCGCCGGCTCGCGCTCGGTCAGGATGTCCGGGGGGAGCCCGCCCTGGCTGCGGCCGACGCTCATGCTGCCGCGCGTCGCGTGGAAGCGCATGCCGATCTCGGAGGCGGACTGCAGGCTGTCCTCGAGGCGGCAGCCGTTGGGGTACAGATAGAGGTGGTCGCTCGAGGTGGTGCATCCCGACTGAAGCAGCTCGGCCATGGCCGTCAGGGTCGCCACCCGTAGCATCTCCGGCGTCAGGCGCGACCACACCGGGTAGAGGGCCTCGAGCCAGCCGAAGAGCGAGTCGTCCTGGGCCGCCGGGAGCACCCGGGTGAGGCACTGGAACATGTGGTGGTGCGTGTTGACGAGCCCGGGGATGACGGCATGCCCCGCCAGGTCGAGCACGCGGTCCGCGGTCGCGGGCAGCTCCCCGCTCGGCCCGACCGCGACGATGCGGTTGTCCTCCGCGTAGAGTCCCCCGCCGCGGATCTCGCGCCGGGCGCCGTCCATGGTCACGAGCACGTCGGCGTTGCGCACGAGGAGCGTGCGCGGGCGCGCCTGCGCCCCCGCCGGGGTGGAGTCGGGGGGGCGCGTCATGCCGCTCAGCGCTCGGGAGTGATCCGGAAGATTCGCCCCGCGCCGTCCTCGGAGACCAGGAGCGCCCCGTCGTGCGCCACGGCGACGCCCACCGGGCGGCCCCACACGCTCTTTGCGTCCTGGACGAACCCGGTCAGGAAATCCTCGTATTCCCCCGTGGGGACGCCGTTGTGGAACAGAACCCGCACCACCTTGTAGCCGGTGCGGTTGCTGCGGTTCCAGGAGCCGTGGAAGGCCACGAAGAGGTCGCCGCGGTACTCAGCCGGGAACACCTCGCTGCCGGAGGTGGCCGTGTAGAAGGCGATCTGGAGCGCCGCCGAGTGCGACTGCACCGGAACGTCGGGCACGGTGGCCTTGCCGGCCAGGTCCGGGCGCTCGCGCGCATGGCGCGGGTCCTCGTGGTTGCCCATGTAGTACCAGGGCCAGCCGTAGTAGTGGCCCTCGCGCACGCTGGTCACGTAGTCGGGCACCAGGTCGTCGCCCAGCCCGTCGCGCTCGTTGGTGGACGTCCAGAGCTGGCCGGTCGCCGGCTGGACGGCGAGGCCCACCGGGTTTCGGATCCCCGACGCGTACACGGCGAGGGGCGCCTTGCCCTCGGGGTCGGTGACCAGGACGTTGGCGCGGTGCGTCTCGCCGTCCCACGCGGAGCCGAGCCCGTGCCCGGCCTCCCACTGGGCGATCTCCTCCGGGGTCTTGGCGGACATGCCCTCGGCCACGTTGGAGGCCGAGCCGACCGAGATGAACATCCGCTTGCCGTCGGGCGAGAACGCCACGTCGCGGGTCGTGTGGCCGCCGGAGGCCCGCGGGGCGAGCTCGGGCACGACCGTCTCGGGCTTGCCGCGCGCCGTCATGTCGCCGCTGACATAGGGGAAGCGCACCACGGCGTTGAGGGTGGCCACGTAGACCCACTTCGGGTCGCCGTCCTGGGGAAAGAAGGCGATGCCGAAGGGCCCCTGGAGCCCCTTGGCGAAGACCTCGTGTGCGGAGGGGTTGTTCGAGCCGTCGGCGGCCCGGATCACCTCGATCTGGCCGTGGTTGGTCTCGGCGACGAAGAGGTCCCCGTTGGGGGCCACGCGCATGAGCCGGGGTCCCGCCAGCGACGATGCGAAGAGCTGCACCTTGAAGCCCTTCGGAACCGACACGTGGTCACCGTCCCGCTGCGGCAGGACCTTCGGGCCGTTGCCCGCGGAGGCGGTCGCGAAGGGGGCGGCCAGGGCCGAGAGCTCCACATGGTGGCGCACCCCGGGGGCGTCATGGTGCCAGTCGTTCGCGTCGGTGCCCTCGCCGGTCGCGGGCGCCTCGGCAGCCATCGTCGCCGGGGCCGGACCGGCCTCGAGCGTCGAGAGGTAGGCCACCACGTCCTGCCGGTCGGCCAGGCTCACGACGGCGTAGGGCATCGTGGTTCCGGGCACGAGCGCGGTCGGGCCTGCGAGGAAGCGGGACAGCGTGGCCGGGTCCCAAGTGAGCCCCGAGGCCGCCAGGGCGGACGAGTAGTTGAAGTTCTTGAGCGAGGCCGCCTTCCGCCCCACGACGCCCACCAGGCTCGGCCCCTGGCCGGACACCGGCTGGTTGCCGGGCCCGAGCAGCGAGGCGTGGCAGAGCGCGCATGACTGCTGGAAGAGGGCGCGGCCGCGGGCCGGGTCGCCCTCGGCGCGGGCCAGGGCGGCGGAGCCTAGTCCGAGGAGCAGGAGGCGGGCGAGGGCGGTGCGAGGGGAACCAGGCTTCATGGGAGGGGAGTCTGCGGTGGAGGAGTCCGTCGGGTGCCGCACCCGGCGACACGGCGGCTAAGCTGCACCGACCCGGCGCAATCGGCAAGTGGATTGAAGGTCGGGCCCCTAGGGCTGTGCGGCGGCCGGCAGGCCGGCGGGGACCCGAAGCCGGAAGCGCGCGCCGCCCCCGGGCGCGTCCTCCACCGAGGCCGCGCCCCCGTGGGCCTCCGCCACCGCCTTCACGAGTGTGAGCCCGAGGCCGAGGCCCCGCTGGGACCGGCTGGCGTCGCCCCGGTAGAGCCGCCGCCAGATGGCGTCGCGCTCGGCCTGCGGGACCCCGGGCCCGTTGTCGGTGACGGTGACCGTCACCGCGCCGGCCTCCGCCGCGGCCTCGACCGTCACGCGGCCGCCGTCCGGCGTGTACTTGAGGGCGTTGTCCACCAGGTTGGAGAGGGCCTGGCCCAGGCGAACCGGGTCTCCGACCAGCTCCGAGGGCGCGTCCAGCTGGGTGCGCAGCTCGATCGCCTTGTGCTCGGCCACCTCGCTGTACAGGTCCACCGCGCGGCGCACCAGGTCGCGCATGTCCACGCGCTCCTTGTGCAGGGCGAGGGCGCCGCCCTCCGCCGCCGACACGTCGAGGAGCACCTCCAGCAGATGCAGCACCCGGTCCGTCTCCTCCACGCAGTCGGCAAGCGCGGAACGCGCCTCCGCGGGATCGCCCCCGTCGCCGAGGGCCAGCTCGGCGGTGCCCCGCAGCCGCGTGAGCGGCGTGCGCAGGTCGTGGGCGAGGTCGTCGAGCGTCTCGCGCAGCACCCGCACGTGCCGCTCGTTCTTGTCGAGCAGCGCGTTCAACTGGCGCGCGAGGAGCGCCAGCTCGCCGCTTCCCTGCGGCGCGGGCACGCGGGCGGAGAGGTCGTCCGTGTCGATGATGCGCCGCGCGGTGTCTGCGACCTCCCGCAGGGGCCGTGTCGACCTCCACGCGATCACCGTGCCCGCCGAGAGCGAGAGCAGCAGGGCGACCGCACCCACCCCCGCGAAGTCGCGCCGGAGCGGGCCGAGCAGAAGCGCCCGGCTCTCCGTGCTGTGGGCGACCTGGATCAGCCTCCCGTCGGGGAGCAGCTGCGAGGCCACGGTGAAGTCGCGCGCGTCGTCGCGCGGGATGCGCACCGAGTGGATCTCCTGGGAATTCCAGCCGCCCCAGCCGTCGGGCACGAGGCGGCGCTCGACCTGCGCCTCCACCCAGTCCGAGGGGATGGTGGCGAAGAGCGTGCCCCCGCCGGCGTCGAGCAGGCGCACGAAGAGCGAGCGCACCTCGGGCGAGGCGTCGGCGCTCAGCCGGGCGCGCAGGAGCGCCGGCCCCCCCTCGGCGTAGGCGCGCGCGTACATCTGCGCACGCTGCACGAGCACGTCGCGCTCGCGCAGCTCGAGCGAGCGGGCGAGCACCCAGTAGAGCACGCCGAAGAGCGCGGCCGCCCCCGCCGCGAACACCAGGGTGTACAGGACGGCGAGCCGGATCGCCAGGGACTGCCGGAAGCGCTCAAGCATGGGGGCGGAAGACGTAGCCCACCCCGCGCATCGTCTCGATGCGGGTGTGCTCGGGGTCGATCTTGGCCCGCAGCCGGTGCATCACGACGTCGACCACGTTGGTCTGGGGGTCGAAGCCGTAGTCCCAGACCTGCTCGAGGATCTTCGTCTTGCTGACGGGGCGCCCCGCGTGGCGCAGCAGGAACGCGAGCAGCGCGAACTCGCGCGGCTGGAGCTCGACGCGCTCGCCCCCCCGGGTGACCTCGCGCGTGACCAGGTCGAGCGAGACGTCGCCCGAGGAGAGCCGCGTCGTGTCCGGGGCGTGCGTCGCCCTGCGGATCAGCGCCTGCACGCGCGCCAGCAGCTCGGAGAACGCGAAGGGCTTGGTCAGGTAGTCGTCGCCGCCGCTCTCCAGCCCGCGCACGCGGTCGTCGACCGCGCCCTTGGCGCTCAGGAAGAGGACCGGCAGGCCCTTCCTCGCGGCGCGAAGCCGCTTCACGAGGCTGAACCCGTCGAGGCCCGGCAGCATCACGTCCATGATCGCCGCGTCGTAGTCGGTGCACTCCGCCAGCGCGAGTCCGGTCTCGCCGTCCTTGGCATGGTCCACGGCGTAGCCGGCCTGCTTCAGGCCACGGACCACGAACGAGGCGATCTTGGCATCATCTTCGACGACGAGCACGCGCATGGGCGGGAGTGTGGAGCACCGGGGGGCGGTTGCAAAGGGAGGAGTGGGGGCAAAAAAAAGTGACACCGGCCGTGCTACCCGGCCGGTGTCACCCAACACTAATACAACACAACTGACCTACGCTAAAGGGGGCCTTACTGGGCGGCGTCCGCGGAGGCCGCGGGGGTCTCGTCGACCACCACGTACACCGTGCTGCCGTGGGACCAGAGCTTGACCAGCGTCTTGCGCGACTTGGCGTCGCTGCTCAGGTCGACGGCGGCCTTGGACGAGTCGACCGGCTGGCGGTTGATCTCGAGGATGACGTCGCCCTCGCGGATGCCGGCGCGGGCGGCGGCCGAGTCGGGCTCCACGCTCGAGATCAGGGCGCCGTTCAGGCGCTCGGGAAGGTTCAGGTCGCGGCGGGCCCTGGGGTCGATGTCGGTGACGCCGACGCCGTTCAGGACGCCCTGGTCGTCGGCCGCGGAGCCCGCGGGCTCGTCGCCGTCGCGGCGGTCACCCGAGGGGCGGACCTCCGTGACCATGCTGACCGTCTGGGACTTGCCGTCGCGCAGCACGTCGAGCGCCACCTTGGAGCCCGGGGCGAGCTCGCCCACCGTGATGCTGAGACGGCTCGAGCCGTCGACCGGCTGGCCGTTGATCGAGGTGACCACGTCGCCGCTCCTGATCCCCGCGCGGGCGGCCGGGCTGCCGGGCTGCACGTCGGTGACGAGCGCGCCGCCCTTGGCCTTGATGCCGAAGGAGTCCGCGAGCGTGGGCGTCAGGTCCTGGATGCCGACGCCCAGGTAGCCGCGCACCACCTTGCCGTGCTCGACCAGGTTGTCGACCACGTTGCCCACCAGGTCGGCGGGAACCGCGAGGCCGACGCCCTGGAAGCCGCCGCTGCGGCTGAGGATGGCCGTGTTGATGCCGACCAGGCGGCCCTGCACGTCGACGAGCGCGCCGCCGGAGTTGCCGGGGTTGATCGCCGCGTCGGTCTGGATGAAGTCCTCGTACTTGAGCCCGAGGCCGGCGCGCCGGCTGGTGGCGCTCACGATGCCGGTCGTCACGGTCTCACCGATGCCGAAGGGGTTGCCGATCGCGAGCACGCGGTCGCCGACCTCCACCTTGCGGCTGGCCGCGAAGGTGATGGAGGGCAGGTCCTTGGCGGGCACCTTGATCAGCGCGATGTCGGTCTGGGGGTCGCGGCCGACCACCCGGGCCTGGAACTCGCGGCCGTCGCCGAGGGTGACCGTCACCTCCTTGGCGCCGTCGACCACGTGGTTGTTCGTGACGATGTAGCCGTCGGGGCTGACGATGACGCCTGAGCCGAGCCCGCTCTCGGGCACGTCGGGCGCCTGGGGGATCTGGTTGCCGAAGAAGTGCCGGAACAAGGGGTCGTTCATCGCGGGGTTCTGCCCCTCCGGGCCGTTCATCATGACGCGGCGGGGTTTGATCTGGACGGTGATCTTGACGATGCTCGGGGACACGCGCTTGACGACGCTGGCGAAGCTCGCGGACTCGAGGGCGCCGCGGTTCACGTCGGCCTCGTCGCGGTGGAGCGAGAGAGCATGGGGGGCGGTGGGGCCGCTCTCGATGGCGGCGAAGACGCCGGCCGTGGCGGCGGCGCCGAGGGCGGCGCCCAGGAGGGCCCGCCGAAGAAGGGTGGAATGGAGGGGAGTGGTCATATGGTGGGCAGAGCTTAGCCCACCCGCCTTTCCCCACCCTTTCACCAGCATTACAAAACGGTCATTCTCGGGCCCCGCCCCCCGGGCTCACTCGAGCCCGGTCACCGCGACGTCGGCCGGGTAGTCCACGGAGACCTTGATCGGCACCTCGCGCCTCTCGCCGCCGCGCAGGTCGAAGGACCACGCCAGGATGCCGTCATCGCCGCGCATCACCTCGCGCGGGCTCTCCTTCGTGCCCACGTCCTTCTCCTCCGGCGAGGTCAGCTTCACCTCGATCTTCTCGTTGCGCGAGACCGGCAGGGGCTCGCGCAGGCGGATGTGCTCGGTCGTCTTCTTGTTGTTGGCCACCGTGACGAGGATCTCGTAGGTCACGCGGCGGCCGCCGCCCGTCAGGCCCGTGTTCTCGGCGAAGCGGCTGACCAGCTTGCGCTTCACGGAGATCCCCTCGTCGGCGCCGAGCTGCAACTCGAAGCTCTCCCCGGGCATGACCGTCCTCACGCGGCTCGCGGCCACGTAGGCCCCGTCGAGGAAGGTGTTCATCGGGCCCGCGAGCAGCGGGTAGTCGGTGCGGTTCACGGTGCGGGCGGAGAGGAATGCGGTCGGCAGAGCCTTGGGGGTCGCCTCGTAGCGCAGGTCAGCAGCCAGCCGCGCCGAAGCGATGGGGACGCGCTGGGTCGAGTCGTTCGAGGGCACGGTCACGGTGCCGGGGATCGTGAACGTGGCGCTCGTCGCCTCCATCTCCACGCGCGCCTGCAGGGTCTCCGCGTCAAACGCCGGGGCCGCGGCGTAGGCCTCCTGGCTCCGGGCGGCCCGGTCCCGCTCGGCCTTCAACGATTTGGCCATGATGTTGCCCGCCGTCGGCATCGCGGCGACGACCGGGGCCTGGACGTCCACGATCCACGGACGCGGCTCCGGGGCGGCCCCGCCGAGGCTCGGCCTTGCCGTGGACAGCACGAGCGACACGCCGGTCCAGTCCTCGCCGGTGGCGTTGCGCACCAGGCCGTAGTAGCCGAGCTCGACCGAGCGCTCGGCGGTCGAGAGCCGGGCATCGTAGCTCGGCGTCCAGCCCGCCCCGCCGAGGGTGTAGGAAAGCGAGGCGTCGAGCGTGCCGGCCTCGGCCGCGGCGACCCGCACCGTGACCGTCTTCTCGCTGCGGTCGCCGGCGCCGCGCAGCGACTCGAGCTGCCGCTCGGCCGCCAGGCGCCGGTCCTTCAGGTCGGCCTGCTGCTCCTCGATCGACTGGAGCTCGGTGTCGATCTTGCCGAGGGCCTCCTCGGAGTACCCATAGAGCTTCTGCCACTCCTCCAGGCTCATGCGGGGCGCGCCGTGGGCGTCGCCGGCCGGGGCCGCCGCCGGGACGGCGGTCGCGGCCTGAAGCATGCGCTTCACGTAGTCGCGCTCGCTCCCGAGCACGGCCGTGCGACCGTCAAGCGTCCGGCCCTGCTTCTGGAGCGCCCTCAGCTGCTCCTCGAGCTCGTGGACCCGCGCCGCGGGGGCGGAGCTCACGAACACGGTCGCCGCGTTGACGTCGAGGATCGTCGCGTGGGGACCCCGCGCCGAGAACTGGAGCGAGCGCTCGTCGAGCGAGGCGGGCAGGTGCTCGAAGACGAGCGTGTTCTCGCCGGCCGCGACCGGGACCTGCGCCGTGCGGGTGACGAGTGCGCGGTCGGCGTAGACCGTGGCGGAGGAGACGCGGGAGTCGACCGGGGAGGCTCCGAGGAGGGCCGGGAGCGAGGCAAGGCAGGCGGGGAGGAGTCTGAGGAGCTTCATGGGGAATGGATCCTGCGACACCGGGGCCGCGGGCGGGTGCCCTACTTTAGGCTGTGCAGGAGGGCGCCCCCGCAGATGGCCAGGCATATGAGGAGCGCCGCGCCCACGGCGAGCAGCATCCCCAGGGCGAACATGCGCGTCCGCTTGGGGATCAGGAGCAGGATCGTGGCCACGGGGGCGGACGACACGACGAGCGCCAACGGGGTGCCGATCGCCCGGCTGAACCGGGGACGGCTGAGCAGGAAGAGCCACACGAGCCCGAGCACGACGGCGGTCGCGGCGCCCGCGGCGACGGCCCTCCATTCGCGCTTCCTGGGCGCCGGCGGCTGGAGCAGGGGGGGCGGGGACGGGTCGCTCATCGCCCGGCGGTCCTCGCGACGGCCGAGCGCCAGGCGTCCTCGCGGCCGTCGCGGTAGAAGAGGGTGTAGGTGTCGAAGGGGATCAGGCGGCCGTCGGGGTGGACGATGTGGATGCAGCTCTTCTTCACGCTGCGCACGTCGAAGTTGTGGGCGTCCAGGAACTGCACGATCAGCACGCGGAAGAGGTTGTCGTAGGTGAGCGCGGGCGGGGCGAGGACGCGGGGCAGGCAGCAGAGCAGCTCGCGGAAGGCTTCCGCGCCGCTGGAAGGCGAGTGGTGCGTGGAGAAGAGGTTGAAGACCGCCGCCCGCAGCCTGGGATCGCGCTCGTAGACGATCGTGCTGCCCTCCGCGGCGAGGAGCGTGTCCCTGGGGATCAGGCCGGTCAGCGGCGTCACCTTGCCGGCCATCTTGAGCGCATAGCCCATGGCGAGGCAATCCGGATGGCACGGCACCGGGATCAGGTCGTCGGGCTTGAAGACGGGGCTCTGCTCGAGGATGCGCGTGCGCACCTCGGCCAGCGTCAGGCGGTCGCGGGCCGGGTCGAAGCCCTCCGCGCGCCCGGCGTGCTGGACCGGCTGGAAGGTGACCCCGCGCACGCAGCGCTGGCCGAGCGCGAAGTCGATGATCCCGCCGAGCTCGCCGTCGTTGAGGCCCTTCTTGAGCGTGCAGACGAGCGTCGTCGAGAGGTTCAGCTCGTTCAGGCGCTCGAGCGCGCGGCGGCGCACCGAGGTGAGGTCCGCCCCGCGCAGCACCCGGTGCACCTCGGGGCGCAGCGAGTCGAACTGGAGGTAGATCTCGAAGGCCGGGGCGTAGGAGGCGAGCCGCCTGGCGAAGTCGGCGTCCTGCGCGATCCTTAGGCCGTTCGTGTTCACCATCAGGTGCTTGATCGGCCGGCGGCGCGCCGCGTCCAGGATCGCGAAGAACTCCGGGTGGAGCGTCGGCTCGCCCCCGCTGATCTGCACGATGTCGGGCTCTCCCTCGTTGCGCACCACCGCGTCCAGCATCGACTCGACCTGCGCCAGGGTGCGGTAGGTCTGGCGCTGCGGGGAGCTCTCGGCGTAGCAGACCGGGCACGAGAGGTTGCAGGCGTCGGTGATCTCGACGATCGCGAGGCAGGAATGCTGCTCGTGGTCGGCGCACAGCCCGCAGTCGAAGGGGCATCCGTGCTCGATCGGCGTGTTGAAGACCCGCGGCATCTGGCCGGGCTTGAGGAAGCGCCGCGTCAAATTCCAGTAGTCGATGTCGGTCGAGACCAGCACCCGCTCCGCGCCGTGCTCCGGGCAGCGCTTGTGCAGGTACACGCCTCCGTCCTGGAGGACCACCTTGGCCTCGACCTTGCGCAGGCAGGACGAGCACAGCGAGCCGGTCAGCTCGGCGTAGAGATAGGGCCGGTCGGGCATGGTCGGAGCGACACGAGACACCACAGCAGGCCGGCGGCCGACGCGAGTTGAATTGCGCTCAGGGGCCCGAGCAGGAGCTCGCGGGGCTTGATGCACTCGACGGCGACCCGGAAGGCGAGGTAGCCGGCGATGAAGACGCGGAAGGCCCGCCCCGCGGGCCAGCGCGGGCCGGCCCTCCGGCGCGCGGCCTCGACCGAGGCCCCGAGGAGGAGCACGGCCGCGCACTCGTAGAGCTGGGTCGGGTGCCGGGCGACCCCGTCGCCGAAGTCCACCCCCCACGGCAGCGCGGTGGCGACCCCGTAGGTGCGGTCCGAGAGGCCGGTGAGGAAGCACCCCACCCGGCCGATCGCGATGCCGACCGCGAGCGGGAGGACAAAGGCGTCGCCGGTCGAGGCCGCGACGCCGGTGCAGCGCTTGGCCACCTCGACCCCCGCCCATCCGCCCAGGAGGCCGCCGACGATCGTCTTGCCGCCGAGGGCCGAGAGGACCCCGGGCGGCAGCGAGCGGTAGTAGAGCGGCGCCTCGGCCCAGGCGAGGAGCTTGGAGCCCAGGAGGGCCCCGAAGACGCACCCGACCAGGATCCACAGTCGGCTCTCCAGGTCCGGGCCGCCGGGCGTCTCCCGGGGAAGCCTCGCGAAGTAGAGGCGGGCCCCGGCCGCGTAGGCCACGGTCTCCATGAGCAGGTGGGGGTGCACCCGCAGCCCGGGCAGCTCGATGTAGGCCGGGAAGGTCACGGCGCGCGGGCGCTAACGCAGCTGTTGCCTGAAGAACGTGAACGCCATCGCCCAGAAGGTCGCCCGCTGGGCGTTGTTGGCGCCGGCCGCGTGGCCGCCCTCGGTGTTCTCGTAGAAGAGGATGTCGTGGTGCTGCTCGAGCATCCGCGCCGCCATCTTGCGCGCGTGGCCCGGGTGCACCCGGTCGTCCGCCGTCGAGGTCTCGAAGAGCACCCGCGGGTAGACGGCGTCCGCGCGCACGTTCTGGTAGGGCGAGTACTTGCTGATGTAGGCCCATTCCCCGGGGACGTCGGGGTTGCCGTACTCGCCCATCCAGCTGGCGCCGGCGAGCAGGTGGCTGTAGCGCTTCATGTCGAGGAGCGGCACCTGGCACACGATGGCCCCGAAGAGCTCCGGGCGCTGGGTGAGCATGACGCCCATCAGCAGGCCGCCGTTGCTGCCGCCGACGATCCCGAGGTGCCTGGGCGACGTCACCTTGCGCGCCTCGAGGTCCTCGGCCACCGAGATGAAGTCGTCATAGACGCGCTGGCGGTTCTCCTTGATGCCCGCCGCGTGCCAGTCCGGCCCGAACTCCCCGCCCCCGCGGATGTTGGCGAGGATGTAGACGCCCCCCTCCTCGAGCCAGGCGGCGCCGATGCCGCCGCTGTAATAGGGGGTCATCGAGACCTCGAAGCCGCCGTAGCCGTCGAGCACGGTCGGGTGGGAGCCGTCGAGCACCGGGCCCTTCCTCGAGACCTGGAAGTAGGGGATGCGCGTGCCATCCCTGGACACCGACTCGTGCTGCGAGACCTCGAGGCCCTCCGCGCTGAAGAACACGGGGCTCTGCTTGAGAAGCGTGCGCGCCGGCCCGCCGACGCGGCCCAGGTAGAGGGTGGACGGCGTCAGGAAGTCGGTGACGTCGAGGAAGTAGTCGTCCGACTCGGCCTCGACCGCGGTGGCCGACACCGACCCGAACTCCGGGGCCGGCAGCGGGGTGCGCGACCAGGCGCCGTCCCTGCCGGGCGAGAGCACGTAGAGGCGGTTGCGCACGTTATCGAGCTCGTTGACGATGATGACGTTCCTGAGGGTGGAGACCGAGTCGAGCGCCACCCGGGGCCGGGGCGCGAAGAGCACCGCGAAGTCCCGCCTTCCCGCAAGGAAGGCGTCCCACGGGAGCGCCAGCAGCGAGCCCGCGGCGTACTCGCGTCCGCCGGCCTTCCAGGCGCCGCGCAGCGTGACGAGCGCGTACTCGCGGAAGGTGCCCACGCCGGCGTCGGCCGGGATGTCGAGGCGCACGAGGCGGCCGTCGACGACCAGGTAGTGCTCCGCGGTGAAGAAGGTGAGCGCGCGCTGCGCGAACTCCCGGTGGAAGTCCGGCTCGTCGCTCGCGAAGGCCAACACCGAGACGTCGGCCTTCGCGCCCTCGAGCACCGGGGCGGCCGCCGAGAGCGGCGTGCCGCGCTCCCAGCGCTTGACGATGCGCGGGTAGCCCGAGTCGGTGAGCGAGCCCGGCCCGAAGTCCGTCCCCACGTACACGCTGTCCCTCCCGCGCCACGAGATCCGCGACTTGGCCTCGGGCAGCGTGAAGCCGTCCTTCACGAAGCTCTTCGCCACCAGGTCGAACTCCCGCACGACGACCGCGTCGCCGCCGCCCCGCGAGAGGCTGACGAGCGCCCGGGTGTAGTCGGGGTAGCGGATCTCAGCGCCCTCCCAGACCCAGGGCTCCTTCTCGTCGGCGCCCAGCCGGTCCAGGTCGATCACGGTCTCCCACACGGGGTCCTTCTTCCGGTACTCCCCGGGGCTCGTGCGCCGCCAGACGCCGCGCACGTGCGCGGCGTCCTGCCAGAAGTTGTAGTAGTAGGGGCCGGCCTTCCCGACGTAGGGGATCCGCTCGGTCGAGTCGTAGATCGACAGCAGGCGCGCGCGCAGCGCCGCGTATCCCGGCCGGGCCTCGAGCTCGCCCTGCGAGCGGCGGTCCTGCTCGCGCACCCAGGAGAGGGCGCGCTCGCCGTTCACGTCCTCGAGCCAGAGGTAGGGGTCTTCGGGGGCCTGGGCCAGGGTCGTCAAGGGGGAGAGCAGCCCGACGGCTGCAAGGACGGCGGCTTTCATCGGCCGAGCCTTTGACGAGGGCCGGACTCTGGCAATCCCGGGCCTCGACTTTTTCCCGCCCCGGGCTTGATCGGGCGCCCCCGCGGCGCCAGCCTCCCGCCATGAGACCACCCCTTCTCACGCTCCTCGCCTTGGGCGTCCTCGCTTCGCACGCGCCCGCCGCCCAGGACCCCGAGGCCACCCCGCACGGCGCGCCCCCGGGCTTCCACACGCTGAAGATCGGCGACCCCGCCCCGGACTTCTCGCTGCCCGGCGTCGACGGCCACACCTATTCCCTCGCCGACTTCAGGGACGCGCGCTTCCTGATGGTGATCTTCCTCTCGAACCACTGCCCGGCCTCCCACGCGGCCGAGACGCGCTTCATCCCGTACGTGGCGGGCCTGAAGGGCAAGGGGGTCGCCGTCGTCGCCATCAACCCGAACAGCGTCGAGGGCCTGCGCCTGGAGGAGCTCGGCTACAGCAAGTACAGCGACAGCTTCGACGAGATGAAGCTCTACGCGAAGGACCGCGGCTTCACGTTCCCCTACCTCTACGACGGCGCCCACCAGGCCGCGGCGCAGGCCTACGGCTGCCTCTGCACGCCGCACCTCTTCATCTTCGACGCCCAGCGCCGCCTGCGCTACGCGGGCCGCTTCGACGACTCGCAGCTCGCGGACCCGGCCTCGGTGCACGCCTCCGACGGCGCGGTCGCGATGGACGCGCTCCTGGCGGCCAAGCCGGTGCCGGTCGAGACGACCCGCCCGATGGGCTGCTCCACCAAGTGGGCCACGAAGCAGAGCGCCGTCGCCGAGGGCAACCTGGCCTGGAGGGCGCTGCCGGTCGCCATGGACACGCTCGACGCCGCCGGCGTCGCCGCGCTCGCCAAGAACCCCACGAACCGCCTGCGCGTCATCAACCTCTGGGCCACCTGGTGCGTGCCCTGCGTCGAGGAGTTCCCGGGGCTCATCGCCCTCTCGCGCCGCTTCGAGACCCGCGACTTCGACCTGATCACGATCAGCGTGGACGACCCGAAGGACTCGGCCAAGGCGCTCCACTTCCTCGAGCGCCAGCATGCGGCCGTGCCGCCCGGCGCCAAGAAGTCGGTCGCCGCCCAGGGGCGCACGACCAACAACTTCCTCTACAGCGGGGCGGGAGGCGACGCCCTCGCGCAGGCCCTCGACCCCAAGTGGCCGGGGGGCTACCCGTACACGGTCGTCATCGCCCCGGGCGGCGAGGTGCTCTACCGCTTCACGGGCCAGGTCGACATCGACGACCTGCGCTCGAAGCTGATCGACCGCATGGGCGTCTACTACAAGTAGGCGCCCCGGAAGTTTCGGGTTTCCAACCCTCCGGCGCTCGTGTAGTCCCTTCGCCGCCCCACCCCCGGCCCCCCGGGCCGCAGCCCGCCCCCACCCCCCTGCCCGACCCCATCGCCCCCGCCGCCCCCGACCCGTCCTCCGAGCGCCTGAGCGCGCGCGAGCGCTTCTCGTACGGCTTCGGCGACCTGGCCTCGTGCCTCTACTGGCAGACGATCTCCCAGTACCTGAACATCTTCTACACCGACATCTTCGGGCTGACGGCCGCCGCCCTGGGCACGATGCTCCTCATCAGCCGCACGACCGACGGCTTCTTCGACCCGGTGATCGGCATGGTCTCGGACCGCACGACCAGCCGGTGGGGCAAGTTCCGCCCGTACCTGCTCTTCACGTGCGTGCCGCTCGCCGTCGCGGCGTTCCTCACCTTCACCGTCCCGAACTTCGGCGCCGTCGGGAAGCTCGTCTGGGCCTACGCGACCTTCAACACGTTCATGATCCTCTACACGGTGATCAACATCCCGTACACGGCCATGCTCGGCGTCATCTCGCCCAACCCGAACGAGCGCACGGCCCTCTCCTCGATCAAGTTCGTGGGCGCGTTCCTGGGCGGCATCCTCGTCTCGGCGACCCTGCTGCCCATGGCGAAGGTCGGCGGCTGGCTCGGGGCGACGACCGTCCAGCACGGCTGGCAGCTCGCCTTCATCGTGATCGGCATCGCCTCCACGCTCTCGTTCCTGGTCGTCTTCCTCAACACCCGCGAGCGGGTGCTCCCGCCCAAGGCCCAGCACACCTCGATCGGACGCGACCTGAAGGACCTCCTGACCAACCGCCCGTGGCTGATCCTGCTGGCGACGACGCTCACCTTCATCCTCTTCGTGGCGCTGCGCGGCAACATCACGGCCCACTACTTCAAATACTACGTCGGCTCGCAGACGGTGACCCTGCCCTCCTTCCTGCCGAAGTCGATCGCCGGCACGCAGACCTGGGGCTGGGAGAGCCTGGTCTCGGTCTTCAACACGAGCAACCAGATCCTCTCGCTGCTCGGCGCCATGCTGGTGCCCTTCGTCGCCAAGGCCACCGGGCGCAAGACGGCCTTCATCATCCTCTTCGTCGTCGCGATCCTCTCGACCGCGTCCTTCTACGTGCTCAAGCCCGACCAGCTGCTCCTGATCTACGGGATCAACGCCCTCGGCTCGATCACCGGCGGCCCGCTCTCCGCCCTCCTCTGGGCGATGTTCGCGGACACGGCCGACTACGCCGAGTGGAAGAAGGGCCGCCGCGCCACGGGCCTCGTCTTCTCGGCCTCGATCTTCGCCACGAAGCAGGGCTGGGGCATCGCCGGCGGCTTCTCGCTCCTCCTCCTCAACAGCGTGGGCTACATCGCCAACAAGGTCCAGACCCCCGAGGCCCTGAGCGGCCTCGTGCGCCTGATGAGCCTCTACCCGGCCGCGATCGGCATCCTCTCCCTCGGGATCCTGATCGTCTTCTACCCGCTCAACGAGCGGCGCATGTCCGAGATCGCCGAGGACCTGAAGAAGCGCCGCGCGATCGAGGCCGGGACCTGAGGGCCCTACGCCTTCCTGCGCAGCACGACCGCCGTGCCGTAGCAGAGCACCTCGACCGCGCCGCCCCGGGGCTCGACCGACGAGGCGTCGTAGCGGGCGCCCAGGATCGCGTTCGCCCCCATCTGCTGGGCGTGGGCGACCATGGACGCGTAGGCCTGCTCGCGGGTCTGCTCGCACATCTCGGTGTAGGCGCCGATCGTGCCGCCGATGATGTTCTTCAGGCCGCCCAGGATGCCCTGGGCGATCGTCGGCGAGCGCACGACGATGCCGCGGACCAGGCCCTTGTACTCGGCGACCTCGTAGCCGTTGATGTCAAACGTGGTGGTGACTTGCATGGGGAGTGGGGGGTCGCGGGACCCTATGGGGGAGCTCCCGGCGGGCGCAAGCACCGCGCACGGGCTCGGAAACCCCGGGGGACGCGAGCCCCCGCCGACCTACCCAAGCACGCCCCGGTCCCGGCCTCTCCGAGGGGCCGGGCCCGTCACCCCTCGTCCTCCCCCGGCCCGAAGAGCGCCTCCAGGTCCCTCCGCTGCTTCTTCGACGGGCGGCCCTCGCCCCGAAGCCTCGCCCGGGCGTGCTCCGTAGCCGCCTGCCTCGCCCGCTCCACCTCCTCGGGCGGGGTCAGGTCCTCCACGAACTCCGGCAGCCGCTTCGCCCCCAGCCGGGTGCGCGGCAGCGCCAGCACCCGCAGCGTGCGCGTCATCCCCCGCAGCCGCACCCCGATCACCTCGCCCGCGTGCACGTCCCTCCCGGGCTTGGCCGGGAGCCCCTGGACCCGCACCCCTCCCGCGCGGCACGCCTCGGTGGCCTCCGGCCGCGTCCTGAACACGCGCAGGCACCAGAGGAGCTTGTCCAGCCGGGGGTCGTCCATGGGCCCATTCCACCGGCCCCGGGCCCGCGGATCAAGGCCCCGCAGCCGCAATTAGGTTGATGCCGCGGGCATCCCCTAGGACCCTTCGGCCCGTGATTCGGACGCGCCGACGCATCCCGAGGGACTCCCCGCGCCGATGAGCGCGCCGCCCGAGACCGCGCGCCCCGCGGAGTCCCCGGCCCGCCTGGCCGGCGAGCTGGCGCTCTTCGCGGCGCTCTACGCGGCGCTCGCCGAGGCCAGCATCCTGCTCTTCCCCCCGGAGGTGGGCTTCGCGAGCTTCTGGCTGCCGAGCGGCCTCTTCGTGGCCGCCCTCCTTCGCGAGCCGTCCCGGCGCTGGCCGGCGCTCCTCGCCGCGGGCTGCGCGGCCAACGTCGCCTTCGACCTCCACAGCGGCATCGGCGTGAGGGACAGCCTGGTCGCGGGCCTCGGCAACGCCCTCGAGGCCTGGGTCGGCGCCGTCCTCGTGCGCCGCCTGGTGTGCGAGCGCCCCACCCTCGCCAGCGTGCGCGAGGTCGCGGCCCTGGCCGGGTTCTCCGCCCTGCTGGCCACGACCATCAGCGCCACGGTCGGCATGACCACCATCCCGGCGTCCGGCGCCTCCTCGCGCGGCGGGACCGTCTGGCTCTTCTGGTGGGGCGGCAACGTGCTCGGCGTGCTCCTGATAGCTCCCCTCATCCTCTCCTGGGCCCGCGCGCCGTGGTCGTGGGTGCGGGGCGAGCTCTCGCGGCGCGGCGCCGAGGCCGCCTCGCTCCTGGCGGTCGTCTGCACCGTCTGCACCTACTGCTTCCACTACGCCCCGCTCGCGATCCGCCCCATCATCTTCCCGGTGATCCCGTGCGTCCTCTGGGCGGCCTTCCGCTTCGGCATGCGCACGACCGCATGGACCAACCTGGTCGTCGCGCTGCTCGCCGCCTGGTTCCTCGCGCGCGACTTCTCCAGCTTCCCCGCGGACGGGATCTCGGCGCGCGCCCACTACGCCTCGCTCCAGATCTCGCTCGCCATCGTCGCCTTGACCGGGCTCTTCATGGCCGCCGTGCTCGCGGAGCGCCGGCGCTCGGAGGCCACGCTCCGCGAGAGCGAGGCGCGCTTCCGCACCATGCTGGAGAGCTCCCCGGACGCGGTCGTCGTCCACCGCGAGGGGACGATCGTCTACGCGAACCCCGCGGCGCTCGCGCTCCTCGGGGCCCGGGACCCGGGCCAGCTCGCGGGCCGCGAGATGCTCGAGTTCATCGAGCCCGAGTTCCACGGCCCCGTGCGCGAGCGCCGGCGCCGCCTGGCCGAGACGGGCGCGCGCGGGGGCCTCCTCGAGATGCGCTACGTGCGCCTGGACGGCACACGGATCGAGACCGAGAGCGAGAACGCGACGATCCTCTTCGACGGGGCGCCCGCGACCCAGGTCACCTCCCGCGACATCTCCGCGCGCAAGCGGGCGGCCGCCGAGCGCCTCGACCTCGAGCGCAAGCTCCAGGAGACCCAGAAGCTCGAGAGCCTCGGCCTCCTCGCCGGCGGCATCGCCCACGACTTCAACAACATCCTCACCGGCATCCTCGGCAACGCGAGCCTGGCCCGCGAGGACCTGCCCCCGGGCTCGCCCGCCCAGGCCAGCCTGGACTCGATCCAGCAGGGGGCCCGCCGCGCCGCCGAGCTCTGCAGGCAGCTGCTCGCGTACTCGGGCAAGGGCCGCTTCGTCGTGCAGAGCGTGTCGCTCAACCGCCTGGTCGAGGAGACGCTCCCCCTGCTCCAGGTCTCGGTCAGCAAGCGGATCGCGCTCCACTACGACCTCGACCCCGCCGCCCCCGTGATCGCGGCCGACGCGACCCAGATCCGGCAGGTCCTCATGAACCTGGTCATCAACGCCTCCGAGGCGGTCGCGGACGCGCACGGCACGATCCGCATCTCGACCGGCCTCGCCCCGTTCGGTCCGGAGGGCCTGCGGGACCTGCGCGGGGGCTCGGACCTGCCGCAGGGCGACTACGCCCTCCTCGAGGTGGCGGACACCGGCTGCGGCATGAGCCCCGAGACCCAGGCCCGGATCTTCGACCCGTTCTTCACGACCAAGTTCGCGGGCAGGGGCATCGGGCTGGCCGCCGTCCTCGGCATCATCCGCGGCCACAAGGGCGCGCTCAAGCTCGACTCCCGGGTCGGCGAGGGCACGACCTTCACGCTCCTCTTCCCCGCCGTGCGCGACGCCGCGGTCGCCGCTCCCGAGGCCGAGGGCTCGAGGGATCCCTGGCGCGGCCACGGGCGGGTGCTCGTGGTCGACGACGAGGAGACCGTGCGCACCGCGGCGGCGCGCATGCTCGGCCGCCTGGGCTTCGACGTCGCGACCGCCGTCGACGGCCTCGAGGCCGTCGAGCTCTTCCGGGCGGCACCCCACTCCTTCGCGCTGGTCCTGATGGACCTCACGATGCCCCGCCTGGACGGCGAGGAGGCCTTCCAGCAGCTGCTCGCGATCCGCCCCGGGGTGCGCGTCGTCCTCATGAGCGGCTTCAGCGAGCAGGAGGCCGTCTCGCACTTCGCGGGCAAGGGGCTCGCGAGCTTCCTGCAGAAGCCCTTCGAAATGAAGGAGCTCAGCCGGATCGTGCAGCGCACGCTCGGTGCGCCGTAGGACGGCCGGCCGCCCCCTCGGACCGCGGATGTCCCAGGGAGCCCGCTAGGGTCTCCCGCGAAGCTACGCACTCCACCCGCAACCCAGATCCTCCCATGATCGCATTCATCCCCGTCCTGTTCCCGCTCGTTCCCGTCCTCCTCGGCGCCGGCGCCGGGGCCACCGCCGTCGCCCTCTCCCGGGGCGGCTCCGGCAGGAAGAAGGCGAAGATCGCGGCCCTCAAGGCCCGCATCGAGGCGCTCGAGCGCAGGCCCTGAGGCGCCCCCGGTGACCCGAGCCGCGAGGCCCCGCCGGGCCCTAGACCCCGAGGCCCTCGGCCAGCGTCGCGAACTCCCGCGTCGCCAGGTAGAGCTCCTCCGAGAGCCGCGTGCGGTGGATCCTAAGGAACGCGTCGGCCAGCGCCCGGTAGTACCAGAGCGTGCCCTCGCGCCCCCCGGTGAACCGGGCCCAGAGCGCCTCGCCCACCGCCCGGTAGTCGGACGTCAGGCTGCGCACGTTGTGGAGCTTGTCGGCCGCCGAGACGAGCAGCACCGAGCGCGAGGCGCCCTCGAGGTGCCGGATGTAGGCCTCCTTTCTCTCGCGCCAGGCGGGCTTTGGCAGCTCGAAGGTGTCCGAGCAGCCGGCGACGATGTCGGCGACGGCGCCGCCGAAGCGGGCGCGGATCTCCTCGATCACCGGCGCGCCGCCGGCATCCTCGGCCGCGTCGTGGAGCAGCGCCGCGATCGCCTCGTCCTCGCTCGCCCCGTGCTCGAGCGCGATCGCGGCCACGCCCATCAGGTGGGAGATGTAGGGCACCTCGGTGCCCTTGCGCTTCTGGGTCGCGTGAAGCAGGCAGGCGTAGTCGAAGGCCCGGACAAGGCGGGGCGATTGCGGGAGGCTCATGGGGACAGCGTGCGGGCGCAGGGCGGCTTCGCGATTGCATTCTGCACGCCCCCTCGGACATCCTCTGTCCCATGACCTCGGCGGGATCCCTCCCCTCCTCGCGTCCGCCGCTGGCGCGCATGATGCGCATCCACGAGGTGCTGCAGGACGGCCACCTGACCAACTGCACGAAGCTCGCCGAGCGGCTCGAGGTCTCTACGAAGACCATCATGCGCGACCTGGCCTTCATGAGGGACCAGCTCGACCTGCCGGTCGAGTACGACCCGAGGACCTATTCCTGGAGCTACGGCTACCCCGTGCGCAGCTTCCCGACCGTGCGCGTGAGCGAGGGCGAGCTCCTCGCCCTCCTGGTGGCCCAGAAGGCCCTGGAGCAGTACGAGGGGACGCCCTACCACGACCAGCTGGCCCACGCCTTCGAGAAGCTCTCGGCGGCGCTCCACGACCGCGTGAGCTTCTCCGCCTCGAGGAGCCTCGGCAGCGTCTCCTTCCACCACCAGGGCCTGAGCAAGGCCGACCTGCGGGTCTTCGACAGCCTCTCGCGCGCGGTGATGCAGGGCCTCGAGGTCGAGTTCGAGTACGCGAAGCCCCAGTCGGCGCCCGAGCGCCGGCGGGTGCAGCCCTACCACCTGGCGAACCGCCAGAACGCCTGGTACCTGGTCGGCCACGACCTCGACCGCAGCGACCTGCGCAACTTCGCGGTGGTGCGCATGCAGTCGGTGTCGGTCACCGCGCGGCGCTTCGAGCGCCCGGCGGACTTCTCGCCCGAGCGCCATTACGGGCGCTCGTTCGGCGCCTTCGTCGGCAAGGGCGACCACACCGTGGTCGTGCGCTTCCGGCCCGAGGCGGCGCCGCTCATCAAGGAGCGCGTCTGGCACGAGACGCTCGAGACCCGCGACCTGCCGGACGGGGGCCTCGAGTTCACGCTCCGGCTCGACAGCCTGGACGAGGTCCAGAGGTGGATCCTCGGCTGGGGCGCCCTGGCCGAGGTGGTCGAGCCCCCGGAGCTCGCGCGCGCGGTGGGCGAGGCCGGGGAGGCGGTCGCCCGGCTCTACGCGGCCGGGCGGCGCCGGCCGAGGGCCTAGGCCGCGCGCAGGCGCACCGACTCGATCCCGACGCGGGCGCCGACCACCCGGTCGACGAGCCCGCGGCAGCGCTCGGCCGAGATCCTCGGCTCCACGCCGTCGGGATGGAACCACGCGAACTCGCACGAGATGCGGCCGCGGCAGGCGCCGACCCCGACGACGGGGTAGCCTTCCGAGGCCATCTCGCCGAAGAGCCCGAGCGAACCCGGGGCGAAGCCGAGCTCGGTCACGGACACCTGGCAGTTGAGCTCGGAGCCGCCCGCGCGCTCGCGCAGGCGGATGCGCAGGCCGAAGCCGCGCTCGTCGAGGACGAGTTCGCCGTACTCCTCGCGCACGCGCAGGGCGGCGTCTCGGAGGGCGATGCCCAGGGGGATGAGGGAGATGCGAACAGGACGTGTCGGCTTCATGGGGGGAGTGTGGAGGTTGGGTTCGCGGGGCCGGCGAAAGGCCGGTGGCCCATGCGCGCATCCTCGCACACCCCCTCGGACATGGCCTGTCCGAGGGCACGCGGGCCCCCGGGGGCCACTAGGTAGTTACCCGACTAGAGGCCTGCGCGCCTTGGAGGTACAGTGCCTCCTGCAAATCAATGGACAGAGGCCCTGAGATCACGAGCGTGCCCTTCCTCGCCCCGGCGTCCCGCGCCGGGGAGGGAGCCGCGCAGGCCGGCGGGGGCGCTCGGACGGTGCTCGTCGTCGAGGACGACGGCCTGATGCGCAGCCTCCTAGCGCGCACCCTCTCGGCCCTCGGCGTCGAGGCGGTGCTCGCGGCCAACGGGCGCGAGGCCCTCGCCCTCGGGCCGGACGAGCTGGGACGGGTGGCCCTCGTGCTCCTCGACTTCAAGCTTCCCGAGATGAACGCCCCGGCGGTGTTCAGCGAGCTGCGCCGGCGCAGGCCGGGGATCCCGGTGGTCGCGATGAGCGGCTACGGGCACTGCGAGGGGGCGTTCGACCCCGGGTCGCAGCCGCCGATCGGCTATTTGGCGAAGCCCTTCCGGCGCGACGCGCTCGCCGCGGTCGTGCGCGAGGCCCTCCTCGGCGCCCCGGGCCGGGGGCGCTAGCCCCCGAAGGCGATCTTGGCCACCTGCTCCACGGCGCACCGGTTGCAGTCCTCGAGGTCGTTGATCGTCAGGTCCGAGGCTATCAGGGTGTGCTCGTTGCGCACGCCGTAGTGCCAGTCGACGATCGCGACGGCGCGGTAGAGGAGCTCCGAGAGCTCGCGCTGGCCCGGGACCTCGCACGCGGTCGGCGCCAGCTGCCAGAGGACGGCGGCGCAGATCTCGGTCTCGAAGCCCCAGCGGTCCATCGCCTTGCTGCCGGCCCGGGCGAAGCCGACCCCGAGCCGCAGCTCCTCGAGCTGCATCTGGAGCTTCAGCTCCCGCTCGTTGATCGTCAGGTGGCGGTACGGGAAGACGCTGCAGAGCACCCAGACGCCGACCAGGTGCATGATGCCGGCCGTGTACGCCGAGGGATCGCGCCCGCTGATCTGGTCCATGACGAGCGCGGTGTGCAGCGAGCGCTCCCAGTAGTAGTCGGCGGCCTGGGTGTAGAGGTGGGTCGGGTGCTTCTTGAAGTCGGTCAGCATGACCACCTGGACGATGCGGGTGACCTCCTGCATGCCGAGGTGCATGATCGCCTCGCGGATGTCGGCGGTCGCGCCGCCGCGCGAGTAGACCGGGCTGTTGCAGGCGGCGACGACCCGGGCGGTCAGCGCGGGGTCGGCGCGGAAGAGCTCGGCGATGGCCTCGATCTCGGCGTCGGGCTGGCGCACGGCCGAGATCAGCTGGGAGAGGACCCGGGGGCCGCTCGGCAGCCTTCCAAGGTCGCATGTTTCAACTAGTTCCTGCGGGTACATGTGGGTTGCGCTGTTCATCGGCACACCCGCGCGTCTTATGAACCTCCAACCAGGTCCTGCGGGGGCCCCCGCGGGGCCCGAATCCGCCTGTGACAGGGAGGTGACGAATCCGGCCCTCCCGAAGGTTGTTGGCTCGTCCGGGGTTAGGGGAGGCGCCTGCCGACTTAGGGAAGTCGGGGCTTTTGACCCGGGGCCCGGGCGGGGGTAGCCTGTGCGCATGAAACCGGCGGAGGTCACCACCATCATGCTGCGCCTGCGGGAGCTCCCTCAGCTGTTCAACTCGATGGACCCGTCGCCCTTCGTGGACCGGGACCTCGACGCGGACGCCGAGGAGTACATCACGAGCTGGGCCCGCGAGCTGCCGGCCGACCACGAGCTCGAGCTCGCGATCGAGCTGGCGCTGCCGCCGCCGCCCGAGAGCCTCCACGGCGTCGAGGACGCCGTGCGGCGGTACTTCGCGACGCGGGCCGGCATCAAGCGCCTGGAGTTCAGCCAGCTCATGCGCCGCGCGCGTGCGAGCCTCGTGATCGGGCTCGTCTTCCTGGCGAGCTGCCTGCTCCTGGGCGGCCTCGTGGGGTCGTCCCTGTCCGGGCCGCTGGCGACCATCATCCGCGAGGGCCTCACCATCTGCGGCTGGGTCGCCATGTGGAGGCCGCTCGAGATCTACCTCTACGACTGGTGGCCGCTCATGGAGGAGCGCCGCCGGATCGAGCTCCTCTCGCGCATCCGCGTGCGCATCGTGGAGGCCGCGGCGGGCGCCCCGGACGCGGGCTCCCTCGCCGGCTCGAGCGAGGCCGCGTAGGCGCGGATCCCTGCAGCGCCGCGCGCGAGCCCCTTGCCGTGACACCCGAGGCCTTCCGTAGGATCGCACTCGCGTCTCCCCTGTGCTGTCGAGTCCGCGCATAGGCGCCGTCCAGATTTTCGATGCGGAGGAAGGGG
>CAIXHE010000146.1 GCA_903919205.1 uncultured Opitutaceae bacterium | reverse complement strand
TGCGTCACGACGATCAGCGTGTTGCCCTGCTCGTAGAGGTCCTCGAAGAGGGCCATGATCTCCACCCCGGTCTTCGAATCCAGGTTGCCCGTGGGCTCGTCGGCCAGGATGATGGAGGGCCTGTTCACCAGGGCGCGCGCGATGGCGACTCTCTGGCGCTGGCCGCCGGAGAGCTCGTTCGGCTTGTGGTGGATGCGGTTGCCGAGGCCGACGTTCTCGAGGGCGACGGTGGCCCGCTCCTTGCGCTCGTGCGGCTTCACGCCCGCGTAGATCAGGGGCAGCTCGACGTTGCGCAGCGCGTTCGAGCGCGCCAGGAGGTTGAAGGTCTGGAACACGAAGCCGATCTCGCGGTTTCGGATCTCGGCCAGCTCGTCGTCCTTCATGCGGGCGACGTCATTGCCGTTGAACTCGTACTTTCCGGACGAGGGCGTGTCCAGGCAGCCGAGCATGTTCATCAGCGTCGACTTTCCGGAGCCGGAGGGCCCCATGATCGCCAGGTACTCGTTGCGACGGATGTCGAGGGAGACCCCGCGCAGGGCGTGGATCGTCTCCTCGCCCATCACGTAGAGCTTGGTCACGTTCTCGATGGAGATGACGAGCGAACCAACCGGGCGCACGGCGCGCGTGCTAATCGGTGCCTGCGGGGGCGTCATGCTGGGGGTCGTTACTTGACCTCGGAAGCGTCGGTCTTCGGCTTCTCGATGTGCACCTTCGAGCCGTCCTTGAGCAGGCGGCTGATCGCGGCGTAGGGGCCGGACACCACCTCGTCGCCGGCCTTGACCCCCGACTTCACCTCTATGGAGGAGTTGTCGGCGATGCCCGTCACGACGCGGCTGATCTTAACCTTGTCGCCGTCGCGGATGAACACGAGCCGCAGCAGCTTCTCCTGCTCGCGCTGGTTGTCCGTCTTGTCGTTGGCGACGTCGATGTCGTTGCCCGAGCGCTCGTGCACCTCCTTGGCCTTCTTCTGGGTGAGCTCCTCGGCGGTGAGGCCGCCCTTGTCGCGCACGGTGACGCTCTGGATCGGGACCGAGACGACGCCCTTGGCGGTCTGGGTCTGGATGTCGGCCGTCGCGCTCATGCCGGGACGCAGCGCGACGTCCTTGTCGGACACCCGGATCTTCACGATGAAGTTGGTCACCGAGTCGGAGGCGGAACCGGACGCCTGCGCAGCCGTGCCGCTGCCCGAGCCGCCGGCATTGTCGGCGGAGGCCGCGATCTCGCGGACGACGCCCTTGAACTTGCGCTCCGGGTAGGCGTCGATGCTGATCACGACGGGGTCGCCCACCTTCACGTTCACGATGTCGTTCTCGTTCACCTTCACGCGCACCTCCATCTTGCTCAGGTCGGCGACGCGCATGATCTCGGTCCCGGCAAACGAGGTGGAGGCCTGGACGCGCTCGGCGACCTCGGACGTGCGCGAGCTGACGGTGCCGTCCATCGGGGAGTAGATCGAGGTCTTCGAAAGCTGGTCCTGCGCCTGCTTCAGGTAGCCCTCGGCGCCGTCGACGGCCGCGAGCGCGGTCTCGCGATCGGCCTTCGCGGAGTCGAAGGCCGTCTTGTAGGTCACATAGTCGAAGTCGGAGACGAGCTTACGGTCGTAGAGATCCTGGTACTTCTTGAAGTCGGCCTCCGCCTTCTGGAGCTTCGCCGCGGTGCTGATCGCCGTGGCCCGGGCCTGGGCGACGGCGGCCACCTGCTGCTCCACCTGGGCCTGGTAGAGGTCGGGTTTGATCTTCACGATCAGGTCGCCCTTCTTGACGGACGCCCCCTCGCGGAACGGAAGCGCGGTGATCTCCCCGTAGACCTCGGGCGTGATCTTCACCTCGACCTCGGGCTGGACCTTGCCGGTGGCGGTCACCACCTGGATGATGTCCTTCACGACGGCCTTGTCGGTGGTGATCGCGATGCCCTTCTCGGACCCGCGGCCCTTCAGGACCGCTCCGACGATCAAGAGACCCAGGAGGACCGACCCCCCTAGGACCCACCATTTTAGATTGGATTTCTTGCGGGGCTTGGCGGTCGCGGCGGGGGACGCGGCGTTTCCGGGGCTTAGGTCAGCGGTCATGGAGGGAGCATTCACGGTCGAGGGTGGTTGGTCAAACGGACACGCGCAGGCCGGCGTTAGGCATGGTAAACGGCATGGGAGGGCCCGCAGGGCCCTCCCATGCCAACACAACTGACAACGGGCTATTCCCGGGGATCCGTGGACCTCCGGAAGGGAGACAGCCACAGCGCCCCTGGCCCCGGCGCACTCGGACGCGTCGCGTACCTGCGGAGGGACGCGGCTGTAGGCAGGGGGGAAAGGGGGGCGGCATGCTCCCAAAACACCCATCCCGGCCAAAAGTTACACGAATCTAGGATGAACGGCCGCTGGGGGAGGATGGGCGGGGCGGCCGCGCCCTAGCCCCTGCGCTCCTGCTCGGCCCAGAGGGCCGCACCCACGATCCCCGCCTCATTGAGGAACTGTGCGGGCACAAGGCGGGCGCGCGTCTTCAGGTACTTGAAAAAGCGATCGTGCTTCGCGCTCACGCCGCCCCCGATGATGATCAACTCGGGCCAGAGGATGTCCTCAAGGGACCGGATGTAGCGGTCGAGGCGGCCGCCCCACTCCTTCCAGGAGAGATCCTTGCGGTGCTTGACCGAGGCGGCCACTCGCTTCTCCGCGTCCTTGCCATGCATGCGAAGGTGGCCGAGCTCGCACGGGAAGAGCCTTCCCCGGAAGAACAGCGCCGAGCCGACGCCCGTGCCCAGCGTGAGCAGCATGGCCTTGCCCGGGTAATTCCTGCCTGAGCCGAACTGCATCTCGGCCAGCCCCGCGGCAGCCGCATCGTTGATCAGCGCCACCGGGGCCTGTATCTCCTTGCCGAACAGCTTGATGCCATCGCATCCTATGAACTTCTTGTCCAGGTTTGCCGAGGTGAGGATCGTGCCGCCGTGGATCACCCCGGGGAAGCCGATCCCAACCGGCCCCCTCCACTTGAAGTGGGCGGCGATCATCCCGGCCGCGTCGGCCATCTCGCCCGGCGAGAGCGTGAGCGGAGTGTCGATCTTGAATCGACCCGCCAGCAGTTTGCCCGTCTTGGTGTCCACGGGCGCCCCCTTGATGGCCGAGCCTCCAATGTCGATGCCGAGTACCTTCATAGGAGACGCAAGAAAACAGCCGGCGGGAGCGATGACAATGCCATGTTTGGGGCGGGCCCTTGACGAGGGGCCGGACGGAGGATCCTGTAGTCGGGCATGAAGGTCACCTATTATCTGGAGACGATCTCTTCGTGGTGCCACTGGGCCGAGCCGGCCTGGGCCGAGCTCAAGGCGCGCTACGCGGGACGCGCGCACTTCGAGTGGAAGATCGCCCTGATGCGGGCCGAGGACTTTCCCGTGTCGCGCAGCCAGGCCGAGTGGTTCTACCGGCGCAGCGGCGGGACGGTGATGCACTCGCCGGTCATGCTGAACGCCGGGTGGCTGAACGAGGGCTCGGGCTCCAACTACGAGGCGGCCTCGCTCGTCGCCGAGGCGGCCAAGGACTTCGGCTTCGTGGACGACGCCGTGCGCCTGGCGATCACCCACGCGGCGGTGTTCGAGGGCAAGAGCGTCGGCGACTTCGCGGTCGCCGCCGCGGTCGCCGCCAAGGCGTCGGGCGTCCCTGCCAAGAAGCTGCGGGCACGCGCCGAGTCGGCGGCCCTGAGGGCAAGGGTCGAGGCCAGCACGGCCGAGTTCTTCTCGCACCGGATCACGCAGCGCCCCGCCTTCGTGATTGAGGACCGCATCGGCGACAAGGTCGTGTTCTCGGGCATCGTGCGGGCCGCGCCGATCGCGGCCGCGATCGACGCGATGCTCTCCGACACCGCGGCCTACGACGCGCACGACGCGCACTTCGGCACGCCGCCCCCTCGCTGAATCTATGGACCATGTAAACCTGGGAAACACCGGCCTCAAGGTCTCGAGGATCTGCCTCGGCACCATGACGTACGGGAGCAAGAAATGGCGGGAGTGGGTGCTCGACGAGGAGGAGAGCCGGCCCTTCATCCGCCGGGCGCTCGAGCTGGGCATCAACTTCTTCGACACGGCCGACATGTACTCGCTCGGTGCCAGCGAGGAGGTCCTCGGACGCGCGCTCCGGGACTTCGGGCCGCCCCGCGACCGGGTGGTCATCGCCACCAAGGTGTTCAACCCCATGGGGGACGACCCGAACCAGCGGGGCCTTTCCCGGAAGCACATCCGCCACGCCGTCGAGGACAGCCTGCGCCGCCTCAACACGGACTACATCGACCTCTACCAGATCCACCGCTTTGACCCCACGACGCCGGTCGAGGAGACGATGGAGGCCCTCAGCGACCTCGTGCGGGAGGGCAAGGTGCTTCACCTCGGGGCCTCCTCCATGTACGCCTGGCAGTTCTCGAAGATGATGAACGCGGCCCGCGAGCGGGGCTGGGCGAGGTTCGTCACCATGCAGAACCACTACAACCTGCTGTACCGCGAGGAGGAGCGGGAGATGAACCCGATGTGCGCGGACATGGGCGTGGGACTGCTGCCATGGAGCCCGCTTGCCCGGGGAGCGCTTGCCCGGAGCACCCAGGCCCAGACCACCCGGGCGAGGACCGACCAGTACGCGCACCACCTCTACGGCGCGGGGTTCGCCGCCTCGGACCAGGCGGTCGTGGGCGCCGTTCAGGACCTCGCAGGCCGCCGGGGCGTGCCGGCGGCCCAGGTTGCCCTGGCGTGGCTGCTGCACAAGCCCGGCGTGACGGCGCCCATCATCGGCGCGTCCAAGCCGCACCATCTCGATGACGCGCTGGCGGCCCTGTCGCTGCGTCTCACCCCCGAGGAGATCGCGGCGCTCGAGGCGCCGTACGTGCCTCACACGGTCGCCGGGCACACATGAGGCGGCTGGCCCGAGCGAGCCTGGTGGGGGCTGCGGTGGCTGTGGCGGCGGCCCGGCTCTGGGCGGCACAGGGCCTGGTCTTCGACGACCTGAACAAGGACGGCGTGTGGGAGCCCGACGAGCCCGGACTTGCCGACGTGGCGGTCTCGAACGGGGTCGAGGTTGTGCGGACGGACGGCAACGGCCACTACCGGCTTCCGGACCGGGCCGGCGCGCACACCTTCGTGATCAAGCCCAGGGGTTGGCGTCCGCCCGCAGACGCCCAGAACATTCCCAGGTACTACGGGCGGCCGCAGGCCGGCGAAGTGCTGAACTTCGCGCTGGTGCCGCACCTGGAGCCCGACCAAATGACGGCGGTCGTGACGACGGACACACAGCCCTCCACGCCGGCCGAGGTGGACTTCCTCAAGCGCGGGCTGGTCGATCGCATCGGCCACCGGCCGGACTTCGCATTCGGCGTCACGCTCGGGGACCTGGTGTACGACCGCCCCGACCTGTTCGGCGCGGTGAGCGGCGCGCTCGCGCAGGTGGGCACGCCCTGGTACAATGTGGCCGGCAACCACGACCTCCGGCTGGGCACGCCGGACGAGGCGACCGCCGTCGCGGCCTTCGAGTCGGCCTACGGGCCGTCGACCTTCGCGTTCCACGCCGGGCCGGCCCTCTTCGTCGGCCTCGACGACGTGCGTCCGCAGGGCGGCCCGCGTTACGTGGGCGGCCTGAGGGAGGACCAGTTCGAGTTTCTGGCACACCTGCTGGAGCTGTCGCCCCCTTCGGAGTGGGTGGTGATCATGCTCCACATCCCGCTCTTCCCTCCCGACCCGTCGGGCACCGAGGGTTTCCGAACGGCCGATCGGCTCCGCCTCTTCGGCCTGCTCAGGGGCCGAGAGCGGGTGCTGGTGCTTTCCGGCCACACCCACTACCAGCGCCATGTGCTGCACGACGCCTCGGACGGGTGGACGGGCAAGGTCCCGCTGCACGAGTACAACGTCGCGGCAGCGTGTGGGGGCTTCTGGGGCGGGCCCGCGGACGCGAACGGGATACCCGTGGCCACCATGTGGGACGGCACGCCTCCGGGCTACGCGCTCATGGCGTTCTCCGGCGACAGGGTCACGCTCGACTACGTGCCGGCCCGAACGGACCGCCAGATCGCCCTGCACGTGCCCGCCTCGCTTCGGCCAGGGCAGGGTTACGTCTCCTTCTACGCGAATGTCTTCAACGGGTACGACGGATGGACGGTCGAGTCCCGTGTCGACGAGCGGGCCTGGGGACCCCTGCGGCGGATTCTTGGCTGGGATCCCAGCTATGCGGACGCCTTCCTGGCCCAGGATGCGGCGGCCCATCCCTCCAAGGGGACCCGCCTTCCCGACCCCGTCGTCTGCTACCACCTCTGGCGGGGCATCCTGCCCGCCGACCTGGCACCGGGCCGCCATACCGTGCACGTCCGGGCCACGGACCCCGACGGGCGCGCCTCAAGCGCGGACCAGACGTTTGAGATTGTCCGCGACTAAGCGGTTGGCGCGGGCCGCCGCTCACTACCGGAATTCAAGTAGTTATCGCCGATGACGGCGGGGCCGAAATCGGTATCAAGCACGGGTCAATCCCACGCGCTTGACCGCGATTCGCACCCTTTCCGCCTTCATTCTTGCCTGCGCCGCCCTGCGGGGGATGGCCGGCCACGCCGCCGACGCCACCGAATCGTGCGAGGGTGCGCCGCCCCTGCGCGTCTTCGCGGCCCGGGAGACGGGCGTGAGGACCATGGCGTGGAGCGCCGTGCAGGACGCGTCGGGATGGATGTATTTCGGGTGCGACACGGTCGTCTGCTTCGACGGGGAGCGCTGGCTCAAGCTCGAGATGGAGCCGACTTACCTGATCCGCGGCATGGATCTGGGGCCGAACGGTCGGCTCTGGTGCGCGGGCGTCAACCAGATCGGGTGGTTCGAGGCGGGTGAAGGCAGCCGCCGGGTGTTCCATTCGCTTGTGCCGAGGCTACCGGAGGGCGAGTCCGACCTGGGTGACGTGTGGGCGGTGTACGCGCAGGGCCCCGAGAGCGCCGTCTTTGTCGCGCGCGAGAAGATCCTGCGCTGGGACGGCCGCCGGTTCGAGGTCTGGCGCTACCCCGGGATGCACCTGCTCTCGTCGTGCCGCACCCGAAGGGCCGTGTATGTGCACTACCCGCCCCTTGGGCTGCTGCGCATGGATCCTGGCGGCCCCGTGGTGGCGATTGCCCGCACCCAGCTCGGCAGCGCTTCCGTTCGATGGATAGACGACACGGGGGCCGACAGCCTGCTCCTTTCCTCGGAAGGGTTCGAGGTGTTCTCGGCCGGAGCGTGCACGCGGATCGAGTGCGAGGCGTCCAGATTCTTCCGGGCGAACCCGCCGATAAGCGTGGCCCGGCTCGAGGACGGGGCGCTCGCGGTGGGCACCATGAAGGCCGGCATCGCTATCGTGGATCCCGCAGGCGGACTCAGGCGCCTGCTCAACACCCAGTCGGGGGTCCCGGCGAGCCCGGTCTACGCTCTGTTCCCCGACCGCGACGGGGCCCTCTGGTCCATGGGCCCCTCTAGCATCGTGCGGCTGGCTCTGCGCTCGGGCGTGTCGGTCTACGGGCCGCGCAACGGCTACCCCGAGGGCGGCTGCGATTCGCTGGCCAAGGTCGGGCAGACCCTCTACGCCGCCTCGCACAACGAGGTGCTTCGGCTCGCAGCCGACCCCGAGTCGGGGGGCGCGGGGCGGTTCATCCCCGCCGGGATGCCGAGCGAGCGGTGCTACAGCGTGCTCTCGCTGGGGGGCGCCCTCGCCGTGGGAAGCTTCGAGGGCCTGGGCGTCTGGACGCTTCCCTCATCGAGCCCGCGGGTGGCCACCCGGGATCCCGTGTTTAGGATGGTCTCCTCGAGCGCCCGGCCGGGCTCGCTGCTTGCCTCCCAGATCGACCGGGTCGTGTCGGTCGATCCACTGACGTGCCGCTGCACGCCGGTCGCCGACGGCCTGCCCGACTACGGGGACTCCCTGGTCGACGAACCCGACGGTCGCGTGTGGATCGGGACCGTCTCGCGCGGGCTGTTCGAAGCCGAACCCGGGTCCACGAGGGCGGCTCCCGCAAGCCCCAGGTTCGGAGCCCTGCCCTCGAAGGGACCCGCACTCGTAAGCAGGGCCGGGGGCCTGGTCGTCGCGCTTGTCGAAGGAGGCGCGTACTTCATGGATCCCTCGGCGGGCACCTTCAGGAGGATTCCCGGCTCCCCCCAGGGATCCCCATCGTCCCTCTCGAATCCCGATGCGCAAGGCGCCGTGTGGGCCGCCATCGACCCCGACGCGGGCGGCCATTCGCCGCGAGTCGGCAGGATCGAGGTCGGGCGGGGCGGGCTCCAGTGGGTGCCGAGGAGCATCGAGGGGCTATCCGACATCGGATCCCTGCTTGGGCTGCACGTGGCCGGTTCCCCGGAGGGCGAGCAGCTCTGGATAGCCGGCAGCGAGGCCGTGATCCGCGCGAGCTCGCGGGCCCTCGTCCGCAACGCCCCCGCCCACGCCCCCTCTGTCGCGGCCTTCACGCGAAGCGGCGCCCCCCTGGGCGCCTCGACGGCGCTCCCCTACGCCTCAAGCGGCCTCCACGTGGAGTTCAGCTCGCTCGACTACGGCCTGCGGCCCTCCGAGCGCTTCCAGACGCTGCTCGAGGGCGCCGAGGACCAGTGGTCGATGCCCTCCGACCTGGCCGAGCGTGACATCTCCGGGCTGCGTGAGGGCCGCTACGTGCTGCACGTGCGCCTGCGCTCGGACTCCGGAGAGACGGGACCGGCCTCGGCCCTCGCGTTCGAGATAGCGCCGCCGTGGTGGCGCACGCCGGGGGCCCTCGCCTCCAGCTTCGCGGTCTGCGTGGCCGCCGCCTTCGGTCTCATTCGCCTTCGGGTCGGCGTGTTCCGGCGGCGCGCGCTGCTCCTCGAGGGGATGGTGCGCGAGCGCACGGCCGAGCTCGAGAGGGCGAACGCGGCCAAGACGGAGTTCGTGGCGGGCATGAGCCACGAGATCAGGAACCCGATGGCTGGGATCATGGGCGCCGCGCTCGAGTTGTCCGAGACCTCCCTCGCGCCGGAGCAGGAGCGGCTCGTGTCGACGCTGCGAAGCTGCGCCACGTTCCTCGCGTCGCTGGTCGAGGACGTCCTCGACTTCGCCTCAATCGAGGCCGGGGTGTACCGGGTTGCGCGCTCGCCCTTCCGGCCGCGAGAGCTGACGGAGGTCGTTGCAGCCATGCTCAAGCCCATGGCCAGCAGCGCGCGCATCCGGGTATCCGTTGAGCCGACCCTCCCGCCGCTTCTCTGGGGCGACCCTGCCCGCATCCAGCAGGTGCTAGTCAACTTCGCGGTGAATGCCGTCAAGTTCGGGGGGCGCAATGTCGAGGTCTTCGCGCGTCGGGACGGAGCGAACGTGCTCTACGGGGTCTCGGACGACGGCCCGGGAATCCCCCCGGAGGAGAGGGCCCACCTCTTTGTCCGGTTCTCCAGGCTCAAGGCCGCGCGCGCCTTGTCGGTGCCGGGCACGGGGCTCGGGCTCGCCGTCAGCAAGGTGCTCGCCGAGCGCATGGGCGGATCCGTGGGCTACCTCGCGCCTGCGGGCGGGGGTTCGACGTTCTTCCTGCGCCTGCCGATCGAGGCAGCCCCCGAGCAGGAGGCCTTTGGCGGATTCGACGCGCTCGGTACGCCTGCCCTGGTGGTCGAGGACCTCCGCTTCAACGCGCGATCGCTCGGGCTCATGCTGCGCAAGCTCGGCTTCGAGGTGGAGTTTGCCGCCGACGGCGAGGAGGCGCTGTCGCGCCTGCGATCAGGGCGGTACGGGGCCGCGTTCATCGACCTCGGCCTTCCCAAGATCGACGGCCTGGAGGTCGCCAGGCGGCACCGCGCCTCGGAGTCCGCGGGCAACCGCACCCTGATGGTCGCGACCACCGCGCTCTCGACCATCGAGGACGAGCGCGCGTGCCTCGCGGCGGGGATGGACGGCTTCATCACGAAACCCGTCACCCCAGAGAAGCTCGTGGCCGCGTTGACCGGCCGCGCGGTCGCGGAGGCGACCCGGCGTGAGCCGGAGGGCGGCATGGACCTGGTGCTCCTCAGGAACCTGGCCGCCGGCTCCGGGGGAAGCATCGGCGCCGAGTTGGAGAGGTTCTCCGAGTCGCTCGGCGAGGCCGTGCGCGGCGTCTCGGCGGCGAAGGCCTCCGGCTCGCGCCGCGAGGTCGCCGCCTCGGCGCACCGCGTGCTCTCGCTAGCGCGGATGGTCGGCTGCCGCGACTTGGCCGACTCGGCGAGGGATCTGCAGGAATTCGCCGGAGCCTACAGCGAGGCGGAACTTGAGGCCGAGGTCAGGCTGCTGATCCGCAGGGCATCCGCCGTGCGCTCCGCGCTCTCGCTGGAGACATCGGGAAAGGGAAAGGACTGAGGCCCGGCCGCGGGCGGACTCAGTTGTCCTTCGGCTTGCGGAACGACTTGTGCGACTTCTTCTGTAGGGCGTCGATGTCGGCGACTATCTTCGCCGCCTCGTCGTTCTTGTTGGCCGAGAGGGCGTCGCCGAGCTTCGCGAGAAGGTCCTGCATGTCCTTGAGGCCTGCCTTGTAGTCCGCGTTGAACTGGGCCTTCTGCGCGTCGGGGATGTCCGCCTCCTTGGCCGGTGTAAGGTCGAACGAGGCCTTGATGCCGTCCTGCATGGTCGCGAGAAGCTGTAGCGACGAGGCGTTCTGGGACGGGTCGGCCACCTGCTTCTTCAGCTTGCGGTACGCTTTTCCGACCGCATGCATCTTGCCCTCCAACTCGGTATCCTTCTCCTCGCCGCCCGCCGGCGCAGCGGCAGGGGCTGCGGACGGCGCCTGGGCGGCCGTCGTGTCGGCGGCCACGAACGGAGCCGCGATCTGGAGTGCGAGGGCGAAGGCGAAAGGGACTCGGAGGTTCATCGTGGTTGGAGTGTGCGAGGTCGGCTTGGAGGCCGAACCGTAGGCGGGCCGGGGATCGCTCGGCAATGCATTTATGCTCGTCGCGGGGCGCCGGCCGAACGGCCGGAGAGCTCGTGAATCAGCACCGCCGCGGCCGCCGAAACGTTGAGCGACTCGACCTTCCCGGATCCCGGGATCGTGAGCAGCCGGGTGCATGCGGACTCGGCGGCCGGGGACAGCCCGTGCTCCTCGTTGCCGAGCACGAGGGCCCAGGGGCGTGCGCCGAGGGGGCCGGGTTCCCCGCCCCTCGCGGCCGCCCCCAGCACCTCGAAGCCGGCGCGAGCGAGCATCCCAAGGAGCAGGGGGATATCGGGCGCGGTCCATACCTCGATCGCGTCAAGGCCGCCCTCGGCGACCCGATAGGCGGCAGGGCCCGGGCGGGCCGCGGTGGCGTCGCCCGCAATCACAAGCCTCGGGACCCCAAAGAATGCGGCCGTGCGGGCGATCGCACCGAGATTGTGGGCGTTGCCGACGCGGTCGAGCACGAGGAGGTTCTCCCGCCTGCGGTACCACTCCGAGGCGAGCGGGGCCGTGGGAGCGCGCGGGGGCGGCTCGTCGACGACGGCGACGACGCCCCCATGGTGGATCGACTCCGCGATCTTCTCGAGCTCCGCGGCCTCGACGCACCGGTAGACCTTGCGCGCCCGCGCAAGGGCTGCGCACATGGCGCCCACCTTCTTCGCGGTGGACGCGTCAAAGAAGAGCCTTACGACCGACTCCGGAGCGCGCTCGAAGCGCGCGCGGACGGCGGCTAGGCCGCAGATCTTGGTTTCATGCCTCTTCATGGGACCACCTCCCCGGTCACCGTGAACTCCTCGCGGTCGTGGAACAAGTGCGTGGTGCGCAGGCCCTGGCAGCCGGAGGCGAACGGGGAGCCGGAGGACCTCAGGTCGCCAAGGAGCGCCACCGGGTCGACTCGGCCGAACTTGAGGTTGATCACGAATCGCCGGCACCACCGCCCCGACACCCAGGGCCGCGCGATCAACTGCAGGACCTTGTGCGGGTCCTCCACGAGGTCCGCAAAGAGCCAGTCGTAGACCGCGTCCTTGCCGGGGCTGAATCCAAACGCGTCCGCCTCGCGGTGGTCGATCAGGGGGTGGCCGAGCGCCCCGCCCTTGAGCGGTCCGTTGTCCACGGCGACGACCCGGGCCCCCCGCTTCGCCGCGCTGTAGCTCCATCCCCCGGGGGCCGCGCCAAGATCGCACACCGTCTCCCCGGCGGCGGGCTCGCGCCCGAGGAGGCCGTAAGCCTCCTCGACCTTCAGGTAGGAGCGCGACGGCGCGAGGTCGTCGTCGGCCATCCTGCACGGGCCGCAGAACGTCGCCGAGCGCGACACGCGGGCCTCGCCAAAGTCGGTGAACCAGACGAAGAGGCCACGGGCGGAGCCCAGTCTCGGGCGCGCCCCGGAGGCCAGCTTGGCGACGCGTCCCAGCCGCTTTTTCAGGAGCTCATGGAAGGCCGACTCGACCGAGGCCACGCGCCGGCCGAGGCCCGTGACCTCATGGGGCCCCGAGAAGCTGCAGGGCCAGGGTCCCTCGATGCGCTCCCCCTGCAGGCTGGCCAGGAAGTACTCGAGGACCTGCTGGGCCAGCACGTTCACGCGGTCACCGGAAGCCTTTCCGGCGGACTCGAGCACCCCGTGCGCGAAGGCGGCCGAGCGGAGGACCTCCGCCGGTCCCTCGAAGGAGGCCCAGCCCGGGCCGCTCCCGGAGGCCTCCTGCCCGAGCTCCCGGACCTCCCGCACGAGCAGGTCCTCGAAGCCGGACTGGCAGACCACGATCGACCCGGGGTTGGACATGGGGACCGAGCAGATCCTACGCGAGCGGCCGCATCAAAGCAAAACACCCCTCGGACGCACGCCGTGGCCCGCGCCGAGGTGGGCGACGCTCACGCGGGCGCCCAGCAGGTCGTAGCCCCCCTCGAAGGGATTGGACGCCATGAAGAGCGGCGTGTCCAGGTCTGCGAACTCGAATCCGCCCAGACCCGCCGCGAAGCACGCGGACACGGTCATCGCGAGGATGGACTCGACGTTGCCACCGATCATGAGACCCAGGCCCTCCCGGCGCGCCACGGACACCACCTCCAGCGCCTCGCCCAGGCCCGCCTTCATGAGCTTGATGTTGAGCACGTCCGCCGCGCCCGAGCGGGCAACCCGAAGTGCGTCCGCCGCGGACGATACGCTCTCGTCGGCGGCGACCTTCCAGCCCGTCTCGGACCGGAACGCCCGCATCCCCTCGAGGTCGTCCCTCGGAAGCCATTGCTCCACCAGGGCGGGCGTGATCCCGCGCTCCCGCAGACCCCGCGCGAGGCGTCCAGCCTCCTCGCGGCCGATGCCGGCGTTGCCGTCGAGGATGAGCGGCGAGCCGGGAGCCGCCTCGAGGATCGCGCTTATGCGTTCGAGGTCGGCCTCGACGCCCCCGGGGCCGCCCACTTTGACCTTGATCGAGCGTATCCCGCGGGCGCGGATCGCCCGCGCCGCCTCGGCGGCCTCGCGGGCCGTTCCGGTCGTGACAGTCATGTCCGTCTCAAGCTCGGTGCCGACGCCCCCGAAGTGCCTCCAGAGCGGCAGGCCGGACCGGCGGCCGCACGCGTCGAGGAGCGCTGTCTCAAGGGCGCACACGGCCGAGCCCCGGGCCGGACCGGGCGCCGCGCGAAGCTCGGCACCGAGGATCCGCCAGTCTTGGGCATCGCGCCCGACGAGAGCCGGGGCCGCGTCCCGGAGCACGGCGAGTGCACCGGCCTGGGTCTCGCCGTTGTACGCGGGGAAGGGAGCCGCCTCCCCGTGGCCCATCGAGCCGTCCTCGAGCCCCACGGCGACCAGCACGTTGTTGGCGGCCTGGAGAGAGCCGCGCGAGATGCCGAAGGGCGAGACGAGGGGGATGTCCAGGGGCGTGACGTGCACCGAGCGGATGGACGTCGGCGCGCGGTCGGTGGGCATGCCGGGATGTTTCCGCTCCGCGCAGTATTTGCAAACCGCGTCGGCCCGGGTGTACCAAGGACGGGCATGCGCGTCCTGGTGGCCTTCGACAAGTTCAAGGATTCCCTCACGGCGGTCGAGGCGTGCTCGGCGGCGGCGCGGGCGATCCTGCAGCACGCACCCGGAACCGAGGTCGACGCGTGCCCGCTCTCCGACGGGGGAGAGGGTTTCGCCCCCCTTCTGACTCGCTCAGCCGGGGGGACCGAGCGGCGGGTCGAGGTGACCGGACCCTTGGGCGCGAGGGTGACGGCGGCCCTGGGCGAGGTGCAGCTTGGCCGAGTCCCCGCCGGCGCTCGGGAGGCCCTCGGGCTCTCGGGAACCCAGGCCGGGACGCTCGCCCTGGCCGACATGGCGTCGGCGAGCGGGCTCGCTCTCCTCGATCGCGGCCAGCGCGACCCCCTGCGCACGTCCACGGTCGGCACGGGCCAGCTCATCCTCGCCGCCGCGCGGTTGCACCCAGCCGCCCTGCTCCTGGGGGTCGGAGGGAGCGCAACCCACGACTTGGGGCTCGGGGCGCTGGGCGCCCTCGGCATCGGCTTCAGGGATCCAGCCGGGCGACCGATCCCGGAGATCGTGCCGGGCGACTGGCCGCGGCTAGCCGGCCTCGAGGGCGCGGTGGCCCCGGCGCCGCCCATCCTGATCGCCTGCGACGTCGACAACCCGGTGCTGGGTCCGCGCGGCGCGCTGGCGGTGTACGGTCGCCAAAAGGGCCTTAGGGAGTCGGATGCGCCCGCGCTCGAGGCGCAGACCTCCCGGGTCGTCCGCCTGGTCTGCGGGCATTTCGGCAAGCAAGAGTCACTGGCCGCGCAGGCCGGGGCCGGGGCCGCCGGCGGGATCGCCTTCGGACTGATGGCCGGATGCGGGGCCGGGATCGTGCCGGGGTTTGACCTGGTGGCCTCTTGGCTCGACCTCAAGGCTCGGATCCGCGCGGCAGACGTGGTCGTGACCGGTGAGGGGAGGTTCGACGACTCGTCCCTCAGCGGCAAGGGGCCCGGATCGGTGGCCTCCTGGGCCGCGGCCGAAGGCAAGCCCGTGCACGTCTTCGCAGGCCAGGTTGCGCTGTCGCGGCCGGTGCCCGGAATCGAAGCCCGTGCCATCACGCCCCAGGGCATGGAGCTCGGGCTCGCACTGGCGCAGGCCGATCGCCTCCTGTCCGCGGCCGTCGCGGCTATGTTCGCGGCCCGATGAAAACGTCTCGACCGCCCGGGAACGCGCGCTGATATGTCAGCGATGCCCAGATTTCTTCCCCGCTCGCTCAGTCGCGCCGTGTGCGGCTTGGCGATGATCGCGGGTCTGGCCGGCTGCAGTGCGACGACGCCCCCCTCGCCCACCCCGGTCGCTTCTGCGCCGGCACACGCCGTCCTCAAGGCGCCGATTCCGGCGCCCCAGCCCGCGTACGATCCCGCGCACCCCGTGCTCCTCGGGATCGACGTGCTCGAGGCCGAGGGATTCGCGCCGCTGCGGGGCCTCACGGTCGGGCTGCTGACCCACCCCGCCGGCGTCGACATGCACGGCGCCAGCACGATCGACGTCTTGCGCCGGGCACCCGGCGTGCGCCTGGTCTCTCTCTTTGGCGCCGAGCATGGCGTGCATGGCGAGTTCGGGCGGGGTGTGAACTACACGGACCACGTCGACCCGAAGACGGGCCTGATGGTGCACTCCCTCTACAACGGGGTTACGAGCAGGCCCACCCGGGCCCAGCTCAAGGGCCTCGACGCGGTGGTGATCGACCTGCAGGACATCGGCAGCCGCAGCTACACGTTCATCAGCGCGATGAAGACCTGCATGGAAGGCTGCTTTGAGAACGGGGTCGAGGTGGTGGTGCTGGACAGGCCGAATCCGCTCGGGGGCCTCAAGGTGGACGGGCCGCCGCTCGACCCCCAGTGGATGAGCTATGTCGGGGAGTTCAGGATCCCCTACGTGCACGGGCTGACCATCGGGGAGCTGGCGAAGATGGCGAAGGAGGCACCGGACGTGCTGAAGGTCCCCGACGCCGTCCGCGAGCGCGGCAGGCTTGTGGTCGTGCCGATGCGGGGCTGGCGAAGGAGCATGCGCTGGCCCGACACGGGGCTCACGTGGGTGCCCACCTCGCCGTTCATCCAGGACTTCTCGGCGGTGGAGGGCTACCCCATGACCGGCCTGGGTTCGCTGCGGGGAGGCTTCACCAACGGGATCGGGACCGCGTACCCCTTCCGCGGGATCTATTTCCACGGCGTCAAGCAGGATGCCCTGGAGCGGGACCTGCGGGCGCTCAATCTGCCCGGGATAGGGTTTCGGCGGGTGAGCGTGCCCGATCCCAAGACTGGCAAGCCCGACACGGGGCTCTACGTGGAGATCACGGACTGGGACCTCTGCAGGCCCACGGAGCTGAGCGCGCAGATGATCCGGCTGGCGTGCCGCTACGACGCCCGCAACCCGTTTTCGGGCATGACGCAGGCCGAGGTGCGTTCCTTCCTCATCTACTGGGGCTCGACGGCGTTCTACAGCGACCTGGCCGCCCACGGTGGCCGGGCGGACGTCGATGCGCACGTGAGGGATTGGGCGGCAAGGGACGCGATCTACCGGCAGCAGAGCCGTCGATTTTGGCTCTATAATTGACGGGGGGCTGGGTTTGTCCGAGGATCGGGTCCCCTTTTCCCCGCGCCGGCTTTGACGACGCCAGTGATGCAGAACCGGTCGGCGCCCCCAGTCTCATGAAGATCCAACGCAAGAAAACCCATTTCAACGTCGCGGTGATCGGTGCCGGCGGGATCGGCCAGGACCACCTGGCCAGCTTCAAGTTGCACCCGGCCGCCCGAGTCGTCGCGATTGCGGACGTGTCCGAAGAGCGCGCCCAGGAGTCCGCGGACCGCTTCGGGGTGCCCGAGGTTGTTTCGGACTACAAGGAACTCCTGGCGCGCCCGGACATCGACGTGGTGTCGATCGCGCTGCCCAACTACCTGCACGCCCCGGTGGCGCTCGACGCGCTGCGGGCGGGCAAGCACGTGATGCTCGACAAGCCCATGGCGACGAACGCCCGCGATGCCGCCAAGCTTGTGACCGAGGCCCGGCGCCGTGGAGTCCTCTTCATGGTCGGGCAGAATTTCCGCTTCAACGCGGAGACGCAGACGGCGAAGCGCGTCATCGAGACGGGCGCGCTCGGGGAGGTCTACCACGCCAAGACCTCGTGGGTGCGCCGCGCGGGCATCCCGAGGATCGGTTCCTGGTTCACCCAGAAGCGCTTCGCAGGCGGCGGCTGCACCTATGACATCGGAGTGCATGCGCTCGACCGGTGCCTCTACCTCCTCGGCGAGTTCGAGGCCGCGGCTGTCTCCGGGCAGACGTTCGCCAAGTTCGGGCCGCGGGGCCTGGGCAACGGCAACTGGGGCAAGAGCGAGATCAACACAAAGGCTCCCTTCGACGTGGACGACCTCTCGGTCGCCCTGATCAAGCTGCGCAGCGGCCGCACGGTGCTGCTCGAGGCCTCGTGGGCGGCCCACGGCCCGCACATCGACGTGAACGGCACCCAGCTCTTCGGCACCGACGCGGGCCTGATCCTGCCGCCCGTGCAACTCTTCAAGCAGACGCGCGCGGGCTACTCGGTGGAGACGATCGACCCGCTTCCGCCCCACGTCCACGTGAACCGCATGGTGCACTTCATCGACTGCCTGCTCGGCAAGGCGAAGCCCTACGTGAAGCCCGAGGAATCGCTCGCCGTTCAGAAGATCCTGGACGCCATCTACGTCTCGGCCGCGAGCGGTCGGGAGATACGGATCCGCTAGGCTCACCAGGCACCCCTCCCATGAAAAAGGTACCCATCGCCCTCCAGCTCTGGTCCGTCCGCGAGGACGTGAAGAGGGACTTCGCGGCCACGGTCGCGGAGGTTTCCAGGATCGGCTACGCGGGCGTCGAGCTCGCGGGCTACGGCAACCTCGATGCCAAGGGGGCCAAGGCGGCCCTCGACGCGGCCGGGCTCAAGGTCGCCGGCATGCACGTCAGCTTCCCGTCCGTCTCGACCGACCCCTGGTCCGTGGTGAACGACGCTATCACGCTTGGCGCCCACCACGTGGCGTGCTCCTGGTGGCCGCCGGCGCAGTTCGTGTCCAAGTACGCGTGCCAGTGCATCGGCGAGCAGCTCAACAAGGTGGGGGAGACGATGCGCTCGTTCGGGATCTCGTTCGGGTTCCACAACCACGAAAGCGAGTTCAAGATCTTCGACGGGCGCCCGGCTTTCGACTGGATCCTCGGGGCCAGCGAGCCGCGCAACGTGTTTGCTGAGGTCGACGTGTACTGGGTGCAGCACGCCGGTTACTCGCCCGGAAAGTTCATACGCGACCACGGGGCGCGCATCCCGCTCGTACACCTGAAGGACGCCAGGGAGATCGGAGCCGGTCCGGTCGACTTCAAGGAGGTCTTTGATGCCGCGGACTCGGTGGGTGCGGTCAAGTGGTACATCGTCGAGCAGGAGACATACTCCCATGCCCCCATGGTCTCGGTGGGCCTCTGCCTCGAGCAGCTCAAGGCATGGGGCAGGGCTTGAGTCGCCACCCCGGATCGCCCACCTTCAACCCACCTCCCCTACCATGCCCCGCCCCGTAACCCTCTTCACCGGCCAATGGGCCGACCTGCCCCTTGAGAAGCTAGCCCCCCTTGCCAAGTCGATGGGATACGACGGCGTCGAGCTCGCGTGCTGGGGCGACCACTTCGAGGTCGACAGGGCCCTATCCTCCAAGCGCTACGTCGAGGAGAAGTGGGAGCTGCTGGCCGCTCACGGCCTCACGTGCCAGGCGGTCTCGAACCACCTCGTCGGGCAGGCCGTGTGCGACCTCGTGGACGAGCGGCACCGCTCGATCCTGCCCCCGGACGTCTGGGGCGACGGCAAGCCGGAGGGCGTGCGCCGGCGCGCCGCGAAGAAGATGATAGCGACGGCCAAGGCCGCCCGGCGCTTCTTCGACGCCCGGCCCGGCAAAGCCGCCCCGGGCGACTTTCCCGCGGTCGTCAACGGCTTCACCGGCTCGTCGATCTGGCACTCCATCTATGCGTTCCCGCCCACGTCCCAGGATTACTGGGAGGCGGGCTTCAGGGACTTCGCGGCGCGCTGGGGCCCTATCCTCGAGGCCTTCGAGGCTTGCAACGTGAACTTCGGCCTCGAGGTCCACCCGACCGAGATCGCCTTCGACACCGCGAGCGCGCAGCGCGCGGTGTCGGCGGTCAAGGGCCACCGCCGGTTCGGATTCAACTACGACCCCTCCCACCTGGGCTACCAGGGGGTGGACTACGTCGCGTTCATCCGCGCCTTTGCCGGCCGGATCCACCATGTCCACATGAAGGACGTGTGGTGGGGCCACGGCGACGGATCCGTGGGTGTCTTCGGCGGCCACACGAGCTTCGGCGACGCCCGCCGCTACTGGGACTTCCGCTCCCTCGGGCACGGGGATATCCGCTTTGAGGACATCATCGTGGCCCTGAACGACGTCGGCTACCGGGGACCCCTGTCGGTCGAGTGGGAGGACATCCGGATGGACCGCGTCCATGGCGCGACCGAGGCGGCCGCTTTCGTGCGCAAGGTGGACTTCCCGCCGAGCGCCCACGCCTTCGACGCGGCCTTCGACAAGAAGAACCAATAGGAACCCCGGGGCGCGGGCGGCACAGCGCCCCGCGCCCCATACCCCACCACTCACCATGCGCAGGAAACTCAGGTACGGGATGATCGGCGGCGGGCGCGGAGCCTTCATTGGCGCGGTACACCGCATCGCGGCCGCGATGGACGGGAAGGCGGAGCTCGTGGCCGGCGCTTTCTCGAGCGACCCGAAGCGGTCGCGGCAGTCCGGCGAGGACCTGTTCCTCGATCCGGCCCGCGTCTACGGCACCTATGCCGAGATGGCGGAGGCGGAGGCGCGCCTGCCGGCCGACCGGCGGCTCGACTTCGTCGTCATCGTGACACCCAACCACCAGCATTTCGGCCCCGCGAGCCTCTTCCTGAAGGCGGGATTCAGCGTCGTGTGCGACAAGCCCGTGACCTTCGACCTGGCCCAGGCCCGCAGGCTCCGGGCGATCGTCCGCAGCAGCGGGAAGCTCTTCGCCCTGACGCACAACTACACGGGCAACGCCATGGTGAAGCAGGCCCGGGCCTTCGTGCGCGACGGCACGCTCGGAACTCTCCGGAAGGTGGTGGTCGAATACCCCCAGGGCTGGCTCGCGGACGCGATCGAGCTCTCCGGACAGAAGCAGGCGTCGTGGCGCACAGACCCCAAGCGCAGCGGCGCGGCGGGATGCATCGGCGACATCGGCACCCACGCCGAGAACCTCGCCCGCTACATCACGGGCCTCGAGATCGAGGAGCTCTGCGCGGACCTGAGCACCTTCGTGAAGGGCCGCAAGCTCGACGACGACGGCAACGTGCTCCTTCGCTTCAAGGGAGGGGCCAAGGGAGTGCTCCTCGCCTCGCAGATCTGCGTGGGCGACGAGAACGCGCTCAACATCCGCGTGTACGGGACCAAGGCCTCGATCGAATGGCACCAGGAGCACCCGAACGAGCTCGCGCTCAAGTTTCCCGACCAGCCGAGGCAGATCTGGCGCCGTGGAAACGGCTACGACGGGGCCGAGGCCCGGCGTTTTACCCGGCTTCCCGCCGGCCACCCCGAGGGTTACCTGGAGGCCTTCGGGAACATCTACCAGGAAGTCTTCCGCGCCCTCGCCGCCGAGGCCGACGGCAAGCCGCTGCCCACGGACCTCGACTTCCCGACGATCGACGACGGCGTCGAGGGCATGGCTTTCATTGAGGCCGTGGTGAAGAGCAGCCGGCTCGGCGCCCGCTGGGTCAAGCCGGCGCGTTGAGGCTTTCCAGGCGAGCCGCGTAGCCCTCGGGCACGCGAACGACCGTCATCCGGCCCGCCGCCGCCAGGTCGAGAGCCAGGCGCCGGACCGACAGCTCGCCCCGCCGCAGCCGGCCCTCGACCTCCGCAAACGCCTGCTCGGGGTAAATGGCCGCGAGTGGCTCAAGGCTCGAGGCATGCCCGGCAACCACCCCGCGCCCGGGCGAAAGGAAGCCGCGCAGCCAGAGGAACCACGCGGGGTCGATGCCGGGCATGTCCACCGCAAGGACGGCCGCCCAGCCGAAGCCGCCCTTGGAAAGCGCCGCGTGCAGGCCCGCAAGGGGGCCCGAGTCCGCGAAGGCGTCGAAGACGCAGTCCGCATGGTCGATCGGCGCCTGGTCCCTGCGTCGCGCGACCACCACCCGCTCGGCGCCCGCGGCCCTCAGGACGCGCACCTGCCTTCGCCAGAGCGGGTCCAGCCCCGCGACCACCTCGGCCTTGTCCCGGCCCATCCGTCGGCCTTGGCCGCCCGCCAGCACTACGCCGAGCATGCCCCGGCCTCCACGGCGTCCACGGAGATCCAGCCGTCGTCCAGCACCTTCGCGCGAAGGCCGCCCGCCTCCCAGCGCCCGAGGAGCTCGAGCGCGCCCGGGCCGAAGGCCTGGTCCATCCAGTAGCACGGCCTGCAGTGCTCGACGCCGTGGAACCGCACGCCCTGCACCTCGAAATCGACCCCGATCAGGCTGTTCAGGTCCACCCCCCGCACGATCACGTTGCGCCTGAAGACGTCGGGCCTGCGGTCGGCGCGGCCCAGCTCGTGGCAGAGGCGCTCCCACGTCTCCTCCGAGAAGAAGGTGACCTGGCCGCGGTGCCCCTCGCGGCCCGAGTACCGGTCCCCGTCCACGCCTCGGCCGGCGATCAGGCGCACCTTGCGCGCCTCCACCATGGGCAGGGAACCGGGCGGGCGCCCGTGGTGCCCGGAATAGACGTGCTCCGGGCAATGGTAGAGATGGACGACCGTCATGCGCGGGACCCCTCACCGACCAGCCGGCCCGCCTGGGTGTAGAGGTTGAACCGGCCGTTGCGCGCGAACCCGGCCAGCGTGATCGAGGCCTGCGTGGCGAGGCGAACCGCGAGCGCGGAGGGTGCCCCCACCGAGACCACGAGCGAGATGCCCGCGGCCGCGGCCTTCTGGACGAGCTCGAATCCAGCCCGGCCGCTCAGGACGAGCGTCTGTCCCGGCAGCGTCACCCCGGCGCGAAGGGCGGCGCCGATCACCTTGTCCACGGCATTGTGGCGACCGACGTCCTCGCGCACGACGAGAGGCACCCCGGAGGCGTCGAACAGCCCCGCACCGTGGCAGGCCCCGGTCTCTGGATACAGCATCTGAAGCTGGCGCAGCCGCTCAGGCAACTCGAGAAGGAGCGCACCCGGTATCGCCGGCGCGTACGCCGGGGCGCCCGGAGCCGACACGCGAAGACCCTCCAGGGAGGTTCGCCCGCAGAGGCCGCACGCCGCGCTGGTGAGCAGCCCTCGGCTGACCCGCTCGACCCCCTGGGCGCGGGGGGGGGCGGCCAGGCGGACGCTCCACGTCGCGATCCTTTCGCCCCGAGCGTTTTCGGCAAGCGACTCCCAGCCGAGCACGTCGGCCGGCCCCTCGATCAGCGACTCGCAGTACAGGAACCCGAGGGCCAAGTCCGCGTCGTCGCCCGGCGTGCGCATGGTGACCGAGAGCAGCTTGCGCACCTCCTGGCCCGAGCGCGCATAGCGAATCTCGACGGCGAGCGGCTCCTCCTCGACGAGACGCTCGCGCACCGGAGTCAGGACCCCGTCGGCCCAGCGCATCGCGGCGCAATCGGCGGCCTGGGGGAGGTCAGGACCCTCGGGACCGGACGGCTCGCGGGGTGCAAGTGCGCGGTTGCTCATCGTACGCGCACCACGTTGGATCGAAATCGCGCAATTTGCCACCCCGATGAAGCGACATCCTGTAGCCAAGGAAGGCGAGATCCCACCCGGCGGCCGCAAGATCGTCGCGGTGGGGCCGCTCCAGATAGGACTTTTCAACGTCGGCGGCGAGATCGTCGCGTACCGAAACGCCTGCCCCCACGCCGGGGCCCCGGTCTGCTCGGGACGGATTTCCGGGACATCCCTTCCGTCCCGGGTGTATGAATACCTCTACGGTAGAGAGGGCACGATCCTGCGCTGCCCGTGGCACGGGTGGGAATTCGACCTGCGGACGGGCGAGCACATCGTCGACCCAAAAAACCGGCTGAAGCAGGTGCCCGTGGCGTCGGAGAACCTCGACCGGCTCCCCACCGAGCGGAGCGGGGGAACGCTCTACGTCTTGCTGTCGCAGTAGGGCGGCGCCACGCTGGGGAAGATCCCGATGCCGCTCATCGACGCCGACGTACACAACGCCTTCGCGGACATCGTCGCGGAGCTCAGCCCGTTTCTGCCGAGGTACTGGAGGGAATTCGCAGCGCGCCACGGGATCGCGGTGCCCCCGGCGGGCTACGTATCGCCCGTAGGGGTCCAGCGTGAGGATGCCAGGCCCCCGTCGGGGGGCATCGCGGGCAGCGACCCCGCGCATCTGATCAGGGACCACATCGAACGCTACGGGGTGGACGTTGCCATCCTCACGGGCTCCCACGTGCTCGGCGTTTCTACCCACTTCGACCCCGACTGGGGGTCCGCCCTCGCCAGCGCCTACAACATGAACCTGGCCGAGCGATGGCTCGGCGCGTCGGACCGCTTCCGGGGATCCATCATCATCAACCACTCGGACCCCGAGGCTGCGGCTCGCGAGATCGACCGCTGCGCCCCCGACCGGCGCTTCGTGCAGGTGCTGATGGGGGCGGGCTCCAACCGGCTCTTCGGCCAGCGCTTCTACCACCCGATCTACGAGGCGGCGGAGCGCCACGGGCTGCCGGTGGCGATCCACCCCGGCACCGAGGGCGCGGGCACGGCGGGGGACCCGACGCCGGCAGGGCGGCCCACCCGGTACTTTGAGTGGCACAACATCGTGCCCATCAATGCCATGGCCCATGTGAACTCCCTCGTGTGCGAGGGCGTTTTCGAGAAGTTCCCGCGGCTGAGGTTTGTCGCGATCGAGTGCGGGATCGCATGGCTGCCCCACCTCATGTGGCGGATGGACAAGAACTACAAGGGACTGCGCTCCCAGGTTCCGTGGCTCAAGCGCCTGCCGAGCGAGTACATGCGCGAGCATGTCCGGGTGACCACCCAGCCCACCGAGGAGCCTGAAAACCCCGCACACCTGCTGCAGATCTTCGAGATGATAGGGTCCCCCCAGATGATCCTCTTCTCGAGCGACTACCCCCACTGGGACTTCGACAACCCGCGCGTCGCCCTACCGGCGCTTCCCGCCGAGTGGAAGGAGCGCATCTTCTGGCGCAACGCGGCGGAGCTCTACGGGCTATCCCCGGTCACATCCGGCAAATGAGCAGCTCCCTCTCGTAGATCAGCTCCTTGGGGAGCCGCGCGTGCAGGTCGATGAAGAGCTCCTCGTGACTCATCACCTCCGCGCGCCACGAGGCCCGGTCGAACGACTGGAGGGCCTCGAAGCGCTCGCGGGAGAAGTCGAATCCCGTCCAGTCGATGTCGCCGTGGCGCGGCATCCAGCCTATGGGGGTCTCCTGCGCCAGGGTCTTGCCCCTCGCCCGCCCGACGATCCACTTGAGGATGCGCATGTTCTCGCTGAAGCCGGGCCACAGGAATTTGCCCTCAGCGTCCTTCCGGAACCAGTTCACATGGAAGATGCGCGGCGTCTCGCTCAGGCTCCGCTGCATGAAGATCCAGTGGGCGAAGTAGTCCCCCATGTGGTAGCCGCAGAACGGCAGCATGGCCATCGGATCGCGGCGCACCTTGCCGATCGTCCCTGCCGCCGCCGCGGTCATCTCGGAGCCCATGGTGGCCCCCATGTAGACGCCCGAGCTCCAGTTGAAGGCCTGGTAGACGAGCGGCATCGTGCTCGCCCGGCGGCCCCCGAAGATGATGGCGCTTATCGGCACGCCCTCCGGCTTCTCCCAGTCCGGGTCGATCGTGGGGCACTGAGAGGCCGGGGCCGTGAAGCGCGCGTTGGGGTGCGCGGCGGGCCTGCCGCACCCCGGCGACCAATCCTTGCCCTGCCAGTCGACCAGCCTGGGCGGCGGAGTGTCGGTCATGCCCTCCCACCAGACGCCGCCCTCCGGCGTCAGCGCGACGTTGGTGAAGATCGTGTTGCGCGAGAGGGAGGCCATCGCGTTCGGGTTCGTCTTCACCGAGGTCCCCGGGGCCACCCCGAAGAAACCCGCCTCCGGGTTGATCGCGCGAAGGTGGCCCTCGGCGTCGGGCTTGAGCCATGCAATGTCGTCGCCGAGCGTCCACACCTTCCAGCCCTCGTCGGTGAGCGCCTTCGGAGGAACCAGCATCGCGAAGTTGGTCTTGCCGCATGCGCTCGGGAACGCGGCCGTCACATAGGTCTTCTCGCCCTGCGGGTTCTCGACGGCGAGGATCAGCATGTGCTCGGCCATCCACCCCTCGTCGCGGGCGATGTTCGAGGCGATCCGGAGCGCGAAGCACTTCTTTCCGAGGAGAGCGTTCCCGCCGTAGCCCGAGCCGTAGCTCCATATCTCGCGGCTCTCCGGGAAGTGGACGATGTACTTTTCCTTGTTGCAGGGCCAGGGAACGTCGTCCGCGCCCTTGGCGAGGGGGGCCCCCACCGAATGCAGGCAGGGCACCACGCGCTTCTCGGCCTTGTCGATCTCGGCGTACACCGGAAGGCCGATCCTCGACATGATGCGCATGTTCACGACCACGTAAGGGGAGTCGGTCAGCTGGACGCCTATCTGCGCCATCGGGGAACCCACGGGGCCCATGCTGAAGGGGAGAACGTACATGGTGCGCCCGCGCATGCTCCCGTTGAACACCTCGCGCAGCTTGCGGCGCATCTCGAAGGGATTGACCCAGTTGTTCGTGGGGCCGGCCGCCTCGCGTGAATTCGAGCAGATGAAGGTCCGGTCCTCCACGCGGGCCACGTCGGAGGGGTCGCTCCGCGCAAGGTAGCAACCCGGCCAGAGCCCCTCGTTCAGTCGGGTGAAGGTCCCGGCATCAACCATGGCGGAACAGAGCTGGTCGTACTCCTCGACGGATCCGTCGACCCAGTGCAGGGACTCCGGTTTGCAGAGGTCGGCCATCTTGTCGATCCACCTCAGGAGGTGCTTGTTCTCGCTCAGGGGCTTCGACGGGTTTCTCTTTTTCATGGATGGAACCTTAAACGCTTTTCAGACGGACCCCCCCATCGTTGGCTGCGAGAGCCGGGGGAGCAAACTGGAAACGAGGCGCGGCACGTGCCACGCGCCGGTTGACCCGGCCCCCGCGGGGAGGCATGGTCAGACGCACCCGATGCCCCACCACGAAGGCCAGAACCCCAGGGCCATCCTCGGCAACATCGCGCGGCGCGTGATGCTCGAGCGCGGGCTCGAGCCGGATTTCTCACCGGCGGCCGTCCTCGAGCTCGCCGCGATCCGAGGGCCGGCCGCGCGCGGATCGGCGTCCACACGGGACACCCGCGGGCTCATGTGGTGCTCGATCGACAACGACGATTCGATGGACCTCGACCAGCTTTCCGTGGCGGAGGACCTAGGGGCCGGCGCCGTGCGCATCCTGGTCGCGGTGGCCGGCGTATGCGCGCTGGTCAGGAAGGGAACCGCCCTGGACGCGCATGCACGCCACAACACGACCTCGGTCTACACCGCCGGGCGGATCTTCCCCATGCTGCCCGAGCGGCTGTCCACGGACCTGACTTCCCTCAACCTCGACGGGGACCGCGTGGCCATCGTGATCGAGATGGTGTTCGACCGGGACGGAGCGATTCGCTCGTCGGAGGTCTTCGAGGCGCTTGTGCGCAACCGCGCGAAGCTCGCCTACAACAGCGTCGCGGCCTGGCTCGACGGGTCGTCCCCCGCCCCGGCGGCGGTCGCGGCCGTTCCCGGGCTCGCGGACAACATCCGCCTCCAGCACAGGACCGCGGAGACGCTGCGGGCCCGGCGGCACATGCGCGGGGCGCTTTCGCTCCAGACCCTCGAGTCGCGGCCGGTGTTCGAGGGGGACTTCATCCGCGACCTCGTTCCCGACCAGAGCAACGTCGCCAAGAGCCTGATCGAGGAGCTCATGGTGGCGGCCAACGGCGTGACCGCCCGCTTTCTCGGCAGCCGGGGGCTTCCCTCGCTACGGCGCATCGTGCGCACGCCGGCCAACTGGGGGCGCCTCGTGGAGCTTGCGGCCGAGCGTGGATCAAGCCTGCCGCCCAGCCCGGACGGAGTGGCGCTCGAGGCGTTCCTGGTAGATGCCCGGGCAAGGGACCCGGGCGGCTTCGCGGAACTATCGTTGTGCGTCATCAAGCTGCTCGGGCGCGGGGAGTATGTCGTCGATGCCCCCGGTCACAGCGCGCCGGGGCACTTCGGGCTCGCGGTCGTCGACTACGCGCACTCCACCGCCCCTAATCGCCGGTTCCCCGACCTCGTGACCCAGCGCCTGCTCGAGGCGGCCCTATCCGGAGCGCCAGCCCCCTACGACCTCGTCGAGCTGGAGGAGATCGCCCAGCACTGCTCGCAGCAGGAGCAGGAGGCAAAGAAGGTCGAGCGCCACCTCGTGAAGTCTGCCGGCGCCATGCTGCTCGAGCCGAAGATCGGGCTGACCTTCGATGCCGTGGTGACCGGCGCCAATGAAAAGGGGACCTGGATACGCCTGCGTCAGCCTCCGGTCGAGGGCAAGCTCGACCGGGGATTCGAGGGCCTGAAGGTGGGAGACCCGCTCCGCGCCCAGCTCGTGAGGGCGGACGTGGAGCGCGGGTATATCGACTTTGTCAGGGTCTAGAGGCCGGCGAGGGGTCAACGCCCTCGGCCGCCGCCGGAGTGAAACCCAGAGCTGTGGCCACCCGCGCCGTAGCCGGACCGCCCATGGCCGCCGTAGTACCCGTGGCCCCCATAGTAGCGGCCTCCGAAGTAGCCGTAGCCGCCGCCAAAACCGAAGGAAAATCCGGGGTAGAAGCCCCAACCCCACGGGACGCCGTATCCGGCATATGCAGGGTAGTAGAGGTCGCCATAGTAGGAAGGACCGTAGTCCACATAGCTCGGGGGCTGGCCCACAACGGCCACCTCTCCGGGCGCGTAGGAGCCGTCGACCACCGGCGCCGGGCTAGACGGCGTAGGTACCGAGGAAGCGGGCACGCTCGGCGGCAGGGGCGGCATCCCCTCGGGCTGGGCGGCGTCGCCCACGCTCCAGGTTCCGTTGACCCATACCCATTTTCCGTCGGACGGGGCCCAATGGCCCGCCACCCACGCGGCGCTCCGCGAGGGAGGCAACTCCCAGTGAGCGGCAATCCACCTCCATTGGCCCGCTTCGGAGTTCCAGTGACCCGACATCCATACGTAGCCGGAGGCCGGGGCGGAACCCGGGCTCGCCGCGTCGGGAGCCGCCAGCTCCGCCGAGCGAGCGGTCGAGCCTCCAAGGAGGCATGCCGCGCCGACGAGTGCAATTCGAGTGAGGGAATTCATGGATTTGATTAAGTTAACGCTACACCCGCTTTGGGTCTGAGACAAGGGGTCCAGGACGACTGTTCCCGGATCCGATGGAGCAGCCTCGGGGCCAGGCGCTTCCGAGATCAGGAACCTTGGGGCGCTCCGAGTTCATATGCAGGAGAAGACGCCCCCGGCGACCAAAGGTGACGGGGGGGAAAATAAAAGGCCGGCCCGCGCTCAGCGCGGACCGGCCCTCGAAGGCGCCTGGAGCAAGGCCAACGGCCTCGGGCGCTAGAACTTGTACTCCACGCCGGCGCGCACGCCTAGGTCGCTCCCGCTGTACTGGTCGAGATCGAGCGTCACGGAGGCGCTCCATTCGCGCGTGAACCGATAGGTCGCCTTGACGCCGTAATCCCAGCCGTAGTCGGGAAAGTTGGCCACGGGCAGCTCGTGGTTGTAGAACTTGGGCTCGGCCTGGTACTCAACGAACGGAGTGAGCGCCAGATCCCTGAGTACCTGGAACTCCACGCCGCCAGTGAGGGTGTAGACGAAGCCCTTTCTCGATACGTCGCCCGCGTTCTGCCAGGCATAGCCGCCGTCCGCCGTCACGAAGGGCTTGCCCCAAGGCTGCATCATGAAGGCGGTGAGTCCCACCTGCACGTCGTTGCGGTAGTCG
>CAIXHE010000145.1 GCA_903919205.1 uncultured Opitutaceae bacterium | reverse complement strand
CTAGCCTTTATAGCCTTTAAACATCAAAGGTTTGGGCAACGAAGAATTCTACGTCAAATTACGCAAAAAACCGGTGCGTATCCCGCGCAGTAGGAATGCTCGTAACCCCATTGAGCGGTCACGAATGGTGGACGCCGAGGGGCTCGAACCCCCGACCCCCTCGGTGTAAACGAGGTGCTCTAACCAACTGAGCTAGGCGTCCGTTCCCAATCAGACCGCGGCAAGGGAGGTCTTCGGCTTGAGCAAGCCCTCCTTCACCATCAGTTCCGCCACCTGCACGGCATTGAGAGCCGCGCCCTTCCAGAGGTTGTCGCCGCTCACCCAGAACGCCAGTCCGTTCTCGAGAGCGGTGTCGAGCCGGATGCGGCCCACGCCGCACTTCACGACGCGGCTGAAATCGAGCGGGGTCGGGTACGTCTTCGAGGCCGGATCGTCGACCAGCTGAGCGCCCTGGAACCCGGCGATGGCCTCGCGGGCCTCGGAGACGCTGACGGGCCTGTCAAACTCGGCGTTGATCGCGACCGAGTGGGCGCGTTCCACGGGAACCCGGACGCAGGTGGCGGATACCGCCAGGTTGGGAAGGCCCATGATCTTGCGGCTCTCGAGCATGATCTTCGTCTCCTCTCCGGTGTAGCCGTCCGGCCCGAAGGTATCGACCTGGGGGATCACGTTGAAGGCGATCTGGTGTGGGAAGACGCTGAAGGTGAGCGCGCCGCCGCGCACGTGGGAGCCGACCTGGGCCTCCAGCTCGCGCACGCCCTCGGCGCCCGCGCCGGAGACCGACTGGTAGGAGGCCGCGAAAAACCGCCTGAGCCCGAAGCGCTGGTGGAGCGGCCAGAGGCCCATCAGGGCGACCGCGGTCGAGCAGTTGGGATTGGCGATGATGCCCCGGTGGCTGCGCAGGGCCTGCGGGTTGATCTCCGGGATGACCAGGGGAACCGTGGGGTCCATCCGCAGCGCCGAACTCTTGTCGATCACGAGACAGCCCGCCTTGACCGCATCCGGGGCCAGGCTGCGGGTGACGGCACCGCCGGCTGCGAAGAACGCGACGTCGACGTGGTCGAAAACCCCGGGCCTGGCCTCCTCGACCTGAACCGGCTGCCCGCGGAACAGCACCGTCTTTCCGGTGGAACGGGTCGAGGCGAAGAGCCTCAGCTTCGCGACAGGGAACCCCCGCTGCTCAATTAGGCGCAGCAATTCTTGACCGACGGCGCCTGTGGCGCCGACGATGCCAACCGTGAAGGATGCCGCATGGTCCATGGATTCGTCTTGGGAGCCGTTGAACAAAACCTGTTCAGCGCTCGGCATCAAGCACGCAGACCGGGTGCTCGTGGTGCGGATCGGCACGTCAACGTTGCAGTTCTTCCAATCCGGGGCCCTTGTAAAATCCTACGCTGTATCGACTTCCAGGAGGCCTCCCTCCAACGTGGCCAACTCGCTCGGCACGCCGCGCGGCCTGCACGAGATCGCCGAGAGGATCGGGGCGGGCCAGCCCCCGGGCATGGTGTTCAAGGCCCGGGTGCCGACCGGCCGGCATTTTCTCGAGCTGGAGGATGACGAGGCCGACACCCACAACCTGATCACGAGCCGCATCCTGTGGCTGCGGGGCCTTGAACCCGGAGTCAACCAGGGAGGCGACGTCGACACCTACCAGCGCTACGTCTACATACACGGGACCCAGCGCGAGGAGCGGATTGGCGAGCCGATGAGCGCCGGCTGCGTCCTCATGCGAAACGCCGACATCGTCGAGCTCTTCGAGCAGGTGCGGGTGGGCGACCTGGTGTGGATCGCCGACTGACGCTCGCCCGATCCCGCCCATGATCGGACTCAGCGACGAGACGGCCCCGCCGCCCCCTCCCCTCTCCCGCGCGCCCCAGCTCGCTGCGAAGGCCTTCGCCGAGGGCGGCTGGATCCAGGACGGGCTCTCGCTCGAGCACCGCCCCGGGCAGGAGCGCATGGCGAACGCCGTCGCGGCCGCGCTGCGCGACGACGCGCCCCTGCTCTTCGAGGCGGGCACCGGGATCGGCAAGTCGCTCGCCTACCTCGTGCCCGGCATCATCCACGCCACCGACTGCGGCCGGCAGATGATCGTCTCGACGCACACGATCTCGCTCCAGGAGCAGATCGAGAAGAAGGACCTGCCGCTCTGCCGCAGGCTCTTCGAGGCGACGCCCGAGCTCGCCCGCTACGCCGGGTTCGTCTCCACCGTTCTGGTGGGCAAGTCGAACTACCTCTGCACCTCGCGGCTGTCGCACGCGCTGGCCGAGCGCGCGAGCCTCTTTGACGACGCGGGCTACGCGGAGCTCCAGCGGATCGCGGCCTGGGCCGACAGCACGCCGTCGGGCCTGCGCCACGACCTCCAGCCCCCGCCGAACCCGGACGTCTGGGACCTGGTGAACGCCGACTCCTCGAGCTGCTCGCGCCGAAACTGCGACTGCGAGCGCTGCTTCTACCAGCGGGCGCGCGCCAGGGTGCGCTCGGCCCAGGTGATCGTGGTGAACCACGCGCTGCTCTTCTCCCTGATCAGCGCGGGCGGCGCGCGCGCCGAGGGCTCCGAGGCGCCAGGGGTCCTCTTTCCCGGCGACTTCGTCGTGCTCGACGAGGCCCACACGGTGCCCGAGGTGGCCGAGGAGAGCTTCGGGCTCGCGCTCAGCAGCTTCGGGATCGAGCGCATGCTCAAGCACCTCTACAACCCGAGGACGCAGCGAGGCCTCCTCAAGCGCCGGGCGGACGCCGAGTTCCGCCAGCGGGTGATGGACGTGCTCGACGCCTCGGGACAGTTCTTCAGCTTCCTCTCGGGCACGATGCTCGCCGAGCGCCCGGTGGTGCGGCTGCGGGCCGAGGGGATCGCGGAGCCGCTCCTCTCGGGGCCGCTCGCCGCCCTGGAGCGCTCGGTGGCCAAGATCGCGGACGCGCTCGAGGACGGCCGCGAACGCGACGAGCTGCTGGAGCAGAAGGGCCGCATCCGCTCCATCCGCGCGGGCGTCGACGAGTGGCTGGGCCTCTCCGACGAGGGCCACGTGTACTGGGCCGAGCGGGGCGGCCGCCGGCAGACGATCGTGACGCTGCGCAGCGCGCCGGTCGACGTGGCCCCGGAGCTCGAGCGCTGCCTCTTCGGGGCAGGCGTCTGCGTCGTCTGCACGAGCGCCACGCTCGCCCTGTCCGGAGAGATGGCGCCGTTCGCGGCGCGGATCGGCGCCCCGCGCGCGCGGTCGGAGATCTCGGTGTCCCCGTTCGACTTCGAGCGCAACATGCGGGTCTTCGTGGCGGCGGATATCCCGCTGCCGGCGGGCCCGGAGGCGCGCTCGTCCATCGAGGCGCTGGCGGACTACGTGGGCTACTGCTGCTCCCGGGTGCGCGGCGGATCGCTCGTCCTCTTCACGAGCTACCGCGACTTGCAGGCCGTCTCGGCGCTGGTCGAGCCGCAGCTTCGGTCGCTCGGCCGTCCGTTCCTTGCCCAGGGCGGCGACGTGTCCCGCAACGAGCTCACGCATCGCATGCGCGAGCTGGGCAACGCCGTCCTCTTCGGCACGGACAGCTTCTGGACGGGCGTAGACGTGCCGGGCGACGCCCTCTCCCAGGTGATCATCGCCAGGCTTCCGTTCAGCCCGCCGACGCACCCCATCGCCGAGGCCAAGGCCGAGCTGATCCGGGACCGGGGCGGGGACCCCTTTGGGGAACTGACCCTGCCTGAGGCGCTCATCAAGTTCCGGCAGGGCGTGGGGCGGCTGATCCGCACGCAGTCCGACCGGGGCCTCATCACCGTCCTCGACAGCCGCGTGCTCGCGAAGTCCTACGGGCGGATGTTCCTGGAGGGCCTGCCGAAGCGGGAATTCACGCGCCTCACCCGGGCCACCCGGGACCAAGCATTTCGTCCTTTCACCTGAACGCGGCTGGAGTATCGTCGCAGTCCGATGACCCTCCTTCGAGCCGCCGGCTTCACCGACATTGGCAAGGTCAGAAAGGAGAACGAGGACCGCATGGTCTTCAGCGACCGGGTCAGGCTCTACGGCGTGGCCGACGGCGTGGGAGGCCTTCCCGGGGGCGCCGAGGCGGCGCAGGAGACGGCCGACGTCGTGACCGCCGAGATCAAGGCTCTGGAGGCCGACTCCCCGCTCGACCTCCAGGCCATCGTCACCAAGGCGAACGACGCCGTGATCGTTCTCGGGCAGCGGATCAGCCCCGGCATGGGGATCGGCTCCACGCTCACCTTCGGCCTCGTGCGGGGATCGCGGCTCCACGTCGCCCACGTCGGCGACTCGCGCGCCTACAGCCTGCGCGGGGGACAGCTCACCTGCCTCACCGAGGACCACTCCGTCGAGAACGAGGCGCGCCGCCGCCGCGCCAAGGGCGAGGTGGTCTACTACAACGAGGCCCACAGGGGCGCCCTCACCCGGTGCATGGGGCAGCCCACGCCCCCGGAGGTGGACCTGCTCAACCTGCCGCTGCGAGCCGAGGACCGGTACATTTTCTGCACCGACGGGGTGACTCGGATGATCACCGACCGCGAGCTGCGGGACATCATCGGGCAGGGCGACAGCCCCGACCGCATCGCGAAGGACCTGGTCAGCCTGGCGGTCGAGCGCGGCGGCCCCGACAACGCCACCGTAGTGGCGGTGATCATCGACGCCGCCTAGGCGCCCCCCTCCCTCAGGAGACGAAGGGATTGTAGCGCAGCTCGTTGCCAGCGGTGGTCATCGGCCCGTGGCCAGGGGCCACAAGCGTGTCCTCGGGCACGGCTGCCAGCACCCGGCGAAGGTGGTCGCGCAGCTGTCGCCGGCAGTGGTAGGGGCCGCCGGCCGAGCCCGCGAAGACCAGGTCGCCGGAGATGAGGAGGGCGCGCGCGGTCGGCAGGCTCGAGGACTGCACCAGGTAGCAGCTGTGGGTCGCGCTGTGGCCCGGGGTGCGGAAGGCGGTCACGCGGATCGGACCCACGCCGACCACGGAGCCCTCGCCCAGCGGCTGGCACGCCTCGAGGCCCGCCCCCTCGGGCGCGTACGCCCTCGGCATGCCGAAGCGGCGAACGACACCCTCCAGGCCGCCCGAGTGCTCGGGCTCGACATGGGTGACAAATACCGCGTCAAGCGCGCACACGGCGCGCGGCCACGCCGCCTCGATCGCAGAGAGGGAGGGCCCGGTGTCGAAGAGGACGGCGCGGCCGCCCTCGCAGGCGCCCACCAGGTAGGCGTTCACGACGCCGATGCCGTGCGGCATGCGAAGCGGCCACACGCAGAACGGCAGCCCCTCGGGCTCCGGGAGCGGATACCTTCCGGAGGCCAGCGCGCACAGGCCGACCTCGTTCAGGCCTAGGGCCGCGGCCAGGCGGGCGCACTCGGCCGGCCCCAGCTCCGGCCGGTAGTCGATCGCGTCGCGGATGGCCGAGAGCGGCACGCGGGCCCGCTCGGCGAGGGCCTCGGGCGAGAGGCCCGCGCAGCTCATCGCCTTCTCGAGCACGTCGCCGAGCTCATCCTCTAGCGGGACCTGTAGCGTGGGAGTCAATGGAGGGTGTCCGTATGACACGGGACACCCTAAATGGGCGACCGGCAAAATTCAACGCCCGTCCGTCCGCTCGAGCGTTGAATTCGCCGTCGGATCCGTCTGGACTCCCCCGCCATGGAATCGACGCAAGGCGAGGTCCTCGACATCTTCACACGCACGCGGGCGCTGCTCACCGGGCACTTCGTGCTGCGCTCCGGGCTGCACAGCGGCCACTACTTCCAGTGTGCCCAGGTGTGCCAGCACATGGACGCGGTGGAGCGGCTCTCCCAGCTCCTGCTCGAGAAAGTGCGCTCCGAGGGGTGGGTGTTCACGACCGTGCTGGCTCCGGCCATGGGCGGCCTCGTCATGGGCCAGGAGGTGGCCCGCCAGGCGAAGGCCCGGTACATCTTCTGCGAGAAGGAGAACAACGTGCTCGTGATGCGTCGCGGCTTCACGCTGGCGCCCGGCGAGCGCGTGCTGGTCGTCGAGGACGTGGTGACGCGCGGCGGCCGCGTGATCGAGTGCCTGAACATCATCCGCAAGGCCGGGGGCACCCCGGCCGGCGTCGCGATGCTGGTCGACCGCAGCTCGGGGGCGGTGCGCTTCGACGCCCCGTCGGTGTCGCTCCTGGAGCTCAGCTTCCCCACCTACCCCGCCGACGCGGTGCCGGAGGCCCTCGCGCGGATCCCCGTCGAGAAGCCGGGCAGCTGAGGCCTCAGGACTTCGTCACCACCAGGAACTTCTGGTAGCCGCGGAAGCGCACGAGAAGCAGGTTGTGGCCGGCGTGCAGGAGCCTGCGGGCCGAGGCGATGTCGTCCACCGAGGAGCGGTTGATCTCGACGATGACCGAGCCGACCGGAAGGTCCTGGCTGTAGGGGGACTTCTCGTCGACGGCCGTCACGACGAGGCCCGTGACCTGGGCGTCGAGCGAGAGGCGCCTTCGGGCCTCGTCGCCCAGCTTGCCCACCTCGACGCCTTCCAGGAGCTGGTTCGGCTTCTCGCCGAACTGCCCGAGGACCGCCGTCACCGTGAGGGGCTTGCCGTCGCGGGAGATGTCGAGGGTCGCCTTGGTGCCGGGGGGCATCTGGGAGATCGACAGGCGCAGGTCGTCAAAATTGGAGGTCGCCTTCCCGTTCACCTTGAGGATCACGTCGCGGCGCCTCACGCCGGCCTTGTCCGCGGGTCCGTCCGGGGTGGTGTCGGTCACGATGACGCCCTTGGTGTCCTTGGGCAGGCCCACCTGCTCGGCGATGTCGGCGTTGATCGGGTCGGCGTTCACGCCGAGGAAGCCGCGGGTGACCGTGCCGGTCTCGATCAGGCTCTTCATCACGCTCGCCGCCATGTTGACCGGCACGGCGAAGCCGATGCCGATGTTTCCGCGCGAGGGCGAGACGATGGCGCTGTTGATGCCGACCAGCCGGCCCTTCGCGTCGACCAAGGCGCCGCCCGAGTTGCCCATGTTGATGGCCGCGTCGGTCTGGATGAAGTCCTCGTAGCCCTCGACCTCATCCAGGATGCCCACGTTGCGCCCCTTGGCGGAGACGATGCCCATGGTCACGGTCTCGCCGACGTCCAAGGGGTTGCCGATCGCGAAGACGACGTCGCCCACCCGCAGCTTGTCGCTGTCGGCGAAGGTGACGGCGGGCAGGCCGACCGCGTCGATCTTCACCACGGCGACGTCCGTCTTGGGGTCCGCGCCGACCACCTTGGCCGGGTACTCCTTGCCGTCGAAAAGCACCACCGTCAGCTCGTCGGCGTCGGCGATCACGTGGTTGTTGGTGAGGATGAAGCCGTCGGACGACACGATGACGCCCGAGCCCAGGCCGAGCTCCTTCGTGACGCCCTCGTCGGGGATCTCGCCGAAGAACTGCTTGAGGAGGGGATTTACCTGCTGGTGGACCGTGCGCGAGGACTTGATGGAGACCACCTGCCTCTGGACCGGCTCGACCACGTCGGCGTAGCTCGTCACCAGGCCCGACTTGCCGTCGTTGACGGGCGAGACGTCCCTCTTGAGCTCCGGCATCCGCACCGGTGCGGGGTCGGCGAGCAGGCGTCCAGCGGGGGCGAGCGCGGCGGCGCAGGCCAGGAGGGCTGCCAGCTTGGGGAGGGTTCGGTGGTTCATGGGAAAGGTAAGGGACCTCGACCGCCCGGGAAGGGTTCCAAGAACCCGGACGGGGCGCTGGCGCTCAGAAACCCTTGATCCGGAACAGCCCGGTGATGCTCTCGTTGGTGTTGATGCGTCGGATGGCCTGCCCGAGGAGCCCCGCCACGTTGAGGACCGTGATGGGCAGCCCGCGGGTGTCGATCGGCACCGTGTTCGTGGTGATGATTTCGTCAAGCACGCCGCTTCGAATTCGCTCGTAGGCGACCTCGTTCAAGATGCAGTGGCTGACGGCGGCGCGGATGCTGCGGGCCCCGTGCTCGCGCAGGAGGCGGGCGGCCGCGCTCAGCGTGCCGGCCGTCTCGGTGATGTCGTCGACCAGCAGGATGTCGCGGCCCTGGACCTCTCCGACGACGCTGATGGCGTCGACCGTGGTCGCGCTGCGGCGGCGCTTGGCGACCATGCCGAGGCCGGCGCCGAGGACGTCGGCATAGGCCGCCGCCATCTTCATGCCGCCCACGTCCGGCGAGCACACCGTGAGGGTGTCCGTCTTCGTGCTGCCGAGGTGCTCGAAGAAGACCGGCGATGCGTAGAGGTGGTCGACCGGGATGTCGAAGAAGCCCTGGATCTGCTGGCTGTGCAGATCCATCGTCAGCACGCGGTTCGCACCGGCCGACACGATCAGGTTCGCGACCAGCTTGGCCGTGATCGGGACGCGGGGCTGGTCCTTGCGGTCCTGGCGGGCGTAGCCGTAGAACGGCAGCACGGCCGTGATGCGCTGCGCCGAGGCGCGGCGGGCCGCGTCGATCATGATCAGCAGCTCCATCAGGTGGTGGTTCGTCGGCGGGCAGGTCGACTGGATGATGAAGACGTCGTGCCCGCGGATGTTCTCGTCGATCTTCACGAAGGTCTCCCCGTCCGGGAAGCTCGTCACGGTGGCCTGCCCGAGGGGGATCCCGATGGACTTGCAGATGTCCTCGGCCAGCGCGCGGTTTGAATTGCCTGTAAAGACCTTGAGTCGGGACTCACTCATATAGGGGGTCCATCTTGCGCCACGGGTTCCGGGAGGCTACCCCAAAATGGTCAGCGCGGCCCGAATCCGCCGATTTGCCTGAGGGCCTCGTAGGCGGCGATGCCCGCTGCCGTGCTGAGGTTGAGCGAGCGCAGCTCGGGGTTCGCGTGCGGGATGGTGACCCGCGAGGCCGCGAGCTCGGCGTGGAGCCAGTCCGGTGCCCCGCTCCCCTCGTTGCCGAAGACGAGGCCGTCGCCGTCTTGGAAGCCCGCCTCCCAGAACCCGTGATCGGCCTTTGTCGTGAAGAGCCAGAGGCGCCGGGGCGCCGAGGGGCTCGCGCGGAACGCGGCCCAGTCCGCGTGCTCGTGGACGTCCAGCGAGAACCAGTAGTCCATGCCGGCGCGCCTGAGGTTGCGGTCCGTGATCCGGAAGCCGAGCGGGTGGACCAGGTGCAGCCGGGAGCGCGTCAGCGCGCACATGCGCCCGATGTTGCCCGTGTTCTGCGGGATCTCCGGCTGGAAGAGGACGATGTGGATCATGGCCGGCAGGGACGGGCCCCAGTTTCTGGATCCTTACCCGTTCAAGGCAAGCGCCTTGCGCATTGCTTTTGTGGAATCTCCGGGCATGATCGCCGGGAGGTCCCCCCTCGATGCCGTGAACCCCGCCCGAAAAGCGAGCCCAACGTCCCCGCGGCCCGTGGTCATCGTGGACGACGAGAAGTCCTACGTGGAGCTCATGGCGCAGATGCTCGCCGAGAACCTGGACTGCCCGGTGCACGCCTTCACCCGGCCCGAGGAGGCCCTCCGCGTGCTCGGGGCGCTCGACCCGGGCGTGATCGTGACCGACTACTTCATGCCGCAGATGGATGGCGTGGAATTCATCCACCGGGCGTCGCGCGCGGCACCGGGGGCCGTGTTCATCCTGATCTCGGGCCACGACCTGGACCCCATCGAGGCCGACCTGGCACGCCTGAAGAAGCTCAAGATGCGGCTTCAGAAGCCCTTCGGGTGGAGGCCGCTCGCGGACGCCGTGCTCCGGGTGTGGCCGGGCAAGGATGTCCCCTCGCTGCGTCCCTAGGCGTCCACGGCCAGGCCCTGGTTGTCGGCGCAGAGGACCCAGCCCTCGCAGCCGACCGGAACGCGCGCGAAGGCGTCCTTCATGGCCGCCAGGACCACGGGCCCGGCGAACGCCTCGCAGAGGCACAGGACGCTCGAGCCGCTGCCGCTCAGCCAGCCGGTCCAGGCTCCGGCGGCCAGGCCCTGGCTGAGGGAGGCCTGCGCCCCCGGTATGCGGGGCAGCCGGTAGGGTTCGTGGATGAAGTCGCCCGCGCAGTCGCGCAGGCGGGCGAAGTCCCGCGAGGCGAAGGCGGCGACCAGGTAGGCCGCCGCGTTCACGCTGCGCACCGCGTCGAAGAACGGCAGGGAGCCGGGGAGCGCGCCGCGGGATTCCTTCGTCACCAGCTCCACCGCGGGCGAGACGACGACGAAGGCGAGCTCGGGCGGGATCTCGAAGCGCTGCGTGTCGACGTAGGCCTGCGTCTGGGGGTCGGTGCGCGACACGCAGAAGCCCCCGAGGATGCCCGCCCCGGCATTGTCCGGATGGCCCTCGAGGGCGGAGACGAGCGCCACCATGCGGCGGCGGGTGAGCGAGGTGCCGTGGAGGCCGTCCAGGCCCGCGACGATCCCCGCGAGCACGGTCACGCTCGAGCCGAGGCCTCGGGCCGGGGGCACGTCGCCCTCGATCCGGTAGCGGAAGCCCGCGGGCGCGAGCCCGGTCGCCGAGAAGAAGGCGGCGGCGGCCTCGCCTACCATCGCCTGGGCGCGGGCATCCGGGGGCGTGGCGGGCACCGGTTGGGTACCCGAGGCGCGCTCGAGGGTCACCCGGTTGTAGAGGGTGAGGGCGAGTCCCAGCGTGTCGAAGCCCGAACCGCAGTTGGAGGTGCTGGCGGGCACCCGCACGCAGACCTTGTCCCGGGGGGCGCTCATGTCCGGCGGGAGCGCACCGCGCGGTCGGCCTCCCGCAGCTGCACCTTCTTCTTCAGGTCCTCTCGCTTGTCGAAGAGCTTCTTTCCGGTCCCGAGGGCGACCTCCACCTTAACGAGGGCCCCCTTGAAGTACATGCGCAGCGGGATCAGCGACTTGCCCGCCGTGTTCATGGCCACCTCGATCTTGCGGATGTCGCGGCGGTGGAGCATCAGCTTGCGGACCCGCTTTGAGGCGTGGTTGTCGATGTTGCCGTACTCGTAGGGCTCGATGTGGGTGCCGTACATCCAGACCTCGTCCTTCTCTATGCGGCAAAAGCCGTCGCTGATCTGCGCCCGGGCGGAGCGAACCGATTTGACCTCGGTGCCCTTCAGCTGGATTCCCGCCTCAAAGCGCTCTCCGATCTCAAAATCTCGGAATGCCTTGGAGTTCCTGATCTCGGTCAGGCGCGGGGCTTCGTTTTTTTTCGCAGCCATGGGAGGCGTCGGGTGCGAAGCCTGCGGACAACTGCTGCCTCAAGGGTCGCCGGGGGCGACCCGCGGCTCAGTTCTCGCCAGCCTCGAAGCTGATCTTTTCCTCAATGATCTCGCGCAAGGCGATATCCTCGGGGGAGAGCTTCTCGAGGGACTCGACCAGGGGGCGGTTGCCCCGCTTCAGCTGCTTCACTCGGCGCGACACCACATTGATAAGGATGTTGGGGTCCAATACCTTGCCGAGCGCTTGTTTGATGTAGTCGTCCCTCATGGCGATGATGTTTCGGATGCGGAACGGATGAAATTGACGAGGCCCCCGGGGGGGTCAAGGGCGAATTTCTCCTTGTCTTGCCGGAATCCGGGGCTTAACTAATCAACCCTTTAACTCCTAACTTTCGTCCCTTCCCAGCCATGTCCCAACACAAGAGTCTCCAAGGCACCAGCGGCATCGTGATCAAGCGCAACGTCCTCAAGCGTTTCGAGCGCATCGACTTGCTGAAGAAGCGTGGCCAGTGGAAGGCCGGCGACCGCGTCCAGGGTCTTCGCAAGACGAAGCCCGACGTCTGAGCGGCCCTTGCATCACCTGATTCAGAGCCTCCTCGCCTCGTACCAGGACTCGCTCCAGTCGGGCGGCTACCTGTACCTTGTCTTCCTGATGGCGCTGGAGAGCTCGGTGGTGCCCCTGCCGAGCGAGCTGGTGATCCCCCCGGCGGTGATTCTGGCGAGCCAGGGTCACACCTCGCTCAGCGTCTACGGCATCGTGCTGGCTGCGGCCGTCGGCAGCCTGATCGGCGCCACCGTCATGTACTGGGGCTCGAGGCTCGCGGGACGCCCGCTCGTGATCCGCTACGGCAAGTTCCTTTTCGTCAGTCCGGGCAAGGTCGAGCAGGCGGAGCGCTGGTCCCAGCGCTTCGGCAGCTTCGGCATCTTCCTGTCGCGGATGCTCCCGGTGGTGCGCCACCTGATCGGGATCCCGGCGGGCATCGTGCGCATGAACGTCGTGAAGTTCTCGGTGTACACGTTCATCGGGTCCCTCTTCTGGTGCAGCGTGCTGGCCGCGGTCTCCTACGTCGCCGGCCATGACGAGAGGCTGATGCACGGGGAGCTGCGCTCGATCTCGATCTGGACCGCGGGTGCCGCGGCCGTCCTCGGGTCCTCCTACTATTTCCTGGTCTACCGGCTGTCCCGCAGGGAAGCCTAGCGCAGCACCCACTGCCCCAGGGCGGCGAGCGCGGCAACGAGCGCCCATGGGGGCACCCTGAAGCGCTCGAGCAAGAGGAGTCCCAGCAGGGCCGCGGCGGCGTCGCCGAGCGTGCGCACCGATTCGGTGCAAACGGGACTGTACAGGGCCGCAAGCAGCAGGCCGACCACGGCGGCGTTGGCCCCCCTGAGCGCCGCCCGCGCCCACCCGCGGACCCCGAGCCGGTGCCAGAAGGGATAGGCGCCGCCCACGAGGAGCCAACCGGGGAGGAACAGGGCGATCAGAGCCGAAAGACCACCCACCCAGGCACGCGGGGCGCCGTGGATCACGGTTCCCAGGTAGGCCGCGAAGGAGAAGAGAGGCCCGGGCAGCGCCTGCGCGGCCCCGTAGCCCGCGAGGAAACGCTCGTCGCTGATCCAACCAGGGGGCACCACCTCGGCGCGCAGGAGCGGCAGGACCACATGGCCGCCGCCGAAGACGAGCGCACCCGCATGGTAGAATCCGCCGAACACCGCGAGCGGCCGCGAGCCGGTCAACCCCGCCAGGAGCGGCAGCCCGGCGAGGAGCACGGCGTAGGCAACCAGGGAACCCGCGGCCCAGCGGTGGCCGCCGGGGGCGCCCGGCGACTCGGCCGGGCGCGGGCCCGCGTAGCGGAACGCCCAGACGCCCACGAGCGCGCAGGCCGCGATCACCCCGACCTGGAGGGCGGGCCCTGCCAGGAGGACCGCCAGGACCGCCACGCAGAGCGCCAAGAGCCGCCGCGCGAGGTCCGGGCAGAGCGTGCGGCCCATGGCGAGGACGGCCTGGGCCACCACGGCCGCCGCGGCCAGGCGCAGCCCGTGCAGCCAGCCCGCATGCGCGACGTCGGTGAGCGCGGCGACGCCGTAGCCCAGGAGGACCATGATCGCCGCCGAGGGCAGCGTGAAGCCCGCGGCGGCGGCGAGCGCGCCCGTCAGGCCCGCCCGCCGGAGGCCAAGGCCGAAGGCGACCTGGCTGCTCGCGGGCCCGGGCAGGAACTGGCAGAGCGCAACCAGGTCGGCGTAGGCGGCATCGTCCAGCCACCGGCGCCGCTCGACGAACTCCTTGCGGAAGTAGCCCAGGTGGGCCGCGGGGCCGCCAAACGATACGAGGCCGAGCCGCAGGAAGGCGAAGGCCACCTCGCCCGCCCCGCCGCGGCCGGGTTCATTCGTCGTCCTCGGGGCGTCCATTCAGGTTGGCGGGAAGGTTGTCCGGGAGGAAGAAGTAGTAAAGCATCAGCCACCAGCCCCAGGAGGGCCGGTAGAGAAGCAGCGGGCCGCCGATCGAGGCCGCAAGGCATATCCAGAATGCGGTTACAGAGGAGATCCGGCCGGTCGCGTACAGGACGACCGTGGGGATCACCAGGCCGAACGCGGTCACCCCGTAGTTGAGCGCGAACGGACCGAGGAAGGTGCCCTCCCCCTTCTCGAACTTGAGGCCGCAGGTCGGGCAGCTGGGGTTCACCCTGAAGAGGTGGCCCTCGGCGAAGAGCGTGCCGCCGCCGCAGTTCGGGCAGCGGCACGCGAGGCCCCGAAGCAGGATGCGGGCTCGGGTGACCTTCATCGGGGGGCCGAGGGGCATTAGGGGGCCCCGAGCGTCAGCGGTCGGATCGGGACGCGGTCCATGGGGTGTGGCATGCGCTCAGGATCCCTTGGAGGCGTTGATCGCTGCGGCGGCCACCTGGCCTAGCCACGCGGCAACCAGGCACAGGACGACGGATAGCGCGATGTTGGCACCCGCGCGCATGAGGGCGCCCTCGCGCATCATCAGCAGGGTGCGCAGGCTGAAGGAGGAGAAGGTCGTGTAGCCGCCGCAGATGCCCACCATCAGGAACTGGCGGCTCTCGGACGAAAGGACCCAGCGGCCGTCCGGGCCGCTGAGCGTGTAGATGAAGCCGATCGCGAAGGAGCCGGTGACGTTGATGATCAGGATGCCCCAGGGGAAGCTCGAGCCGAGCTGCGATTCAGCCAGGCCGTTCAGGGCATGGCGCGCGACGCCACCCAGGGCGCTGCCGATCGCGATCCAAAAGTAGAGGGACATGAGGTTTCCTAGTGCGAGGGTTCGCAGTAGGAGTCATCGGCCGGGGGATTCCGGCGGTTTACCCGCGGGCGCGAGATGGCAGATTCCATTGCCGCCCTGAGGGTGCCGAAACGCGCCCCGCGCGCAATCCCAAAGGCGGCATCAATCGCCCCCGGGCGCTTGCTGCGGGGCGATGGGAGGCCTACCGGGGGCTATGGACAGAAACATGGTCGCGTTCTGGATGACCCTCGCCGGAACCGCGTGCTGGGCGGTGTGTTTCTGGTGGATGCACCGGATCTCCAGGAACCAGAACCAGCTCCTCGAGCGGCTGCGAGAGCAGGGAAAACGCATTGAGCGCCTCTCGAAGATCGAGCACGACCTGATCCGGGAGGTGCATCCCAAGGTGGGAGAGATCCAGCAGGGAATGGAGGAGATCGTCGCGGCGGTGCGCGAGAACGCCGAGGCGAACAAGCCCGGCGCCCCCTAACCCGCGGCCGGCCTCGACGTGAGCGAGACCAGGCAGATGTCGTCGTCGAACTCGCGGGTACCGGCGAAGGCCCGGGCGGACTCGACGATCGCGGGAAGCAGCCCCGGGCCCGCGGCGGGCCCGCGCCGGGCGATGTCGTCGCGCAGGCGGTCCTGTCCCCACTCGTCGCCGGCGGCGTTGCGCGCCTCGGACACGCCGTCCGTGAACAGGATCGCCGTGTCCCCGCCGCCAAAGGGGGCGCTCCCGTAGGTGTAGGGAACGTCGGGGATGAGCCCGAGCGCGGGGCCGGCGATGTCGTCGTCGACCGGGAGCAGTCCCACCCCGCCGGAGGCGCGCAGCAGGAACCCCGTCGGGTGGCCCGCCTGGCCATAGCGCAGCGTGGACGCCGCCGTGTCGATTACGACGTAGGCCGCGGTCACGAAGAGGAGGTTGCCGGACTGCCGGAGGACACCCATCAATCCCTGGTTCAGGCGCGTAAGAAGCGCCCCCGGGTCGAGCGCCAGCGGCTGGAGATCCTCGACAAAGGCGCGTAGCATGGCCGTCACGAACGCGGAGCGCACGCCGTGGCCCATCACGTCGCAGACAAGGACACCGGCGGCCGTGTCGGAGATGCGGATCAGCTGGAAGAAGTCGCCGCTGACGCCGCCGGCCGGGGCGTAGAAGGACTCGAAGCGCCACGCGCGCGAGGGGTCGTCGTCCGCGGCCGAGGGCAGCATCGCCAGCTGCACCTCGCGGGCCATGAGCAGGTCCTCCTCCATTGACCGGTTCTTCTCGGCGATCTCCTGGCGGGAGGCCTCAAGGGCTGAGATGTTGCCGAGGAGAAGGCCGGTCTGGAGCCGAACGAGCGCGTGCACCAGGATCAGGCCGAGAAAGCCGCCCCGCTCGTCGACCAGCAGCACGTCGTCGTAGAAGTAGGCGTCGGCGCGGGCTGCGACCGACTGCAGCGCCTCGGGGATCGGCGTCGACTCGGTGATGCTGAGGGCCGCGGGGACGAGGTGCTCGCTCACGGGCCGTCGCGCGTAGAGCGCGAAGCCGAAGCGCGCGCCCAGGCGCATGGCGATGTCCCGGCGGGAGCAGACGCCGAGCAGGCGCTCGCCGTCGAGCACGGCGAGGAAGTCCCTGCCGGTCTCGGCGAATCGGCGATGGACGTCCTCAAGCGGCGCCGCCGCGGCCACCGAATCGCGGTGGCCGATCAGCGAGCGCAGCTCGACGGGGGGTTGGCGTTCGGCGCCCATGGGAGTGAGCGAGGATGGCGGTCTGCCGTTCGCATGCAACCCGAGTCCGGCCCGTTGCGCGGATTTAACGCACCCCTCCCGAGCGCTCCTGGATTGCCCGCCGCCCCCGGGCGGTGCATGCTCTGGGGCGCCCCATGAGAACCCCTACGATCTGCGCCCTGGCCGCGTGCGCGGCCCTCGCCCCCCTTGGAACCGCGGCGGGGACCCCCTCGGCGACCGATCCCCGGGACTGGAGGTGGGTCCAGGGCGCCGTCTTCGTGCCGACGAACGCGGTCAACGAGGCCCAGCAGTGGGACGAGTACGACCCGGCCGTGAACGAACGGGAGCTGCGCTACGCCTCCGTGTACGGCATCAATGTGGTTCGCGTGTACCTGCACTACGGCGTGTACCTGAAGAAGCGCGAGGCCCTGCTGGCCGAGATCGAGGACTTCCTCGCGCGGGCCCACGCCCACGGGATACGCACCGAGTTCGTGTTCTTCGACGACTGCTGGAACGAGCCGCCCGCGGACCTCGGGTCGGCGGCCTACCGCTACCCCGCCCCGCTGCGAGGGGTGCACAACAGCCAGTGGCTCGTCAGCCCCGGGGAGGACGCCCGGGCGCACTTCGAGGCCCACCAGGGGCGCCTGAAGGCCTACGTTCAGGACATCGTGCGTGCCCACGTTTCGGATCCGAGGGTGGCCTTCTGGGAGATCTACAACGAGCCTAAGAACGAGGAGGCCACCCGGCGCCTGGAGCGCGCCGCGCGCGACTGGATCCGGGAGACCGGCACCCCGATCCCGTCAACGGCCACCGGGGGCGAGTTCTCCGGGGGGCCGTTCTCGGACTTCCCGTCCTGGCACGTCTACGGAAGCTACAACGTGGGCGGCGACCTGCACTCGCTCTGCACCGAGTGCATGAACCGGAAGGGCCAGACCGTGCCCGGGATCGTCGAGCACTTCCGGGGCAAGGTCGGCTACATCTTCTGGGAGTTAGGGATCGGCCGCGACAACTGCCGGTTCGCCTGGGACGACAAGCGGGGCCACGAGCGCGCCGACGAGCCGGGGACCCCGTTCCACGGGATCGTGTACCCGGACGGCCATCCCTGGTCGCTGGACGATGCGCGCGCCCTGCTGGGGGCGGAGGGGTTCGCGCGCACGCCCTTCTTCTTGGTCCGCTACTACCGGGATCCCGCGTTCTCCCAGCTGGCGAAGACCTCGGTCACGCCCTCGATCGACTTCGACCTGGGCGACGAGCCCGGGACGGGCTCGCCCGACGCCTCGGCGGGCGTGCCTCGCGAGCACTACTCGATCGAGTACACGGGAAGGTTCCGGGCGGCCTCCGGCCGGGCCTTCGCCATACGGGCCGACTCCGACGGGCGGCTCCAGGTGTGGGTGGACGGCCGAAGCGTCCTCACCAAGGCCTCGCCCGGGCGATCGACCGCCGAGGGCACGGTCGCGCTGGAGCCCGGAACGACGCACGACGTGAAGATCCGCTACGTCCATGGCACCGGGCCGACGAGCCTGCACCTGACGGGGTCCGCCCCGGGGACGCCCGCGGGACTGCTCGAGCCGGCGACCCATCCCGAGGCACTCTGAGGGCCCCTACTTCGCGCCCAGCGACGGGCGGCTGGGCGGCTCCTTCAGCGCGGGACCGGTCAGCCGGAATTCGCGCGCGGCCGCGAGGAGGCCCGCGATGCGCGCCGCGGCCTCCCGCGCGACGAGCCCCTCGGGACGGATGTTCGAGACGCAGTTGCGGTCCGCGTCGGTGCGGCCCGGTCCGGGGCTGTAGGCGAGGTAAGCCCCGAGGCTGTCCGGCGTTCCGAGGCCGGGCCGCTCGCCGAGGAGGATGAGCGCCATCTCGGCGCCGAGGGCGGAGCCGACGGGATCGAGGAGCCCCACGCGGGCGTGCCGCACAACGACCAGCGGCGCGAGACGGAAGCCATGCGCCCGCAGGAGCGGAAGGAGTTCGGCGAGGAGCGGCGAGGCCTGGCGCTCGGCCGCCAGGGCCGACAGGCCGTCGGAGACGACGATCGCGAGCGTGGGAGGGGGGTCGGAGCGGGGAAGCGCGGCGAGGAGCGCGGCCGAGCGCTCGGAGAGCCGGCGTCCGAGGTCGGGCCGCGCGAGGAAGGCCGCGCGGTCCGGAGCCGCGCTCTCGAGAACCAGCACGTCGGGCGCGAGCGGCCTGAGCGCGGCGGCGAGCGCATGCGGGTCGAAGGGGGCCCGCACCGCGTCCCGGGCGAGGGCCTGGGCGTAAGCGAGACCGAGGGTCTCGCGGGTGGGCAGGCTTCCCCCCGAGCGACCGAGCGCGATCCGCGCGGCCGTGTGGCGGCGCAGGAAGACCCACCCGTCCTCCGGGACCAGGTCAGCGGCCATGGCCTCCCAGGAGCGCGTGCTGGCCGGGGATCGGCTGCAGGCGCAGGTCCCGGCCCTGGATCCGCATCTCGCCCAGCCACTGCTCGAACTCGGGCGCGGGCCGCCGGCCGAGAAGCTGGCGCAGGTAGTGGCTGTCGTGGAAGCTCGACGACTGGTAGCCGAGCATGATGTCGTCGCCGCCGGGCACCCCCATGACGAAGTTGACGCCCGCGGCGCCGAGGAGCGTCAGCAGCGTGTCCATGTCGTCCTGGTCGGCCTCGCTGTGGTTCGTGTAGCAGACGTCGACGCCCATCGGCAGGCCGAGCAGCTTGCCGCAGAAGTGGTCCTCCAGGCCGGCGCGGATGATCTGCTTGCCGTCCGCCAGGTACTCGGGGCCGATGAAGCCGACCACGGTGTTCACAAGCAGGGGGCGGAAGGCCCGGGCGACGCCGTAGGCGCGGGCCTCGAGGGTCTGCTGGTCGCAGCCGTGGTGCGCGCCCGCGGAGAGGCATGAGCCCTGCCCCGTCTCGAAGTACATCACGTTCCCGGAGGGGCCGCACCGGCCGAGCCCGAGCGCGGCCCGCCGGGCCTCCCCCAGCAGGCCCAGGCTGATCCCAAAGCTTGAATTGGCCGCCTCGGTGCCCGCGATGCTCTGGAACATGAGGTCGAGCGGGGCGCCCGCCTCGAGGGCCGCCATCTGGGTCGTCACATGGGCGAGCACGCAGCTCTGCGTCGGGATGCGGTAGGTGCGTATCAGGTCGTCGAGCATGCGCAGGAGCTCGCCGACGCGCTCCGGGGAGTCGGTTGCCGGGTTGATGCCGATCACCGCGTCGCCGCACCCGTAGAGAAGACCATCGATGATCGAGGCGGCAATGCCGCGCGGCTCGTCGGTGGGGTGATTCGGCTGGAGGCGCACCGAGAGGCGGCCGCGCAAGCCGACCGTGCTGCGGAAGCGCGTCACGACCTCGCACTTGCTCGCGACCAGCACCAGGTCCTGGTTGCGCATCACCTTGCTGACCGCCGCGGCCATCTCGGGGGTGAGGCCCGGGGCGACGGCCGAGAGCTCGGGCGCACCCGTCTCGTAGGCGAGGAGCCAGTCGCGCAGTCCGCCCACCGTCAGGCCCGAGACCGGCGCGAAGGCGGCGCGCTCGTGCGTGTCGAGGATCAGGCGCGTGACCTCATCCGCCTCGTACGGAATGAGCGGGTGCTCGAGGAATTCGCTGAGGGGCACCTCCGAGAGGGCGTACATCGCGGCCACCCGCTCCTCGGCGCTGGCGGCAGCGACGCCCGCCAGAACGTCGCCCGAGCGGGCGGGCGAGGCCTTCGCGAGCAGCGTGCGAAGGTCGGCGAACGAGTGGGTGCGGCCCCCTAGCGTGATCGTGTACACGGGCGTATCGGGAGGAATCCAGGGGGTGCGACCAGCAGGGACGGTGCCACGTCGGCGACGGGGACCTGCGCCGGCTACGGGGGGCCCGCGTACATCGGGCGCTGGTCGGGCGAAAACGCCGTTGCGGCCGCGGGCGTCGCCCCCACCGGGCCGATCGCCAGGTTGTCAAAGCAGGCCGTGTTGCGGCTGTCCGCCTCGCCTCCGGTGACGAGGCCGGCAAGGCCCCGGGCGTAGGTCGTGTCGCTCGCGAGCAGCACCTGCGCGCCGTCGACCAGGGCGGAGATCGTGGTGCCGGAGAAGCGAAGGGATAGGCGGTGCCATTGGCGACCGGCCACCTTCGGCACGCGGCCGGTGGCGAGAAGGGTGCCCGCCACCGAGCTCGGCGCCTGGGTCGAGACGTAGAGGGCGCAGGTGCCGTCGGCCGCGAGGCGGGCATAATAGCCCTTGGGGGCGCATCCGTAGCCGGAGCCCGTGTCGTTCACGCGGCCCATCACGCCCGCCCAGCCGCCGCCGTCCAGGTAGAGGTCGGCGGAGACCTCGTAGTCGGACCAGTCGCGGTCGCCCAGGATCGTGTACGGCATCCACTCGGGGGCCCAGCTCTGGGCCTTGTGGTCGATCACCTGGCGCAGGCACGTGCCTGCGCCGTCGGGTCGCTCGGCAAGCTCGAAGACGCCGCAGATGTCGGCCGTGTAGTGCGGCAGGTAGCCCCAGCGGGCGGGGCTTGGGTAGCCCTCGAAGGTCTCCATGTAGGGGAACGGGAAGCGGGTCTCGGCTGGAACATTGGCGAAGGATCCCTTGCTCTGGCCGGTGGTCGTGGAGACCGAGTACACCGAGTTGGGCTCCAGCAGGAGCGTGAAGGAGCCGCCCGAAGGAACGACGTCGGAGAGCCGGACGAACTGCTCGGCCTCGTTGCTCCTCCAGACACACAGGCTCCCCTTGGAAAGGCCCGCGCCCACGTGGAAGGTGACCGCCTGCGCCTCGGTGGCGCCCTGGGTCTCGGCGACAAGGCTGTAGTCGTCGCCGGGCGACTTGAGGGCGACGAGGGTGCCCCCGGCGGGGAGCCTGCGGCAGGCGTCCTTCAGGTACTGCCAGCCAATCTCGGTGAACTGGCCGTAGTGGGCGTAGCCCCAGAGGGCGTCGCGCACATAGTAGTGCCCGCTCCAGGGCGTGTTGGCGATCAGAGCGGCCGGTGTCTCGGGGTAGGGCTCAACCCGGTAGACCGAGCCGACCAGGTACCAGTTCACGATCTTGGTGACGCCGCTCGTGATGAAGTTCTCGTTGAAGGCCTTGACGATGCTGATCTCGCAGTCGAAGCCCTCCTTGTAGACGTGCTCCTCGGAGTTCCATATAGGCTTGTGGAGCGCCTCGCTGATGCGCAACACGTCCGGGGGCGTGGGCGTCTCCCACATCGTGTGGTTGCTGAGGATGTCGACCGAGGCGGCCAGATCGGGGTCGCGCTCGAGGTCCTTCGCCCAGTCGAACTTGTTCTTTTCCCAGTTGTCGAAGCCGTGGATGCGCACCTTGGCGAGGCCGTTGGCGTTCAGGGTGGCGCGCAGCTTCTTCGCGAAGCCCTCGTCGACGCCCTTTTCGTTTCGGCAGCCGAGGGCGTCCAAGTCGAGGCCGTACTGCGACTTGAGCCCCTTGGCCCACGAGGCATAGTAGTCGGCCATGTCCTGGGACCAGAACGTGCCTGCGCCCACCCAGCCAGGGCAGCCCCAGGCGCATGCGTCAAGGGAGAGGACGGGGTTCCTGCGCTTCGCCTCGCGCATCAGCCACCACTCGTAGCCCCGGCTGAAGTTGGCCTCGCCGCGCGCGTGCATGTGGCTCGGCTCCGAGCCCTGGGTGGAGTTGCCGTCGCCCGGCACCTCGACCAGGAGCGCGCTCATCGACGCACCGAACTTGGGCTTGAAGAGCAGGTCGAGGATCTGGTCGCGCTGCGGCTGCGGGTAGTCCTTGAGCAGCACCGAGGTGGCGCCCCCACCGCTCACCGCGCCGATGCCGTCGAAGCGGGGCCCCCCGGCGTCACCCCTGAGCTCGATGACCGAATCGGCCCGCAGGGGAGCGGCAAACGAGGCGCCTAGGAGGGCGAGAGGCAGGGCGAGGCGTAGGGGGCTCATCAATGATAGGCTCACGGGAGGAGGGGGTGCGACAGGCTAGGTCCGCTGGGCGAGCCACTGCACGCCGAAACCGACGGCGATCTCCGCCCCCGGGCGGAGGAATGTTACTCAATAGTCACCCATGGCGTTTGCTAGAAGCTTGCATTATCCGGAAACTCTCCGGTCAAAGCTCCCTTACTGCACCCCCTCCCTTGAAGTCCAAGATCCACGCGCTTGTCCTTGCAGCGGCCCTCCTTGCGGGTGCCGGCGCCTCGCGCGCGCAGATGGTGACGACCTACACCTTCACTTTCGGGTCCGCCGCGACTCCGCTCGATGCCGGCACGGCCCAGTCGCCGAGCAGCGATTTCAACAACGGCGCCGGCCTCACGTTCTCGCTTCCGCTCTTCGACTCCAATTCGGCCCAGACGCTCGAGTCCGTCACGGCCACGCTGAGCGCGACGGTCGACGGCACCGTCCTCGCCTACAATTTCACCGTGAGCCCGGAAACCTCGATCGCCTTCCAGAACGCCTACACCCAGGTGGCCCTCGCCCTCGAGGTCCCCGGAAACTCCACGCTCAACTTCGTACCGGAGGCCACGGTGTCGGGCACCGCCCTGCCCTTCCTTCCGCCCTCCGGCACCTACACGGCGACCGCCTTCGCGGCGACCTCGTCCTCCACGAGCAACGCCGTCGTCTTCACCAATCCGAGCGCATTCGAGGCCCCGGGCGGCGGCACGCTCACGCTTACCCTCGTGTCCAACGGCGGCAGCGTGGGAGGACCCACGCTCACCAACCTCGCGTTCGGCACGAACAGCGACATCACGGTCTACGGCTCCGCCAACGTGTCCTACACGTCGCTCCTCACCTCGATTCCCGAGCCCCAGGCCTGGGCGGCGATCGTCGGCGGCGCGGCCCTCGCGGCCGCCCTCCTCGGTCGAGCGCGCCGCCGGTCGCCAGCGGCTTGAATCGGGGGCCGGGCCGAAGTCCGGCCGGGGCACCTGGCTGCTCGTAGGCGGATCGACCTAGAGCGACTGGCGTGTGTTCGGACTTGTAGAAATCCGGGCATCACCCGACTCTCGAGCCCCCTATGGCCGGCTGGCTGAAACAGATCTCGAGCACCCTGGCGGCGGACCTGTCCCAGCCCCTCCGCGTCAGGCTCTACCGTCTCATCTGCGCCACCACCGCGGCGATCTGCCTGCTGATCATATTCCCGACCAACCTGTTCCAGAATCTTCCGCCGTGGGTGCACATCGCGAACGTCCTCCTCGGCCTCTTCGCTCTCGGCTGCTACGGAGCCTCGCGGCGCGGACACCACCTCTTCGTCACGTTCTTCGTCGCCCTGCTGGTCATCCTCAACTCGACCTGGAACCTGGACGCGGGGTCCCAGGGCAGCATCACCTACTATTTCTTCCCCGCGCTCCTGTACCCCCTGGCGATCCTGCAGGGCCGCACCCGCTGGGCGTTCACGGCGCTGACGGTTGTCAACCTCTGCGCGCTGATCGCCATGGACTATGCGTTCCCCGGTCTTTCCCGGCCGCTGCCGCAGCCCATCGACCGGGTGCTCGACCTGGTGACGGGCGCGTTCAGCGCGCTCCTGGCCCTGGGCGCGATCCTGTGGCTTGTGCTGCGGGCCCACGACCAGGAGCACAACCGGCTCTCCGAGGTGGGCCGGGAACTCGCAGCGAGCGAGCAGAACTACCGCGAGATCTTCAACTCGACCAGCGACGCCATGCTGATCCGCGACGAGCAGGGCCGCCTGCTGGACGTGAACGAGCGCATGTGCGCGATGTTCGGCTACGGGCGGGAGGCCGCGCTGCGCCTCTCGGTCGACGACATCAGCCTCGGGGCGAGCCCGTATTCGGGGGTCGAGGCCGCCGAGCACATGCGTCGGGCTCTGGCGGGCGTGCCGCAGCTCTACCGCTGGCGCAACCGCCGCATCGACGGCACGCTCTTCTGGTCTGAGATCGCGATGCGGGCGGGCGAGATCGCCGGGCACCGCAGGATCCTGGTCACGATCCGCGACATCAGCGACCGCCTGCAGACCGAGGTGGCCCTTCGCGCCAACGAGGAGCGCCTGCGCCTGGCTCTCGAGGCCTCGAAGCAGGGCTGGTTCGAGCTCAACCTCCAGACGGGAGAGGGCTTCTCGAGCGACGAGTACGTGAGGATCATCGGCTACGAGCCCGGGGAATTCGTGACGACGCAGGCTAACTGGCTCGAGAACGTGCATCCTGAGGACAGGGAGGCGGCGGCCCGAGAGCTGAGGGCGTGCGTCGCCTCCGGGCAGTCGCATACGCTCGAGTACCGGCGCCAGACCCGCTCCGGCGACTGGAAGTGGATCCGCTCGATCGCCAAGGTCGTCGAGCGGGACGCCAGCGGGCGCCCCCTGCGCATGGTCGGCACCCACACCGACATCACCGAGCGCAAGGAGCTGGAGGCGATGCTGCTTCACAGCCAGCGGCTCGAGGCCATTGGCACGCTCGCGGCGGGCGTCGCGCACGACCTGAACAACATACTCACCCCCATGCTGATGGCGAGCAGCGTGCTCGGCGAGAAGATGTCCGACGACGAGGACCGGGCTCTCATGGGGATGCTCGAGACCGGCGCAAGGCGCGGCGCGGCGATCGTCCAGCAGTTGCTGGCATTCAGCCGGGACATGGCCCAGCGAAGGGTCGAGGTGGACCCGGCGCAGGTCATCACCGACATGCTCGAAATGATGCGGGCCGTCTTCCCGAGCGACATAAGGGTCGACGCGAGGATCGAGAAGGGCCTCTGGACACTGACGGCCGACCCCATCCAGCTCCACCAGGTCCTCATGAACCTGTGCGTGAACGCCCGCGACGCCATGCCCCGGGGGGGCAGGCTCACGCTGCGTGCTGCGAACGACGCGGGGGGGGCCCGCACCGTGGTGATCACCGTGACGGACACCGGCCAGGGCATCGCACCCGAGATCCGCAGCCGGATCTTCGACCCCTTCTTCACGACGAAGGAGGTCGGCAAGGGCACCGGCCTGGGGCTCTCCACGGTCTACGGGATCGTGAAGAGCCACGGGGGCACCGTCTCGGTCGAAAGCGAGCCAGGCAGGGGCTCGACCTTCCGCGTGGTGCTGCCGGCGCGCATCGTCGAGTCCCCGGTGGCCCTCTCAGCCGTCGAAACCCCTTGAGCGCCGGGCCCGTTTTTAACATACCGAGATCAGACCCATGCAATCCGCCAGCTTCGGATCCTCGTTCACGTTTTTCGCCTATTCCCAGGCGCTTTCGGCGGTTCCGGAGGGGGAAACCCTCCAGGTGTTCGAGCTGCCCGAGGGCTTCGTGCTGAACGTGCCCATCACGTCCCTGGCGGTCACGATCCCGAAGAAGGACCTGAAGAACAACCTCGCCAAGGGCTCGAAGCTCAACCCGAGGTACTTTCTCTTCCAGAACGAGCTCAGGCCGGACATCTCGATCAGCGGGTGGATCGAGCCCGCAAAGAAGTTCACCTCGACGAAGAAGATCTTCGAGGGCGACAAGATCCAGTGGTCGCTGAACGCCCTGCCGGGTCCCGCCGAAGTGGAGTTCAAGAAGATAGGCGGCTGGGACGCGGTGCTCTACAACATGGACCTTCCCGGAAGCCAGCACTCCAACGTGCGCGCCCACTGGATCCAGGAGAACACCTGGATCGACATCCATCTCTCTGCGCTCATGGACGGAAAACCAGCAAAAAAGTGCCGGGCCTCGCTTGTTCGGCTTCTGGGCCAGATACGGGTCGAGAACACCGACACGACGCTATAGGGGCGGGGCCCCGGGGGCGCCGTCCTGGGCCGCCGCCCGCCTCCTGAGGGGGATCACAAAGTAGATCGCGATGGCTGCGTACAGAGCCAAAGCGGCCCCCGGGTGAAACAGAGCGAGTACGGCACCCCCGAAATACGCGCACGGGCTCATGGCGCTTCTGCGCAGGAAGCGCCGGCGATCATCGGGGCCAAGCACGGCATCCATCGGGCCGCCGGGACGCCCGGCATACAAGCGAATCGCCAGCACGCAGATGCCCGTGAGCCCGCCTACAATCCCGTAGAGCGAGGACGCGGCGGGGTTCGAGGGGTACTGCCCCACCAGACTTGTTGGAAAGGGAAGGAATGCGATGAAGAACAGGAACCCGCCGTTCAGAAGCAGCAGGACGCGGTCCGTGCTGCGGATGTGGTGGAACAATTGGTGGTGCGCCAGCCACCACACCGTCAGCGTGCCGAAGCTGACGGCATAGATGAGAAAATTGGGGATCTGGTCGCGGAGCAGGCCCGCCATCTCGCGCGCGGAGCCCGGGTTGGTGAGGTGGGGAATGGTAACTCCCACCACGAGGAGCGTCGCCGCGAAGGCGATCACGCCGTCGCTGAACGCCTCCAGCCTGGAGGTGCTGAGTTGTTCGGCTTTAGGCACGATCGGAGCTGAGGCGTTGCCGGGCGTCCTACAGGCGACTGAGGGCCACCTGCCGCGCACGCCCCCACTCGCACAGAGCCGTGAACGCGGGCCGAAGCGACTCGCCCTCGCGGGTGAACGAATACTCGACCCTCATCGCCGAGGTGGGAAACACGGTGCGCACCAGGATTCCGTCACGCTCGAGCTCGCGCAGCTGCTGCGTGAGCACCTTCTGGCTAGCCTCGGGGATCAGCCTCCTCAGCTGGCCGAACCGCTTCTTTCCGCCCATCAGGTGGTAGAGAATGACGGGCTTCCATTTCCCCTCGATCACGTCGAGCGAGGTACGAACCGGGCAGTCTACAAGTCGCATGGTGGGGAGGGCAAGATAGGCACAAAATGGTGCCCTCTTGTGGTCCTTTATTTTTCTGCTTAGGTAACGCGCTTCAACTTAGAAATTCCCGAGATCGAAGAAACCCCTAGATCATCCCGACATGAATACCCCCTCGAAGCCATGGGAGGCCCGGCACCGGATTGGCGCCGCGGAGCAGTCCTATCTGAAGTGGGGCTCCGGCCCGGCGGTCGTGATCGTGCACGGAGTGGGAGGGCACAAGGAGGACTGGATCGGCGTCTCGGAAGCCCTCGCCCGATCGCACACGGTCTACGCAGTCGACATGCTCGGCTTCGGCGGCTCCTCAAGGGGCGCGCCGGACCTGAGGATTCCGGCGCAGGCCGCGGCCATCAAGGCCCTGCTCGGGGGCGAGGGTGTGAAGACCGCGGCGATCGTCGGCAATTCGGTGGGCGGATGGGTCGCGGCCACGTTTGCGGCGGAGTACCCCGAGGCGACCGAGAAGCTGGTGGTGATAGACCCCGCGGGTTTCGCCGCGATGTTCCAGGGCGAGCCGCCCGTCAATCTGTTCCCCGACACGCTCGATCAGATGAAGAAGCTCCTGGGCTTCGTGATCCATTCCAGCTTCGCGCACACCGACGCCTTCGCCGAGGAGGCGTTCGCACGCTTCAATGCGGGGGGCGAGAAGGCAATCGTGCCCGTCCTGTGGCCGGGCTTGCTGGCCTCCCCGACGCTCGAGGTCGTGCTTCCCCGGGTCAAGGCGCCTACGCTTGTCCTGTGGGGCCAGGAGGACCGGCTGTTCCCGGTCGCGCTCTGCCCCTACATCACGTCCCTGGCGCCCGGCGCCACGAGCACGGTGATCGAGCAGGCGAGCCACTTCGCGCAGATCGACCAGCCAGCGGCGGTCGTGCGGGCCCTGCAGTCCTTCCTCGGTTAGGGCGCAGTGAGGGAGGGCCTGGGAATCTTCAAGAAACCAACCTACACCCTATGCAATCCTCTACCCGCTCCACGCGATCGATCCTCATGGTCGTTTCCAACCCGGCCGTCTCCAGCACCACGGGGTGGCCCGTGGGATTCTGGGCCTCCGAGTTCATCCACCCCTGGCACGCGTTCACGGAGGCGGGCTATTCGTGCACGCTTTCTAGCCCCAAGGGCGGAGCCGTGGAGCTTGACGGCTACAGCGACCCGAGGGATCCCAGCGGCTACAGCGCCCACGACATCCTAAGCCTGGGGTTTCTCAGCACCCCCAAGCTGGCCGCGATGCTCGAGGACACCCCGAGCGTCGCGAACCTGAGAATGGAGGATTTCGACGCCATTGTCGTCTGCGGAGGGCAGGGCCCGATGTTCACCTTCCGCGAGACCACCGTGCTCCAGAAACTCTTCATGGACTTCTATCTGGCGGGAAAGCCGGCGGCGGCCCTTTGCCATGGCACCTCCCTCCTGCTTTACCTCGAGAACCCCGACGGCACCCCCTTCCTGGCTGGCAAGACGGTCACGGGCTTCGCAAACAGCGAGGAGGCCTTTGCCGACAAGACGGTGGGGATGAAGGTGATGCCTTATAGGATCCAGGACGAGGCGGATCGGCTGGGAGCCAACTTCCTGACGGTGGGCGCGTTCAAGCCGTTTGCGATTCGCGACGGCAACCTGATCACCGGCCAGCAGCAGAACTCCGGAGCCGAGACCGCGAGGCTTGTCATCGAGGCCCTCGGAAAATAAGCCGCGCGCACCCTCCCCACTCCCCCCATGAAAATCATCGTCAATTCCGGCAACATTGGTACCCCGGTGGCCGTGGAACTGGCCAAGCGCGGCGTGGACGTCGGCCTTGCCGTGCGCACGCCAAAGCCCAACCCCACGTGGGACGCGCTGGGAATCCGCCAGGT